>JAYSEE010000195.1:1468-6881 GCA_041914045.1 Ferrovibrio sp. | reverse complement strand
AATATGCTTGCGTAATCATCCTGGGTTTTCCTTGCCGCTCGCTTGTTGGTGTGATGCGCTTTGAACTGGTCCACTACTTGCTCGAATGTATGTCTGGGAGACTTGCGGGCGGGAATATGTGCCTCTTGGGAGGGAGCCTGTCTCTCCCTGAAGAACGGGTCGGCGCCTTGCTCAAAGTTCTCACCAGACAATGCCAGGCGGCGGCGTCTTTTCTTTTCGATTTCGCCACGGTGAACCAGGCCGCACAGATAAGTGTATGCGTCGGAGCGGCGGTTCGCGACAAAACCGTTTTCTCTCAGTAATGCATCAACCTGCTCGTAATAGAGCGGTCTAAGCTGGATTTCGCTGCGCATCTCGCGCAAGGCCAATTCATCTTCCAGCAGGCTTTCAATCTCGCTAGGGGCGTCGCTATCCAACTGGTCGGCGTCTTGCCAATCCCAGGATACCTGCCAGCCGGAACGGCCCTTGAGGAAGTAAGCCAAGGCTAGTTGCTCGGCCTGATCCTTGGATATGTCCACCGGGGGCTGTCCGGCCCGCACACGCCGCATCTGATCGAAATAGGTATCGAGCCTTACCGCCTCGACATTGACGCGTTGCTTGGCCGCCTTCCGCTCCTTGGTGCGGAGGCTTTTTCGTATTTCCTTTTTCCCCACGGCAGCCACCAGATCGACAGGCACTTTAGCCCGAAGATAGTAGACGCCGAATTTGCCCTTTGTCAGCCAGGGATGTTTTGCCACGGTTCGTTGCTCCGGTGGATATCCAAGGTGGATATGTCGGGCAATTTCCGTCTTGTTTTTCAGTGATTTACTGGCGGTTCAGTCACTTAGCGTTGACTGGCGGAGAGGGTGGGATTCGAACCCACGGTACGCTTGCACGCACAACGGTTTTCGAGACCGCCCCGATCGACCGCTCTGGCACCTCTCCGCAAAGCCCTTCGGCGCCGGTCGAAAAGCGCGCGGACCATATCCGATGGGCGGGGCTGCCGCAAGGCTTTCACGGCCCTGGCGCAACCCCTGGCGCGGGGCAGGTTTTTCCTGGATTTCCGGCCTGCTTGGGCATTTGCGCCGATCCCTCGATTTCCGCGTCCTCGCCCTTGGCCCTGGGCCTGATTTTGGGCATGGTTTCGCTTGGCCCGGCCATGCAAGCCGGGCCGGGTTTATTTCGGGAGATTTTGCAGCATGCGTGCGTTGGATGACATCCTGGTATTGGACCTCAGCCGGGTTTTGGCCGGCCCTTGGTCCACTCAGATTCTGGCCGATCTGGGCGCCACGGTGATCAAGGTGGAAAAGCCCGGCGAGGGCGACGATACCCGCTCCTGGGGGCCACCCTTCCTGAAACATCCGCAGACCGGCGAGCGCGCCGATTCCTCCTATTATCTCTCCGCCAATCGCGGCAAGCATTCCATCACCGTGGATATGAGCAGCCCGGAGGGCCAGGCGCTGCTGCGCGAGTTGGCGATGAAGGCCGATGTGCTGGTGGAGAATTACAAGGTCGGCGGCCTGAAGAAATACGGCCTGGATTATGCCAGCCTGTCGCCGCTGAATCCCAAGCTGGTCTATTGCTCGATCACCGGCTTCGGCCAGACCGGGCCCTATGCGCCGCGTGCCGGCTACGATTTCCTGATCCAGGGCATGGGCGGCCTGATGAGCGTGACCGGCGAGCGCGACGGCCTGCCCGGCGGCGGCCCGCAAAAGGCCGGCGTGGCGTTGGCAGACGTGATGACCGGGCTTTATTCCACCATCGCGATCGTTGCCGCGCTGAATCAGCGCCATCGCTCCGGCCGCGGCCAGCATCTCGACATGGCCTTGCTGGATGTGCAGGTCGGGACGCTGGCCAATCAGGCTTTGTATTACCTGGTATCGGGCGAAGCGCCGATCCGCATGGGCAACGGCCATGCCGCCATCGTGCCGTATCAGGGCTTTCCCTGCGCCGATGGTTACGTGATCCTGGCGATCGGCAACGATGGCCAGTTTTCGCGCTTCGCCGACGAGATCGGCCGCACCGACTGGCTGCAGGATGAGCGTTTCGCCACCGGCATCGCCCGCGTGGCCAACCGCGCCGCGGTGGTGGCCGCCATCGAGGCCGAAACGCGCAAATACGCCATGAACGATCTGATCGCGCGGCTGGAAAAGCGCGCGGTACCCTGCGGCCCGATCAACACGGTGGATCGCGTCTTCGCCGATCCGCAGGTGCAGGCGCGCGGCATGCAGCAGGAAGTGCCGCACAGCCTGATGGGCAAGGTGCCGGCGCTGGCCAGCCCGCTGAAAATGTCGGATTCGCCGGTCAGCTACGATCGCGGGCCGCCCTTGCTGGGCGAGCATACCGAGGAAGTGCTGCAAAAGTTTCTCGGTCTCGATGCCGCGCGCATCGCCGATCTGCGCAGCCGCAAGATTATTTGATAAAATTGGGAGAGGGTGCGATGCAGTTGATCCAGGTGAAGGGGTCGCCTTTCGCGGCGCGGGCGCGCTTGCTGATCTATCGCAAGGCAGCGCCGGTGGAGATGGTGTTTCCGCCCAAGGAGGGGCTGAAGACGCCCGAATTTCTTGCCGTCAATCCGATCGGCAAGATTCCGGTGCTCAAGCTGGACGATGGCAGCTATTTGCCGGAATCCAATGTGATCCTGGAATATCTGGAAGATAAATTCCCCGAGCCGCCCCTGCGCCCGAGCACGCCAGAGGCGCGCGCCCGCATGCGGCTGCTGATGCAGATCGGCGACCTCTATGTCTTTGCCGCCGTCGGCAAGCTGTTCCGCCAGATGAATCCGGAAAAGCGCGATGCGGCCATCGTCGAGCAGGGCTTCGCCGATCTGGCCAAGGCGCTGGCGATTCTGGAGCATAATCTCGGCGATCAAGGGTTCGCCGTGGATGGCGCTTACAGCCTGGCCGATTGTTCGGTGGTGCCGGTGCTGTTCTTCGTTGCGGTGATGGAAAAAAGCTTCGAGCGCCAGGGCGTGTTCGGCAATGGCAAACTGGCGCGCTATTGGGCCGAAATCCGCCATGACGACACGACCGCCCGGGTGATCGCCGAACTGGAAGACGGCGTGCGCCGCATCCTCATGCGCTGATTGGCAAATCTCCGCTTGCCTGGCCGCCGCGATTGGCGGAGACTTGAAGCGTAAAGCCGGAAGCGGATGCGCATGGTGGAGTAATCAAGCGGTCTCGGATTTTTTGGCGTTGCGCGCATTCATGCGATTTGCTTCCGGCCTGCCAATAAAGGAGGAGGAAACGTCATGAATGTTGCGTCCATCCTGAAAGAAAAAGGCCATGCCCTGGTATCGGCAAAGCCGACCGACAGCATTGCCGATGTGTGCCGGCTGCTGTCGCAGCATGGCATCGGCGCCCTGCTGGTGCTGAATGCCCATGGCGGCATCGCCGGGATATTGTCGGAGCGCGATGTGGTGCGCGGCCTGTCGCGCCATGGCGCCGATATCCTGGCGCGCGGCGCGGATACCGTGATGACCCGCGATGTGCTGGTCTGCGCGCCGTCGGATACTGTGGAAGACGTGATGCATCTGATGACGGCGCGGCGCATTCGCCATCTGCCGGTGGTGGAGAATGGCCGGCTGACCGGCATGATTTCCATCGGCGACGTGGTGAAGCGCCGCATCGCGCATACCGAGATGGAAGCCGAGGCGCTGCGGCAGTATATTGCCACCGGCTAGCGGCATTTTCGGATGGGGGCATGAAAGAGATCGTCGGCGTGGTTCTGGCCGGCGGTTTGGCGCAAAGGATGGGCGGCGGCGATAAATGCCTGTTGCCCATCGGCGGCAAGCCGTTGCTGGCGCATCTGCTGGATCGCCTGTTGCCCCAGGTGGGGGCCGCCGCCATCAACGCCAATGGCGATCCGGCGCGATTCAAGGCTTTCGGCCTGCCGGTGCTGCCCGATCCCATTCCGGATCATCCGGGCCCCCTGGCCGGTTTGCTCGCCGGCATGCAATGGGCGCGCGCCCAGCATCCGGAAGCGAAATTCCTGCTCAGCCTGCCGGGCGATGGCCCGTTTCCGCCGCGCGATCTCGCCATGCGTTTGTTTGCGCTGAGCGATGGCGGCGGGCCGGTTTGCGCAGAAACTGGCGGCCGGCTCAATCCGGTGGTCGGACTCTGGCCGCTTGCGCTGCACGACGACCTGCTTGCCGTTTTGCGGCAGAGCGATCTGCGCAAGGTGGCGCTCTGGGCCGAACGCCATGGCATGCGCCGCCTGGCGTTGCCCGAGGCCGCGCTTTTCAACATCAACCGGCCGGAGGATGTCGCCGAGGCCGAAAGATTGTTGATGTCGGCTTAAACCTTGCCGGTTTAAATCTTATCCGGCCCGATGCGCACCAGTTGCTTGCCGAAATTCTTGCCGGCCAGCATGCCGATGAAGGCGGCGGGCGCGTTCGGCAGGCCATCCGCCACGCTTTCGCGGAATTTCAGCTTGCCCTGCTGCAGCCAGCCGGCCAGTTCGCCGATGGCGCCGGGCCAGTAGGGCAGGTGGTCGGAGATGATGAAGCCGGTGATGCTGGCGCGATTGACCAGCAGATGCCGCATGCCGGTAAAGCCTTCCGGCTTGGTGAGATTGTATTGGCTGATGATGCCGCACAGCGCCACGCGGGCGAAGGTGTTCAGCCGCGCCGCCACCATCTCCAGAATCTGGCCGCCGACATTCTCGAAATACACATCCACGCGATCGGGCGTGGCGGCCTTGAACTGGGCATGCATGTCCTCGGCCTTGTAATCAATGCAGGCATCGAAGCCGAGCTCCTTCACCGCGTAATCGCATTTCTCCTTGCCGCCGGCGATGCCCACCACGCGGCAGCCCTTCAGCTTGGCGATCTGCCCCACCGTGGCGCCAACGGCGCCCGAGGCGGCGGAAACCACCACGGTGTCGCCGGCTTTCGGCTTGCCGATCTGCATCAGGCCGTAATGCGCCGTTACGCCCGGCATGCCCACCACGCCCAGCCAGGCCGAAAGCGGCGCCGCCTTGGCATCGACGATGCGCAGATCCTTGCCGTCGCTCACGCCATAGGCCTGCCAGCCGAGCTGGCCCACCACATAGCTGCCCACCGGCAATTTCGGATTGTCGCTCTGCATCACCTGGCCCACCGTGCCGCCGACCATCAGATCGCCGGGCTTCAGCGTGGCGCGGTAGGATCGCACCGGGTCCATCGCGCCGCGCATATAGGGGTCCAGCGACAGCCAGATATTGCGCACCAGCACTTCGCCCGGGCCGGGCTGCGGGATCGGCCGATCCACGATCTCGAAATCGCTCTCCTGCACCCAGCCGGTGGGATGCTGCTTCATCAATACCTGGATATTGCCGCTCATGATCTTTTCCTTCCCGGAAAAACGCCGTATTTGCCAAGACATTAGCCTAAGCCGGTCCTTGCGGTAAGCCTGCCCTGGCGTTAATGCTTTCCCCCATGACAGACCGCCTCCGC
>JAYSEE010000195.1:0-1458 GCA_041914045.1 Ferrovibrio sp. | reverse complement strand
CGCATAGCGCTCGCGCAGATCAGCCCGGTGATGGGCGACATCGCCGGCAACAGCCGTTTGATCGCGGAAAACCGCGCCGCTGCGGCAGCCGCCGGCGCGGATCTGCTGCTGTTGCCGGAGCTGGCTGTGATCGGCTATCCGCCGGAGGATCTGGTGCTGCGCCCGGCGGCGATCCGCGCCTGCGAGCAGTCGGTGCGGGCCCTCGCCGAAAGCACCCGCGATGGCGGCCCCGGCATCGTGCTCACCGCGCCCTGGCGCGAGAATGGCAAACTCTATAACGCCGCGATCCTGGCCGATGGCGGCGAGATCGTTGGTTTGCGCTTTAAGCACGATCTGCCCAATTACGGCGTGTTCGACGAGAAGCGGGTTTTCGATGCCGGGCCTTTGCCGGGTCCGCTGGTGTTTCGCGGCGTGCGCATCGGCCTGCCGATCTGCGAGGATATCTGGACTCCGGACGTGACCGAATGCCTGGCCGAGACCGGCGCGGAAATCCTGCTGGTGCCGAATGGCTCGCCCTTCGAACTGGGCAAGACGGACAGCCGCCTCAACCATGCCGTCGGCCGCGTGGTGGAGACCGGGCTGCCGCTGGTCTATCTCAACACCGTGGGCGGGCAGGACGAACTGGTCTTCGACGGCGCTTCCTTCGTGCTGAACGCGGATCGTTCGATGCCGGTGCGGCTCGGCGAATTCAAGTCGGCGCTTGCGATCACCGATTGGCGGCGCACCGATAAGGGCTGGGTCTGCGCGCCGGGTCCGCTGGCGCGGCCGCTGGATCGGCTGCCGGCGATCTATGAAGCCATGATGCTGGGTCTGCGCGATTACGTGGACCGCAACCGCTTTCCCGGCGTGGTGCTGGGCCTGTCGGGCGGCATCGACAGCGCGCTGTCGGCCGCCGTGGCCGTCGATGCCCTGGGCGCCGACCGCGTGCGCTGCGTGATGCTGCCCTCGCGCTATACCTCGCAGCTCAGCCTGGACGATGCCGCCGCCTGCGCCGATGCGCTGGGCGTAAGCTATGAAAGCATCCCGATCGAGCCGGCGGTGGCGGCCTTCACGCAGATGCTGGCGCCCAGCTTCAATGGCCGTGCACCGGATATCACCGAGGAGAATCTGCAAAGCCGCGTGCGCGGCGTCACCTTGATGGCCTTATCCAACAAATTCGGCCATATGGTGCTTACCACCGGCAACAAGTCGGAAATGAGCGTGGGCTATGCCACGCTTTATGGCGATATGTGCGGCGGGTATTCGGTGTTGAAAGACGTTTACAAGATGATGGTGTTCGACCTCTCGCGCTGGCGCAACACCGCCAAGCCGGAAGGCGCCAAGGGCCCGGACGGCATCGTGATTCCGCATAGCATCATCCAGCGCCCGCCGACCGCCGAATTGCGCGACAACCAGACCGACCAGGACAGCCTGCCGCCTTACGAGCAGCTCGATGCCATCCTGGAAATGCTGATCGAA
>JAYSEE010000194.1:0-6926 GCA_041914045.1 Ferrovibrio sp. | reverse complement strand
AGCAGCCGGGTGCGCGGGGTGATGCGGGCCAGCAGATCGTCGGCCCGGAAAGCGAAGCCGTCCTTTTCCAGCAACGGATAGCCGCAGGCCTCGGCGCCGGTGAACTTCACCAGGGATTCATAGATCGGGAAGCCCGGATCGGGGTACATGATCTCGGCGTCCGGTTCGCCGAACATCTGGATCGCGGTGGCCATGGTCACCTTGCCGCCGGGCACGATCACGATGTTGTCCGGATTCACGCTCACGCCGCGCCGCGCCGCGATATCGGCCGCCACCGCCTCGCGCAGCGGCAGGATGCCGTTGGCCGGGGTATAGCCGTGATGGCCGTCGCGCAGCGCCTTCACGGCGGCTTCCACCATATGCTCGGGCGTGGAGAAATCCGGCTGGCCGATGCCTAAGTTGATTACGCTCTTGCTGCCGTCTTTGGCGGCCTGCATGTCGATGGCCTTGGCGCGGGCCAATACCTCGAAGGCGCTTTCGCTGCCCAGCCGGTTCATGCGCGCGGCGATCTGCATGGTCTTCCTCCCGAAAACACCTCAGAAAAGGCGCTGCGCTGCTTATGCCGGGAAAGCGTCGGCTCGACAAGGGCAGGGCAGCGCCTTACCTTGATCGCCTGGAAAAGGAGGCCGCATGCTGCTCGATGTTCGTACGTATACTTGCCGTCCCGGCACCATCAAACTGCAATTGGAGCTGTATGAGCGCCTTGGCCTGCAGCCGCAGCAGCGCCACCTGGGCAAGCCGCTGGCTTTCCTGGTCACCGAGACGGGCCCGCTCAACACCTATATGCATATCTGGTGCTACGAGAGCGCGGCCGATCGTGAAACCAAGCGCGCCGGCATGCAGGCCGATCCGGAATGGCAGCTGTTTCTGGCGGAAAGCGCCAAGGCCGGCTACCTGATTAACCAGGAAACCAAGTTGATGACGCCGGCCGGTTTCGCGCCGATCTTGCGCTAAGGCGCCGCCACGCTCGTTATGGGGGAATAATTTTCGAATTATTTCTGGTGTTTAGCAAGCCGGCATTCTAGGATTCGCCCATAAGAAGCGTTCACTCGGGAGGGCGCTCTGCGCGCGATTGTCGGCGGTATTCCCTGCAACGCATTTATCGGGCCATTGCCATTGCGGCACAGGCCGGACGGCAACTCGATTTGCCGTCGGCAGCCTGCTTGCCTCCTCCGATTCCGCATCGCCAGACGCAGTTCCCAAGCATATTCCCTAGCCAATGGAGGCAAGAATGCTGAACTTGTCGCGGATCAATATCGGCCCCCGGGTGTTTTCGGTGCTCATTCTGCTGTCCTTGGTGGCGGCGGGCGTTGGTTATACCGGGGTCAGCGCGCTGGATCGGTATGAGCATCAGACCAATCGCATGGAGGCGCTGGCGAAAACGTCCAATCTGCTCGAGCGGGTGGACAAGTTGGTTTATGCCGTGGTGATGGATTCCCGCGGCGTCTATATGTCGCGCGATCTCGACGAGGCGAAACGCTTCGGCAATCCGCTGCTGGCCAATCTCAAGCGGCTGCAGGAAACCACCAACGATATCGCACCGCTGGTCAGCGCCGCCGATCGCGAGCGTTATGAGGCGTTCCGCAAGACGGTGGGTGAATTCATCAGCTTCCGCGCCGAGCTGGTCCGGTTGGGCACCGAGATAGGCCCGGCCCAGGGTCGCGAATACGGCGACAACGACGCCAACCGCGCCAATCGCCAGAATCTGAACCGCCAGATCGAGGCCGCCGCCAAGGCGAATTTCGAGCAGGTCAGCGTTCTGAATACCGAATTGACCAATTTCTACGAAGTGCAGCGCCCGGCGATGATCATGGGCATGATTGCCGGCGTGCTGGTCGCCTTGGTGCTGGGCATCTATGTGGTGGTGGCCACCATTACGCGCCCGATCAGCCGCATCACCGGCGTGATGGGCCGCCTGGCCTCGGGCGATTTGGCCACTCAGGTGGATGGCGCCGAGCGCGGCGACGAGATCGGCGCCATGGCCAAGGCCGTGCAGGTGTTCAAGGACAGCATGATCGCCCGCCAGCGCGCCGAGAGCGAAATCGCCGCTCAGCGTCAGGAAGCCGAGCGCAAGCGCGCTGAAACCGATGCCCGCGACCGCCAGGCGGCGCAGGAAATCGCCGCGCTTTGCGGCAAGATATCGGAAGGAAATTTTTCCGACCGGCTCGGACAGCAGGGCAAGGAGGGCTTCTATCTGGCCGTGAGCCAGCAGCTCAACAGCCTTACCGATACTTTGGAAGGCATGGCCGGCGAACTCGCGAATGTGATGGGCGCGCTGGCGCAGGGCGATCTGTCCCATGAAGTGCGCGGGCAATATCAGGGCGTGTTCGGCACCTTGAAAGACAGCGCCAACAGCATGGCCGAGCGGCTGCGGGATTTCGCCGGTCGGCTGGGCCACACCGCCGAAACCGTGCGCGGCGCTTCCAACGAAATCTCCTCCGGCAGCCAGGATTTGGCGCAGCGCACCGAAAGCCAGGCGGCCTCCATCGAAGAGACCGCCGCTTCCATGCATGAGATCACGGCAACGGTGCGCCAGAATGCCGACAATGCTCAGGCCGCCAATCAGCTTGCCGGCGCTGCGCGCGATACCGCCGAGAAGGGCGGGCAAGTCACGCAACAGGCGGTGGCGGCCGTCAGCCGCATCGAAGGCAGCGCGCAGAAGATTTCCGATATCGTGGCGCTGATCGACGAGATCGCCTTCCAGACCAATCTGCTGGCGCTGAATGCCTCGGTGGAAGCGGCGCGGGCCGGCGAGGCCGGCAAGGGCTTCGCTGTCGTGGCGCAGGAAGTGCGGGCGCTGGCGCAGCGCAGCGCCGGCGCTTCGAAAGAGATCAAGACGCTGATTTCGGAATCCAATGCGCAGGTGAAGGATGGCGCGGCCCTGGTGAACCAGACCGGCGCCAGCCTGGGCGAGATCGTCGCGGCGGTGAAGAAAGTGTCGGATATCGTGGCCGAGATCGCCGCCGCCAGCCGCGAGCAGGCCACCGGGCTGGAGCAGATCAACACCGCCGTCGCCGGCATGGACGAAATGACCCAGCGCAACGCCGCCCTGGTGGAGGAAACCACCGCCGCCGCCCAGTCGCTGGCCGGCCAGGCCACCGAACTGGCCCAGTTGGTCGGCTTTTTCCGCCTGAAGGGGTAGGGGCGAACAGGGATTTACGTAGCGGGTATATCCGGCTATGTTAGAACATATGTTTTAACGTGGCCGGATGCTCAATATGCATGCCCTCAAGATCACCAAGATCGGCAATTCCTCCGGCCTGCTGCTGCCGAAGGAAGCCCTGGCCAAGCTTCGGCTGGAGCAGGGCGATACGGTGTATCTCACCGAAACCCCCGAGGGTTTTCGGATCACGCCCTATGATCCTGATTTCGAGCGCCAGATGAAACTGGCCGAGACAGTCGCCAAGACCCGCCGCAATGTGCTGCGGGAATTGGCGAAGTGACGGCAAAATCCTGGCGTTGGCTTTCCGAGGCCTTGCTGCTGGCGGTGCATGAGGCGCAATTGGCCGAGCATGGCGGTTTGTCGGGGGTGCGCGATATCGGCCTGCTGCAATCGGCCCTGGCGCGCGCGCCGAACCGCGCAGCTTATGGCGATGCCGATGCGGCAAGTCTGGCGGCCTGCTACGCTTTCGGCGTTGCCCGCAATCACCCCTTCAACGACGGGAATAAACGCATGGCGCTGTTGGCGGCGGAAGTATTCCTGCTCGACAACGGCTACGACCTCGCCGCATCGGATGCCGAGGTCTATAAAGCCATCATCGGTCTGGCCGATGGCGCCTTGGATGAAGATGCGTTTGCCGGCTGGCTCCGCCGCAATATCCGTCCCGCCGGGTGAGCCGTGGCTTGAGGGATGCCGCCGGGCTGCCTAATCTGGCGCCCGGCATTTTTACCGAGCAGGAGTCATTTCGGATGAGCATGCGCACCGGCGGCCGGATTCTGGTCGAGCAATTGCGGATTCAAGGCGTCGATACGGTTTTCGGCGTGCCGGGCGAAAGCTATCTGGCGGTGCTGGATGCGCTGCATGAGCATGCCAATGCGATCCGCTTCATCTGCAACCGCCAGGAAGGCGGCGCGGCGATGATGGCCGATGCCTATGCCAAGACCACCGGCAAGGTCGGCATCTGCATGGTTACGCGCGGTCCCGGGGCCACCAATGCCTCGGCCGGCGTGCATGTGGCGTTTCAGGATTCCACGCCGATGATCCTGCTGATCGGCCAGGTTGGGCGCGACATGATCGAGCGCGAGGCCTTCCAGGAAATCGACTATCGCCGCATGTTCGGCCAGATGGCGAAATGGGTGGCGCAGATCGACGACGTGGCGCGCATTCCGGAATTTATCGGCCGCGCCTTCTCGGTGGCGAAATCCGGCCGGCCCGGCCCGGTGGTGCTGGCATTGCCGGAAGACATGCTGACCGATAGCGCCGATACGCTCGATGGCGCCAAGATCGCGCCGGTCGAAGCGCATCCGGGGCCGGACGACATGGCGCGTTTCCGGGCCATGCTGCAGGCCGCCGAGCGTCCGCTGCTGATCGTCGGCGGCGGCGGCTGGAGCGAGGAATTGCGTTTGCAGACCCAGGCTTTCGTGCAAGCCTGCGACCTGCCGGTAGCGCCCAGTTTCCGCCGTCAGGATTACATCGACAACGACTTCCCGAATTACGTCGGCGAACTCGGCATCGGCCCCAATCCGAAACTGGCGGAGCAGGTGAAGCAGGCCGATCTGCTGATCCTGCTGGGCTCCCGCATGGGCGAGATGAGCACGGGCGGCTATACCCTGTTCGATCTGCCGCGCCCTAAGCCGGGTTCGGGGCAGAAGATGATCCACATCCATGCCGGCGCGGAAGAACTCAACCGCGTCTATCAGCCCGATCTGGCGATCAACGCTTCCAGCCGCGCCTTCATTGCGGCGGCTCGCGCCCTGGATGGCATCGACGGTTCGCGCTGGGCCGCGCGCACCAAGCAGATGCGCGCCGATTATGAGGCGTGGCAGCAGCCCACCCAATCGCCGGGCGATCTGCAATTGTCGGAAGTCGTCGCCTGGCTGCGCGCCAATACGCCGGCCGATACGGTCTGCACCAATGGCGCGGGCAATTACGCCACCTGGCTGCATCGCTTCTATCGCTATCGCCGATATGGCAGCCAGCTTGCGCCTACTTCCGGCTCGATGGGCTATGGCCTGCCCGGCGCGGTGGCCTCCAAGCTGGCCTTTCCAGAACGCATCGCCATTGCCTTTGCCGGCGATGGCTGCTTCCAGATGACCCAGCAGGAATTCTCCACCGCCATGCAATACGGCGCCGCCGTGATCGTGATCGTGGTGAATAACGGCATCTACGGCACCATCCGCATGCATCAGGAGCGCGAATATCCCGCCCGCATCAGCGGCACCGATCTGTTCAACCCGGATTTCGCGGCCCTGGCGCGGGCCTATGGCGGCCATGGCGAAACCGTCTCGCGCACCGAGGAATTCCCCGCGGCCTTCGAGCGCGCCCGCGCGTCTGGCAAGCCCGCCATCATTGAATTGCGCATCGACGCCGAGCAGCTATAATTGCACGTGTTAATTGTATTTTTTTTGATATTATCACCATTAGGCTGGTTTGCGCAGCAATAAGCAGCCCGCATAAGTCGTGATGCCGGAAGCGGCAGCATTGGCAAGGGGGGGGGTAATAGCATGGATCAGTTTTCGAATTGGGCCGACGAAATGTCGGTATTGGCGCGCAAGATCAATCTGGAATCCAGATTGGCGCGTTTTTCCATAGGATCGGAAACCGTAAATAATATTCGTCAGTTGCGCCCCGTGCTGCACCGTCATGTCAACGGCATCACGCAGCGCTTCTATGCCTATATGCTGCGTTTTTCCGAGGCGCAGCGCATCTTCGAGGGGCATAGCATGGACCGCCTGCGCACCAAGCAGATCACGCATTGGCGCGACCTATTCCTCTGCGAATTCGACGAGAATTTTCTAATTGGCGCGCTGGCGGTCGGTTTTGCGCATTACAAGGCGAAGGTGCCGCCGCATCTCTACATGGCCGGCTATAATTTCTTCATCGGCGAATTGCTGCGCATCCTGGTGGATGAAATCCGGCCGGCCGAAATCGCGGCGGCGGCGATATCGGTGAACAAGCTGGTCAGCTTCGATATGTCCATCGGGCTGAATTCCTACATGATGCATGTGCTGCTGCATCCGGATTGGCAGGCGGAGCCCAGGCACGAGGCGTGAGCGCGCCGCCCGCATCGGCGTGTGATCGCGCGCACGAAATCGGCCTTCCTGCGCCATGTTTTCGCTGCAATCCGGTAAAAGACTCCTGCTCGCAACCAGGCAACAGACAGGAGCCTCCTATGCCCCGCATCCTATCCGCGCTGACCGTGATAACCGCCTTGCTCGGCGGCAGCTTGGCCCCGCAATATGCCTGGGCCGACAAGCCGGAGCGCGGCGGCCCGCCGCATGGCCGTTCGGCGCAAGGCGGCCCAGGCGGCCAGGGCAACCAGAGCAGCAAGGGCAATCCGGGCGGCGCCTCGATCAGCATCCATATCGGCAGCGGCAACGAAGCCATGATCCGCGACTATTACCGCAGCGCCATGCAGGGCGGCCGCTGTCCGCCGGGCTTGGCGAAAAAGCATAACGGCTGCATGCCTCCGGGCCAGGCGAAGAAATGGCAGCTCGGCCGCCCGCTGCCGCGCGATGTGATTTTCCATCCGCTGCCGCAGGATCTTTCGATCCGGCTATCCGCGCCTGAAAACGCCCGCTTCGTGCGGGTGGCCGGCGATATCCTGCTCATAGCCGTCGGCACCGGCATGGTGCTCGACGCCATCGAGGATTTGTCGCGGCTGTAAAAACTTCATGCTAATTCGGCACCACGATCACGCGGCCATCGTCTAGGATTACGCTGCCGGCGCGGAAGACCGGGATGCCGTAAGGGACAAACTGGCCCA
>JAYSEE010000193.1:0-6943 GCA_041914045.1 Ferrovibrio sp. | reverse complement strand
GGCTCGATGGATACCTGCATCACGCTCCGCACCGCGCTGGTGAAAGACGGCACCATGTATGTGCAGGCCGGCGCCGGCATCGTGGCCGACAGCGACCCGATGTCGGAACATGTGGAATGCGAGAACAAGGCCAAGGCCCTGATCCGCGCCGCGCAGGAAGCCGAGCGCATGGCGCAGACGCCGGGACGCCGCCAATAGGGAGACGCCGCCATGGTTGCAGCCTTCAAGACCATCCGGGCCCGCGCCGCCAAGCGCAAAGGCGGCGAGAAGGCCTTGGCGGACCTGCTGCCCGCGCCGCCCTCGCCCAAGGCCTTGCCGAAGCTCACCGACGACCGCGTGCTGGCGGAGATGACCAAGCGGGTGTTTTCCGCCGGCTTCGTATGGAGCATCATCGAAGCCAAGTGGGATGGCTTCGAGGCCGCCTTCCTGGGTTTCGAGCCGCGCAAGCTGCTGCATAAGCCGGATGAATTCTGGGAGAAGCTCACCTCCGACAAGCGCATCGTGCGCAACGGCCAGAAGATCATGTCGGTGCGCGCCAATGCCGCCTTCATAACGGATATCGCCAAGCAGCATGGCAGTTTCGGCAAATTCCTCGCCGCCTGGCCAGCCGACGATCAGATCGGCCTGCTCGACCTGCTGGCCAAGCGCGGCAGCCGGCTGGGCGGCAATAGCGGGCAATATCTGCTGCGCTTTCTGGGATGGGATGGCTTCGTGCTTTCGCGCGATGCGATACTCTGCCTGCGCGATGCCGGCCTTAAGATCGCTGAAAACCCTACGTCAAAGGCCGACCGCCGCAAAATACAGGATTGCTTCAACCGCTGGGCCGAGGAAACCGGCCTGTCGCGCATGCATCTGTCGCGCATCTGCGCGCTGTCGATCGGCGAGAACTACGATGCCGAGCGTTTGAAACGCGCCATGGGCGGCGAGGAGTGACCGGGTTTCACATCTTGCTGTCACAAAGAATTAGCATTGTCAGTTGAACTCGTAACGTGAAATACTGCCTGCGGATGGGAAAAACGGGGCCGAAGAATTCGGCCGAGGCAGAAAATGAACAAGCGATTTGCCGAGTATATCGACGAGCCGGAACTGCGCTGGCTCTATCTTTATTGGCTCGGCCTTAAAAGCGGCCGCTTCCCGCCGCCGCGCGACCGCATCGACCCCATCGCCCTGCGCCGCCTGCTGCCCGAAATCTTCATGATCGAAGTGGATCATAAGCACCAGCGCTTCCGCTATCGCCTGGCCGGATCGGCGGTGGAGCAGATGACGCTGACCAAGCTGCATGGCCTCTGGCTGGACGAGGCGGTGATCAGCCCGTTGCGCGAATTCTTCGACGAGGCATTCTGCATCGCCGCTTTCGAACGCAAAGTGCATTACCGCAAGAACACGCTGTATCTGGCCGGCAGGCCGTATATCCGCTATGCGCGCCTGCTGCTGCCGCTATCCAACGACGGCACCGAGATTGATCATCTGCTGGGCTGCATCCGCGTCGACGAAACGCTGACCCGCATCAACCCCACCCAGGTCGCCGAGATGGCCATCACCGTCAGCGATATCGAAGCTTTCGAACGCGACGCCTACGACGCCAACTGGTCTAGCGATGCGCCACCTGATTCGGAACCTGGTTCGGGGCCTGGTTCGGGGCCTGGCGCCCCTCAAGCCGATATTTCAGCATCGCCGACGCCGAAATCAACGTGAATCCGCGCTTCGGCGCATCCACCAGCCAGCGTTCCAGGGCATTCAAGGTTTGCGCATGGGGATGGCCGATGCCGATGGCGTCGCCATGTTCGCGCGCAATCCGCTCCAGGATCGCCAGTTGCGCCGGCACGCCGGCCTCGGCATCGCGCTCATCGTCCAGGAACAGGTCGCGGCCGGTGGCGGCCATGCCGATCCGGCCGGCCTGCGCCACGCCGGTGGAGCGCGGGCCGGTCAGGCTGTCGAGCCAGAACAAGCCGCGCTTGTGGATTTCCGACAACACGATCCCCATCGCCTCGGCATCGGCGGTGAAGCGGCTGCCCATATGGTTGTTCACGCCGGCATAGCCTTCGAAACGATCAAGGCTCCAATTCACCCGGCGGCGCCATTCGCCTTCCTCCTGGTTCACCAGCAGGGCATAGGGGCCGGGATTGTTGCGCTTGGCGTCCAGCGGCTCCATCGGCAGATGCAGCATCAATTCATGGCCGGCGGCGCGCGCCGCGGCGGCCTGCTCGGACAGGTCCGGCGCATAGCTCATGTAGGAAAGCGTCAACGGCGCGGGCAAGGCCACAGCGCGGGTGGAGTTGCGGCGCGCCAGGCCCATATCGTCGATCACAATGGCGATGAAGGGCGGCTTGGCCCCCGCCGGCATCGGCACGCCAAGCTTGCGCCAGCGTTCGCCGCCGGCGCTGGGCGCGGTCGTCATGGCCGGCGCGGCCAGCGCAGCAGGGGCGGCAGCGGGCTTGGCGGCTGGTTTCTGCGCGGGCCCAGCCAAGGAACCGGCCTGCAGCGGCGCAGCCATGGCCTGGGGCGGCGCAGCCATGGCCTGGGGCGGCAAAACTGCCGGCGCGGACGGTTCCGCGCTGGCGAGTTTGCTTTCCTGCACCGGTTCGGCCATGGCGGCAGGCGGCGGCAATTCGGTCGGCAGCGCCAGCGGTTCGATGCCCTTGGGCGGCGGCGGCGGGGCCAGGATTTCACGCTCGCTCTCGCCCGGCATCAGCCGGCTGAGGTTGTTCACTACGATAGTCGGAGCATGCGAGGCCGCCTCGCCCAGATGCGGACGCACCTGAACCGAAGGCGCCGGCATGGCCGCAGGCATCGCGCCGGGCAGCTGCGCCACCGGTACCGGAAACACCCGCACCGGCTTGGGCGCGGTGCTAAAACTGGCGCCCAGGATCGCGCCGCCGGCCAGCAAACCTATTGCCGCGCCCCACAAGGCCCAATGCCCAAGCAAACCGGAGGGCCCGAGCAGGCCGGCTTCGGATTTCCGCTGTTTTGCCGCAGGGGCCGCATCGAGCCGCTTGCCGGGCAGCGCGCGCGTCTGCGCTGCGCCATAGGCCTGGCTAGCCTGGGCGGGCGTTTCCATTCTGGGCATGCCGGATTTGGGCATGCCGGGGGCCCGCAACCGCAAAGCTTCGCTCATTTTCCGCTCCTCGCCGCCGATTCGTCGAATCGGCCCCAAGCATGCGCGGCAAACCTTGGCAGGAGGTTAACGCGGTATGAATCATCAGGTGCGGAAGAAGGCCACCAGCCCAGCCAATTCGCGGGCCTGATCGGCCATGGCCTGCGCCGAAGCGCTGGTCTGCTCCACCAGAGCGCCGTTGCGCTGGGTCATCTCGTCCATCTCAGCCACCGCGCCGTTGATATCGGCCAGGCTGGCCGCCTGTTCCTGGCTGGCGATGGAAATCTCCTCCACGATGGCGGCGGCCTTCTTCACGGATTCCACGATGGCTTCCAGGCTGCTGCCGGTTTGATTGACCAGCTTTGCCCCGGCCCGCACCTCGTTGTTGGATTGCGCGATCAGCGCCTTGATCTCCTTCGAGGCTTGGGCGGAACGCTGCGCCAGCGCGCGCACTTCCTGCGCCACGACCGCGAAGCCCTTGCCGGCCTCGCCGGCCCGCGCCGCTTCCACCGAGGCATTCAGCGCCAGCAGATTGGTCTGGAAGGCGATCTCGTCGATCAGCGCCACGATATCGGAAATCTTGCCGGCGCTTTCCTCGATGCGGCCCATGGCCTGCACGGCATCGCTCACCACCGCGCCGCCATTCATTGCCGCCTCGCGGGCGGAATTGGCCAGTTGATTGGCCTGTCGGGCATTGTCGGCGTTATGCCGCACCGTGGAAGTGATCTCTTCCATCGACGCCGCCGTGCGCTGAAGACTGGCCGCCTGACTATCGGTGCGCTGGGCAAGATCGTTGCTGCCGGCGGAGATTTCCTGCGCCGCGTCGCGCACATTGTTGGCCGAGCCGCCGAGCCGGCCCACCACCTCGGCCAGGCGCTGCGCCAGGCTGTTGCCGTCGTCGGCCAAACGCTCGAACACGCCGCGATAATCGCCTTCGATGCGATGGCCGAGATTGCCCTGCGCCAGCGCGCCCACCATGTTGCCCAAATCGGTCAACGCGCGCTCCATGGTGGCCAGCAGATCGTTCACGCCCGCGCCCAGCCGTTGCATCACGCCCTGCAACTGCGCCACATCTATGCGCTGGCGCAGATCGCCCTCGGTGGCGGCGCCGACGATGCGGCCGATGGATTGTTCCAGCAGGGCTTCCTGCGCCTTGCGCTCGGCCTCGAAACCGGCGCGGCTGGCTTCCATCTCGGCCTGCAAGCGTTCGTTCTCCTGGCCGGCGGTCTTGAACACTTCCACCGCCCGCGCCATGTCGCCGATTTCATCGGCGCGGGCGCTTTCCCGCAATTGCACCGACCAATCGCGTTCGGCCAAACGGCGCATCGCATCGGTCAGGCGAATGATCGGCGCGGTTATCTGCGGGCCGACGAAGCCCCAGCCGATGAACAGCGCGCCGGCCAGGCAGAGCGCGGCGAAACCGGCCAGCAGCAGCAATGCCAGCCGGCCCTCGCCGGCGGCAAGCGCGGAAGCCTGCGCCGCCGAAACGCCGGCATCGGCCACCAGCACATCCACCTTGCCGGAAAGCTCGGCCGCGCTCTCGCGCGCCTGTTTCAGCGCCAAGCCCGCCGTCATGCCGGTGCGCAATTCGCCCCGGCGCAGACCGAACAGGCTTTCCGCGCCCGAGCCATAGGCCAGCAGCGCATTGGCGGCAGTGCGAACCGCTCCCACCTCCAGCTTCAACGCAGCCTTGTCGAAATCCCGCAAAATCTGGTTGTTCAGCGTGGTGAATTCGGTCTGCAAACGGCCCAGCTCGTCATTGCTCGGCGCTTGCGCGGTCAGGCTGAGCAGGCCGATCAGGCGGTTCACCGCCGCCGCAGCCTCGATCAGCGCGCTGGCCGATGCGGCGGTTTGCGCATCGGCCCGGCCGCTGCCCAATTCGCCGATCACCCGCTCCACCACGGGCTGCGTCAGATCCTGGAAAAATCCGTAATCCTTGCTCATCTGCGCGATGCGGCCGACGCGCTGGCCGGCCCAATCCAGCCGCGCCGTCACCGAGCGGTTGATCTGCGCGATGCGGCCCTGCAGGAATTCCACCGTCTTGTCGATCTCCGCCAGCCGCTCAGCAGCCGCCGAACCGTCTTTCATCGTCTGCAACGCCTGTGCCAGCGCCTGCTGCAATTTGCCCAATTCGGCCATCGCCGCCGCACGGTCTTCCTCATTGGCCGCCGCCGCCAGATTGGGCGCGCCGCCGGTCAGCTCGGCGCTGACCGCCTTCACCGTCATGGCTGCGACGACTTCCGGCAGATTGCGTTCGCCCACTTGACTGTAGGTGCCTTGCAGACGGGTCAGAAACCAGCCGCCCACCGCATTCGACAGCAGGGTCATGACCGCTAGGGCCGCCACCGCGATATTCAGCTTCCGCCGGATTCCCAATTGCATGGCATTTCCCCCCTCGCAGGCCCTGCCCCGGCATTTTTCGCCATTGAGCAGCCCAAACCTTCGGTTTTAGTCAAATGGTTGTAAATCACAACCTCTATTACATGCAACCATATCCCTTCGCCGACCGATCAAGAACCGCTAACGTGCTGATGGAGAACAATCCGGGAGAAAATCCGGGATGCCTGGGGAGAGATAATCCACAGGCTGTGGAAAAATATGCTTGACCCATTTGAGGAACCTACTTAGAACATTTCGTGGGTTTCAATTTCGTTCCGATTCAGCCCGCCCAAACTCTGCCGCCCTATGCCCAAATGTCGGGCGGCCAGAGGGGCTGGATCGGTTCCACAAACCGAGGGAGTTCGCCATGCTGACCCGCAAGCAGCACGATCTGCTGATGTACATCCATGAAAAACTGGAAACCTCCGGGGTTTCCCCTTCCTTCGAAGAGATGAAGGAAGCGATGAAGCTGAAGTCCAAATCCGGCATCCATCGCCTGGTGACCGGGCTGGAGGAACGCGGCTTCCTGCGCCGCCTGGCCCATCGCGCCCGTGCGCTGGAAGTGCTGCGCCTGCCCGATTCCGCCGTGCCCAATCGCGGCGGCATCGGCGCTCCGCCGCCGCGCGCCCCGGCCCGCAACCGCCTGATGCCGCGCGGCGGCAATGAAGGCGCGCCGATGCAAGGCACGCCGGTCACGGTCAGCCCGTTCAACGCCCGCGACATCGTCACCCTGCCGCTTTACGGCCGCATCGCCGCCGGCACGCCGATCGAAGCCCTGCGCGACATGTCGACCCAGATCGACGTGCCGATCGGCCTGCTCGGCAACGGCGATCATTACGCGCTGGAAGTGGCCGGCGATTCCATGGTGGATGCCGGCATCCTGGATGGCGACACCGTGGTGATCCAGCGCAGCGACAATGCCGAGAACGGCACCATCGTGGTGGCTTTGGTGGACGATCTCGAAGTCACGCTGAAGCGCCTGCGCCGCAAGGGCAACTCGGTGGCGCTGGAAGCCGCCAACACCGCCTACGAAACCCGCATCTTCGGGCCCGACCGGGTCAAGGTGCAGGGTCGTCTGGTCGGCCTGCTGCGTCGTTACTGATCGCGCTGTCCGGGCGCGAGCGGCGCGGAGAAGAATCCCTGGTCCAGGCATCCTTGGCCCAGGGTTTTCTCCCCCGCTCGTCCGCCACGGAAACCAAACGCGGCCAGCCGGCATTCCGCTCCGGCAAGTAAACCGCATGCGCCCCCCGGCGCCATACATCGAAACGATCCACGATAATCCGCGCCGCCGCGCAGCGCCCCCGCAGCGGAAAATTCGCCAGCACGATATCGGCATGCCGGCAATCGGCTTCCGCCGTCGCCTCGCTGCGCGGAATCGCGATCAGCCAGCCTTTCAGCCGCGCCGTGCAGCCGCCCTCGTCGCAACGCAGCACGCCATCGGCGCTGCCATGCTGCCCGCGCCGAACATTC
>JAYSEE010000192.1:0-6947 GCA_041914045.1 Ferrovibrio sp. | reverse complement strand
AGCGGGCGGATCGGGCGGTCGATCAGGCGGGAGACCAGGGTCTCCTTCTCGCTCGGACGGCCTTCGCGCTTGAAGAAGCCGCCGGGGATCTTGCCGGTGGCGAACGCCTTTTCCTGATAGTTCACGGTGAGCGGGAAGAAATCCACGCCCGGCTTCGGCGACTTGGCGGCCACGGCGGTGCAGAGCACGGTGGTTTCGCCATAGGTGACCATCACGGCGCCATCGGCCTGACGCGCGACCTTGCCGGTTTCGATGGTGAGCTTGCGCCCACCCCACATCAATTCGGTCTTATGAATGTTGAACATCGTCTTTCGTCCTTCCCAGGGCATGCATCCCCATGATGCTGCCCCATGCAGGGCGGCGCTCATCGCCGCCTTTCAAATGCCGCAGGCGAGGCCCATCCCCGCGCGCGGCCGATGCCTGGCCCTAAACGAAAAGCCCGGCCCGCCCTGGCGCAGCTCTGCGGGAGAGATGCGGCAAGGCCGAGAACCGGGCTTTCATAGCAGAGGCCATGGCGTGGTCGCCGCCGCCGCAAAGGCGGATGGCGGCAACCTTCATGCTTACTTGCGCAGGCCGAGGCGCTGGATCAGCGCGTCGTAACGCGGCGCATCCACGCGCTTCAGGTAATCCAGCAGGCTGCGCCGCTTGGAAACCATCATCAGCAGGCCGCGGCGGGAATGCACATCCTTGCCGTGGCTCTTGAAATGGTCGGAAAGATTGTTGATGCGCTCGGTCAGCAGGGCAACCTGCACTTCCGGCGAACCGGTGTCGCCAGACTTGGTGGCGTATTCGGCAACCAGCGTCTTCTTGCGCTCGGCGGTAATCGTCATGGTACTTCACTCCGCGACATCGGGGTTGGAACTTGATCTGGGTTGAACACCCGGACCGGCCGTAACTCGTCGTCGACCAGCAGCGCCAGTCCGATGGCCTTGCCATCGACTTTCACCACCAGCTCGCCTTCCGCAGTTTCCGGCAAGCCCGCACGGGAAACCCGCAAACTCTGGCCGTGGCGAAATCGCTCGGCCTGGGGGCCGGTCACGACCAGGGCCGGGATGTCGTCCAGCGCGGTCTCGATCGGCAACAGGTATTCCTGGGCGGCGTCCTTTTGGCATAGATCGCTGAGCGAATCCAGCGAAAACGCCTGGGAAATATCGAATCCGCCCACCCGCAGCCGGCGCAGATCGGCCACATGGCCGAAACAGCCCAGCTTTTCGCCCAGATCGCGGGCCAGGGCGCGAATATAGGTGCCTTTGCCGCAATCCACCTCGAAAATGGCGGAATCCCGGTCCGGGCAGGCAATCAGCTCGAAACGGTCGACCCGCACCGGCCGGGGCGCCAATTCCACGGTTTCGCCGGCCCGCGCCAGATCATAGGCCCGGGCGCCATCCAGCTTCAGCGCCGAATAGGCCGGCGGGCGCTGCGAAATCTCGCCCATGAAGCCCGGCAGCAGGGCGCGGATTGCGGCCTCGTCCGGGCGGCTGTCGGAGCGCGCCACCACCGGGCCTTCGCGGTCATCGGTGGCGGTGGCCTCGCCCCAGCGCGCCGTGAAGCGGTAGGTTTTGCTGCCATCCATCACATAGGGCACGGTCTTGGTGGCCTCGCCCAACGCGATGGGCAGCAGCCCGGTGGCCAGCGGATCCAATGTGCCGCCATGGCCGGCCTTGGCGGCTTGGGTCAGCCAACGCACCTTGCCCACCGCCTGGGTGGAGGACATGCCGAGCGGCTTGTCGAGCAGAATCCAGCCATTGACCGGCCGGCCCTTGCGCTTGCGGCTCACGATTTGTCCGCAGGGTCGTCTTTAACCGGGGCGTCTTTATGCAGATCGGCCTGCACTTCCGGGCGCTGCAACACCTGTTCGATGCGGCTGGCGGCATCGAAGCTGGCATCGCGCTTGAAGCTGAGCGTGGGCGCGAAACGCAGATTGAGCTGTTCGGCCACCAGGGTGCGGATATAGGCATGGGCGCGATCCAGCGCCTTCAGCACCGTATCGGTGTCATCTCCTGCCCCCGTTGCGCCGGTGAGGGGCATCACGAAAGCCGTGGCGTTCTTGAGGTCCGGGCTGACGCGCACTTCCGTCACGGTGATCACCGCGCCGGCCAGATCGGGATCGCGGAAATGCGCGCGCCGCAGCACATCGGACAGGATGTGGCGGATTTCCTCGCCTACCCGAAGCTGGCGCTGACTGCGTCCGCCGGTGGCGGTATCGCCGCCCTGCGAACGCGCATTACCGCGTCCTTGCTTGCGCATCGCACGATCCTCCAGCTTTTAGAGCTGGCGGGCTACCGTCTCGAGTTCGAAACACTCGATCATGTCGCCCTGCTTGATGTCGTCGTAATTCTCGAACGACATGCCGCAATCCATGCCCTGCTTCACCTCGCGCACATCGTCCTTGAAGCGCTTGAGGGTGGACAGTTGGCCTTCGTGGATCACCACGTTGTCGCGCAGCAGGCGCACCTTGGCGCCGCGCTTGACCTGACCTTCGGTGACCATACAGCCCGCCACCTTGCCGACCTTCGAGATGTTGAACACCTCGCGGATTTCGGCATAGCCCAGGAAACGCTCGCGCACCGTAGGCGCCAGCATGCCCGACAGCAGGGCCTTCAAATCATCCAGCACGTTGTAGATGATCGAGTAGTAGCGGATATCCACGCCATCGCGCTCGGCCAGATCGCGCGCCTGTTTGGAGGCGCGCACGTTGAAGCCGATGATGGCTCCGCCCGATGCCGCGGCCAGGGCGATATCGCTTTCGTTGATGGCGCCGACCGCGCCATGCAGCACGCGCACCGCCACTTCCTCGGTGGCCAGCTTCTGCGCCGAACCCAGGATGGCTTCCAACGAGCCCTGCACGTCGGTCTTGATGACGATGGGCAGTTCCTTGGCTTCGCCGGCCTTGATCTTGGAGAACATCTGCTCGAGCGTGCCGCGATTGCCGGCGGCGGCGCGGGCATCGCGCAGCTTGCGCTGGCGGAATTCGGCCACTTCGCGGGCGCGGGCTTCGTTCTCCACCACCATAAATTCGTCGCCGGCTTCGGGCGTGCCTTGCAGGCCCAGCACTTCCACCGGAGTGGCGGGGCCGGCTTCGACCACGTTCTTGCCCTTGTCGTCGATCAAGGCGCGCACGCGGCCATAGGCATTGCCGGCCACGAACACGTCGCCCACATGCAGGGTGCCGCGCTGCACCAGCACCGTGGCCACCGAACCGCGGCCGCGCTCCAGCTTGGCTTCGATCACCACGCCATCGGCGCGACGATCCGGGTTGGCCTTGAGATCGAGGATTTCGGCCTGCAGCAAAATCTGCTCTTCGAGCTGATCCAGGTTGGTCTTGGCCTTGGCCGAGACTTCCACCGCCTGCACTTCGCCGCCGAGCTGTTCGACCACGATGCCATGCTGCAGCAATTCGCGGCGCACCTTGTCGGGATTGGCGCCCGGCTTGTCGCATTTGTTGATCGCCACCACGATCGGCACCTTGGCCGCCGTGGCGTGGTGGATGGCTTCCACGGTCTGCGGCATCACGCTGTCGTCGGCCGCGACCACCAGCACCACGATATCCGTGGCCTTGGCGCCGCGCGCGCGCATCTGCGTGAAGGCCTCATGGCCAGGGGTGTCGAGGAAGGTGATCGCCTTGCCCGACTTCAGATGCACCTGATAGGCGCCGATATGCTGGGTGATGCCGCCGGCTTCGCCGCCGGCCACATCGGTCTGGCGCAGAGCATCGAGCAGCGAGGTCTTGCCGTGATCGACATGGCCCATCACGGTGACGACGGGCGGACGCGGCAGCAGCACGCTGTCGTCGTCGGCATCCTCCACCAGGCCGATTTCGATATCGGATTCCGCCACGCGCTGCACGCGGTGGCCGAATTCGCCGACCAGCAATTCAGCGGTATCGGCATCAATCACCTGATTGATGGTGGCCATCACGCCCATCTTCATCAGCGCCTTGATCACGTCGACGCCGCGCTCGGCCATACGGCTGGCCAGTTCCTGCACGGTGATGGTTTCCGGCACCACAACATCGCGCAGCACCTTGGTGGGGGCCAGCGCGGATTGCTGCATCAGGCGCTTTTCGCGCTCGACCCGGCGGCGGAACGACGCCACCGAACGCACGCGCTCGTTTTCATCCAGCGCGGAGGAAATCGTGAGCTTGCCGCGCCGGCGATCTTCGCCGCCGCGGGTTTTGGCGGGAGCCGGACGGGCCGGCGCCGCCTTGCCGGGCGCCGCACCGGCGCCGCGACGCCGCGACGCACCGTCTTCATCCTCTTCCACATCCACCGCACGGCCGGCCGTGGCGGGATTGGCGGCCAAGGCAACGGCGGCCTTTTCCTTATCGGCCAGGCGGCGCGCAGCTTCGGCTTCGGCCTTCTTACGGGCTTCTTCCTCGGCCTTCTTGCGCGCATCTTCCTCGGCGGCGCGGCGGGAAGCCGCTTCGCGTTCGGCCACGGCGCGCGACAGGTCGTCCTGCCGGCGGCGCATATCTTCTTCGGCGACGCGGCGCATCTCGGCGAATTTGCGGCGCTCGTCTTCGTTGGTGCGGCTGCGCTGCTGCTTCTCTTCCTCGGTCAGCGTCTTCAACACCATGCCGGTGCCGCGCTGCTGCTGCTGCGCCGTGCCGCGCTGCGGGCCGCGATCGCGATTGCCGCGATAATCGCCCGTAGCCGGCGCGCTCATGCGCGGGCCGGAGCGTGAATCGGGGCGGGTATCGCCGGTGGCCGGTGCGCTCATGCGCGGGCCGCTGGAAGCGGGCGCCGACATGCGCGGACCGCCGGATGCCGGCTGCGAAGCGGCGGCCTGGGCAGGAGCGGCGGCGGCCGGCTGCTGCGGCGCGCGGACGGCGGCTTCGGCTTCGCGGCTCTGCTGAATTTGGGCCTGGGCCTCAGCCTCGACCTTGGCGGCTTCGGCCTTGGCGGCCTCGGCCGCGGCTATCGCCTGGGCATAGGAGGGCCGCGCCTGCACCTGCGGCGCGGAGGCAGCGGCAGGAGCCTGCGCCGCCGGCTGCGATGCGGCTACGGCAGGCGCGGCGGCAGCCGGGGACGGCGCTGCCGGCGCATGGCCGGCATCGGCCGCGGGCTTTGCGCCGCCAGGGGGAACGATGGTGCGCTTCTTGCGCACTTCCACCGCCACCGCCTTGCTGCGGCCATGGCTGAAGCTCTGGCGGACCTGACCGGCCTCCACCGTCTTCTTCAGTTCCAGCCGCTTCGGCCGCGCCGCCAGCTTGTCCTTGTCCTGCTCGTTTACGTCGCTCATACCAGTTCCGCTTCCGCCGCCGGGTCGTCTTGGCCCCGGCTTTTTCCATCTGCGCGACGACCGCCATGGCCGGCACGCTTATTCACTTCACTCAACTGCCTGCTTACTCAAGCAACCAAAACGCCCTACTCGGCCAAGCCGGCTAATCCATATTCCGCCAGAGCGATGCTCCGCATCAGCGGCGTTTCACCCTGTCGCTGCGGAGCGCGGACTACCCGCTCCCGCAAATCCGCGCAATAAGCACGGTAATCCCGTTCCCACGCGGCCAGATAATCCGGCTCCAACCGCAGCATCCGCTTCGCCGCCCGGGACAGAGCCCGGCGCTCGGCGGATTTTTCATCGCCCAGGCGGACCAGCAAGGCCCGCTCGGGCGTCATCCACAAACCCCTGCCGCCCAGCGCCCGACGCGGATCGGCAAGCAACCGCCCATCCGCCTCGATGCGAAACCGGATCAGCCGGTCTGGCGGCAGGCGCTCGCCGGTCAGGGCGCAGCGCCGCGTCGCCGTCTCCAACTTACTCGGCCGAGGCGCCATCCGCCGCCTCGTCGGCGAACCAATGCTCGCGCGCCGCCATCACGATGGCATTGGCGTCGTCGGCGCTGATCGCATCCTCGCCGACGATTTCGCGCAACTCGTCGCCGGCCAGATCGGCCAGATCGTCCAAGGTCTTCACGCCCTTCTCGCCCAAAGCGGCCAGCATGGCGGGGCTGAGGCCGGCGATTGCCGCCACCTCGTCCGACACGCCCAGCTCGCGGCGCTTCTCGTCGAATTCGGCATTGCGGCGCTCGACATACTCGACCGCGCGGTCGTGCAGTTCCTGCGCCAATTCGCCATCGAAGCCTTCGATATCGGCCAGCTCTTCCAGCGGCAGATAAGCCAATTCTTCCACATTGGCGAAGCCTTCGGTCACCAGCAGCTGGGCGATGGTCTCGTCCACATCCAGCGCATCAATGAAGAGCTGGCTGCGCTCGCGGAATTCCTTCTGGCGGCGCTCGGATTCTTCTTCCTCGGTGAGGATGTCGATATCGAAGCCGGTAAGCTGCGAAGCCAGACGCACATTCTGGCCGCGACGGCCGATGGCCAAGGAAAGCTGATCGGTGGGCACCACCACTTCCACGCCGGTGGCTTCTTCATCCAGCACCACCTTGGCCACTTCGGCCGGGGCCAGCGCATTCACGATGAAGGTGGCCGGATCGGGCGACCATTTGATGATGTCGATCTTCTCGCCCTGCAATTCGTTCACCACCGCCTGCACGCGGCTGCCGCGCATGCCGACGCAAGCGCCGACCGGGTCGATCGAATTGTCGTTGGACAACACGGCGATCTTGGCGCGGCTGCCCGGGTCGCGGGCCACGGCGCGGATTTCGATGATGCCGTCGTAGACTTCCGGCACTTCCTGGGCGAACAGCTTGGCCATGAATTGCGGATGCGAGCGCGACAAGAAAATCTGCGGGCCGCGCGGTTCGCGGCGCACGTCGTAGATATAAGCGCGCACGCGGTCGCCCTGGCGGAAGGTTTCGCGCGGCAGCAATTCGTCGCGGCGGATGATCGCCTCGGCGCGGCCGAGATCAATCGTGACGTTGCCGTATTCCACGCGCTTGACCAGACCGTTCACGATCTCGCCGATGCGATCCTTGTATTCCTCGTACTGGCGCTCGCGCTCGGCCTCGCGCACCTTCTGCACGATCACCTGCTTGGCGGTCTGCG
>JAYSEE010000191.1:0-6958 GCA_041914045.1 Ferrovibrio sp. | reverse complement strand
GGGGATTTCCTGCTCCACCGCCTCGATGCCGCTTTTATCGAGCACCACGGTTTTCGGCGTGGGAATCTTGTTGGCCTTCAGCAATTCGGCCAGATAGACCTTGTTGGTGCAGCGCAGGATCGAGGTGGGGTCGTCGATCACCGCCATGCCCTCGTTCTCCGCGCGCTTGGCGAAGCGGTAGGTATGATGGTCCAGCGCCGTGGTCTCGCGGATGAACAGGCCGTCATATTCGGCCAGTTCCGAGTAGTCCTTCTTCTCGATCAACTCGACATCCACGCCCATCTGTTCGCCGATGCGGACGAATTTTTGCAGCGTGCGGCGGTCGGAAGGCGGCAGCGCCTCGGCCGGATTATGCAGGACGGCCAGGCTGTATTTCGCCACGCTCTTGGCCTTCGGCGTGCGCCAGCCGGCGCGGGTATAGGCATCCAGCGCCTTCTCGAAGAATTCCTGCTGGTCCGGCTTGAGGTCGGACAGCGCCATCGGGCGGATCGAGGCGATATGCCAGCCGTCTTCCGGCGAGATGTTGAGCTTCAGCATCGGGCAGCGGAATTCGTCGAATACCCGGCGCGCCAGATCGGGAAAGCGCATATCGTCGGTGCGGCCGAAAAACACATGCAGGGTGAAGGGCGCCGTCGGCATCATCACCAGCTTTTTCAGCTGCTGCGCCAGCAATTCGTCCAACTCCGGCAGGGTATGGCTGTAGATGCTGCGCTCGCGCAGTTCCAGGATGGTTTTCACCCCCGGTATCACTTTCTGGTTCCGCGCCTCCGCCAGCAGCGAGCAGTAATAGCCGTAGCCCAGATAGGAATAATCCTTGGAGAGATTGATGATCTTGGCGCGCTTATCCTGCACCAGCTCGGGCCGGGTGATGTATTCGCGATTGTTCAGCACCAGGCAACCGGGGTTGCGGTAGCGGAAATGGGTTTTGCGTTCGACGATGATGATATGCATCGGAAGGTCGTCTCAGAGTTTACCGGGTCCAGTCTTACCGGAGCGGGGCGCGAGGGGCTTGGCCAGACGCAGGGCGTCGGCGCCATCCTCGTAATACCCGCTCACCCGGGCGAATATCTCATAGCCTGATTCTTCGTAGAGCGCGAGAGCGGCGCGATTGCGGACCGACACTTCCAGCCGCATTTCCCGCGCGCCGCTTTTTTGGGCAGCGGCTTCCATCCGGCGCAGCAGCCGCCGGGCTAGGCCCTGGCCGCGCGCCGCCGGATGCACCGCGATGGAATAGAGCCGCGCCGCCCGGCTGTCGCGCCGGGTATAGAGCACGGCGGCGCCCAGCAGCGCGCCATCCGTGCCGGGGGCCACGGCCAGCATGGCGCGCGGATTGCCCAGCGCATGGCGGAAGGCGCGGCGGCTCATGCGTTCGCTGCGGAAGCAGACATGTTCCAAAACCAGTAGGGCCTCCAGGTCGTTGACGGTGGCGGGCCGGATAGGCGGGCGCTGCGGAGGCTTGCCGTTTCTGCGCGCTTGGCGGAGGGTGGATGGCATGAAACTCGAAACGATAACCGATGGGTGCGGAGGCAACGCTTATCATAGCCTGCCGCGAAACAAAGGCGTTTTTGCGGCGGCGGCGGTATTTTCCGCCATCGCCGGCACGGCCTTGGCGGCCAATCCGCCGGCTGCTCCGAATATCCCAACCGGCCCGAATATTGATGAGCGCCCCTGCCGCTCGCAGGATGCCTATTGCCGGGGCTATGTGGCCGGCATCCTGGATAGCTTGCGGATTTCCGGCCGGGTCTGCCTGCCCGATGCGGTGCCGCCGCCCAGGGTGGAGTTCATCGTGCGCGACTGGCTGGCGCTGAATCCCAGCCTGGTCTCCCAGGCCGGGGCCGAACTGATCGCCAAAGCGCTGGAAAAATCGTTCCCATGCAAACGATAAGCCTGGGCAAATGATAAGGTCGGGCAAACGATAAGCCTGCCGCTGGGGGCTATGCCTTTTCCCAGCGGCGGTTATTTCCTATGGTGTCGCGGTTTGCAGGCTGGGAAGGCCCCGTATGCTGGTTTTGATCGACAATTACGATAGTTTCACCTGGAACCTCGTGCATTACTTCGGGATGCTGGGGCAGCAGGTGGAGGTCATCCGCAACGACGAAAAGTCGGTGGCGCAGGTGATGGCGCTGAATCCCAAGGGCGTGGTGCTGTCGCCCGGGCCCTGCGATCCCGACCGCGCCGGCATCTGCCTGGAGCTGATCGGGGCGGCGGCCGAGAAAGTGCCGGTCTTCGGCGTTTGCCTGGGGCATCAGGCCATCGGCCAGGCTTTCGGCGGCAAGGTGGTGCGCGCGCCCAAGCCGCTGCATGGCAAGCTCAGCCGCATCAAGCATGACAATACCGGCGTGTTCGCCGGCCTGCCGCAGGATTTCCTGGTCACGCGCTACCATTCCCTTACGGTGGAGCCGGACAGCCTGCCCAATTCGCTGCGCGCCAATGCCCATGCCGAGGACGGCGTGGTGATGGGGCTGGCCCATGCCGCCCTGCCGATCCATGGCGTGCAGTTCCATCCGGAAAGCATCGCCTCCGAACATGGCCTGGCGATGCTGGCGAATTTCCTGCGCCAATGCGGCCTCGGCGTGGATGAGGATGCGCTGGCGCGGTTCAATCCAAACGGCTTAGCAGCATGACCGACCCGCGTAACGATGTAACCGAATTCAAGCGTCTGCTGGGCCTGGTGGCCGGCGGGGCGCGGCTGGATGTGGAAGATGCCCGGCTGGCCTTCGACATCATGATGTCTGGCAATGCCACGCCCTCGCAGATGGGCGGCTTTTTGATGGCGCTGCGCGTGCGCGGCGAGACGGTGGACGAAATCACCGGCGGCGCGCTGACCATGCGCGCCAAGGTGCTGGGCGTTAAAGCCCCGGCGGATGCCATCGACATCGTCGGCACCGGCGGCGACGCCAAGGGCACCTGGAATGTCTCCACCTGTTCGGCCCTGGTCGTGGCGGGCTGCGGCGTTCCGGTGGCCAAGCATGGCAACCGCGCGCTGTCGTCCAAGACCGGCGCCGCCGATGTGCTGACCGCCTTGGGCGTGAATATAGATTGCGACATGCGGCTGATCGAACGCGCCATCGCTGAGGCCGGCGTCGGCTTCCTGATGGCCCCGCGCCATCACGGCGCCATGCGCCATGTCGGCCCCACCCGGGTGGAGCTCGGCACCCGCACGATCTTCAATCTGCTCGGCCCGGTCTCCAATCCGGCCGGGGTGAAGCGGCAATTGCTTGGCGTATTCGCCCGCGAATGGGTGGAGCCGCTGGCCCATGTGATGGGCAAGCTGGGGTCCGAGCGGGTCTGGGTCATGCATGGCTCGGATGGGCTGGACGAAATCACCCTGACCGGCCCGACCTATGTATCGGAGCTCAAGGACGGCAAGGTGACATCCTTCGAGATCGCGCCGGAAGATGCCGGCCTCGGGCGGGTGAAGTTCGAGGAATTGAAGGGCGACGATCCGACCACCAATGCCGTGGCGTTGCGCGCGGTGCTGAACGGCGCGAAAGGCGCGTTCCGCGACATCGTGCTGTTCAATTCGGCCGCCGCCCTGGTGATCGCCGGCAAGGCCGCCGACCTCAAGGCCGGCGTGGCGCTGGCCGCCGGGGCCATCGACAGCGGCAAGGCGCGCGCTGTGCTTGCCAAGCTGATCGAGATCACCCACGCCACGCCGCCGGCAGCCGAAGAATGAGCCCCAAAGTATGAGCGACGTTCTGCAGAAGATATGCGCCGACAAGCGCGCGCATATCGCGGCCAGCAAGGCGGCGAAAGCTTTGTCCGCCGTGGATGCCGAAGCGCGCGCCACGCAGCCGCCGCGCGGTTTCCATAAGGCGTTGAAGGCGGCGGTTGCGGCCGGCGGCTATGGCCTGATCGCCGAGATCAAAAAGGCTTCGCCATCGAAGGGCTTGATCCGCGCCGATTTCGATCCGGCCAGCCTGGCGCGCGCCTATCGCGCCGGCGGCGCAAGCTGCCTCAGCGTGCTCACCGATGTGCCATATTTCCAGGGCCATGACGATTACCTGCGGCAGGCCCGCGCCGCCGTGGACCTGCCGATCATCCGCAAGGATTTCATGCTCGACGCGTATCAAGTGGCCGAGGCGCGGGCGCTGGGGGCCGATTGCATCCTGCTCATCATGGCGGCGCTGACCGATGCCGAGGCCGCCGAGCTTGAAGATGCGGCGATCCATTGGGGCCTGGATGTGCTGGTGGAAGTGCATGACGCCGCCGAAACCGAGCGGGCGCTGAAACTGAAATCCCGCCTGCTGGGCGTGAACAACCGCAATCTCAAAACCTTGAGCGTCGATCTCGCCGCCACCGAGGCTTTAGCCGCTTTGGTGCCGGCGGGCTACACCCTGGTGAGCGAGTCCGGGCTGTATGAAAAAGCCGATCTCGACCGCATGGCGAAAGTGGGGGCCAAGTGCTTCCTGGTCGGCGAAAGCCTGATGCGACAGGCCGATGTGGAAGCCGCCACGCGCTTGCTGCTGACGGGCAAGAAGGCGGCCTGAATGGCTCCGCGCAAGACCGCATCGCTCACCCATCTCGATGCCGCCGGCAACGCCCATATGGTGGATGTGTCGGACAAGGCGGAAACCGAGCGCGTGGCAACGGCCGGTTGCCGCGTGAAGATGCTGCCGGCCACGCTGAAACTCATTCTTTCAGGCAATGCGCCCAAGGGCGACGTGTTGGCCACGGCGCGCATCGCCGGCATCATGGCCGCCAAGCGCACCCATGAACTGATCCCGCTTTGCCATCCGTTGGCCTTGAGCAAAGTGACCGTGGAACTGACGCCCAAGCGCCGCGAAAGCTGCATCGAGATCACCGCCACCTGCAAGCTGAAGGGCCGCACCGGCGTGGAGATGGAGGCGCTGACCGCCGCCAGCGTTGCGGCGCTGACGCTCTATGACATGGTGAAGGCGGTGGACCGCGCCATGCGGATAACGGATATCCGGCTGCTGCATAAATCCGGCGGCAAGTCCGGCTTGTTCGTAGCGCCATGATCCCCGTATCCGAGGCCCGCGCGCGCGTGGTGGCGGCGCTGCCCAAGATGGCGGCGGAAACCGTACCGCTCACCGCCGCTCATGGCCGCGTGTTGGCGGAAGGACTGACGGCGCGGCGCACGCAGCCGCCTTTCGCGGTGAGCGCCATGGATGGCTGGGCGGCGCGCCATGCCGATCTTGCCGATAAACTGAAACCCATCGGCAGCGTGGCGGCCGGCGGACGTTTCGAGGGCAAGGTCGGCCCGGGCGAAACCGTGCGCATCTTCACCGGCGCGCCGCTGCCCGATGGCGCCGATGCTATCGTCATTCAGGAAGATGCCGATCTCGGGCCCGATGGCCTGTTGATCGTGCGCGAAGCGCCGAAGCCCGGACAATGGATCCGCCGCGCCGGCCTGGATTTTTCCGAAGGCGACCTGCTGCTGCCGGCCGGCCGCCAGCTCGGCCCCGCCGATATCGCATTGGCCGCCGCGATGAACCGGCCCTGGCTCGCCGTAAAGCGCAAGCCGCGTTTGGCGGTGCTGGCGACCGGCGATGAACTGGCGCGGCCGGGCGACCAGATCGGGCCGAACCAGATCGTCAGTTCCAACAATCTCGGCCTTTGCGCGCTGATCGCGGCTTGCGGCGGCGAAGCGGTCGATCTCGGCATCGCGCGCGATACCGAGGCCGATCTGCGCGAGAAGGCGGAGGCCGCGCGCGGTTGCGACCTGCTGCTGACTTTGGGCGGCGCCAGCGTGGGCGAGCATGATCTGATTCACAAAGTGCTGGGCGCGGGCGGCGCCGGCATCGACTTCTGGCGCATCGCCATGCGCCCGGGCAAGCCGCTGATGTTCGGCCGCGCCGCGCTGAGTTTCGGAGAGATGCCGTTGCTCGGCCTGCCGGGCAATCCGGTTTCAGCCCTGGTCTGCGCGCTGCTATTCGTGAAGCCCGCCATCCGCGCCATGCTGGGCCTGGATTGGGACTTGCGGCCCGAAATCGCTCTGGCGGCGGAAGCCTTGGCGGCCAACGACAAGCGCGAGGATTATCTGCGCGCCAAGCTGGAAACCGATGCGCAAGGCCGGTTGCTGGCGCGGCCATTCGCGCGGCAAGACAGTTCGATGCTGCGGCTGCTGTCGGATGCCGATTGCCTGGTGATCCGTCCGCCGCTGGCGCCGCCGCAGGCGGCCGGCGAGCCGGTGCCGTTCCTGAGGTTGGCGCTATGAAAATCACTCTGCTGGGCACCGGTTGTCCGCAAGTTTCGTCGGCGCGGCGCGGGCCGGCCAATCTGCTGGATTGGCAGGGCAAGCAGTATCTGATTGATTGCGGCTCGGGCGTTACCCAGCGCCTGGTGGAAGCCGGTTCGGCCGGGCGCGATATCGAAGCCTTGCTGCTCACCCATCTGCATTCCGACCATCTGGTGGATCTGTATCAGTTGATCGTTTCCTCCTGGCATCAGGGGCGCGACCGGCCGCAGCGCATCTACGGCCCCGTGGGCACCAAGCGTTTCGTCGATGGCCTGATGGCCTTATGGAAGCCGGAACTGGATGCCCGCATCGCCCATGAAAAGCGCCCCTCCACCAAGGCGCTGGAACTCCAGGTGACGGAATTGCAGCCTGGCGACGTGCTGAATGAAGGCGGCCTCGGCATCACCGCCGTGGGCGTGCGGCATCAGCCGGTAAGCAATGCTTTCGGCTTCATCTTCCAGGATGCCCGACATCGCGTGGCTTTCAGCGGCGATACGGCCTATTGCCCGGAATTGATCGAAGCCGCGCGCGGGGCCGATGCCATCGTGCATGAATGCTTCATCCATCGGGAAATCCTGATCCGGCCGGGCGTGCGCAGCGAGGAAGGCATGCGCAACGTGGCATCCTACCACACGCTATCCAGCGAAGTGGGCAAGGTGGCGCGCGAGGCCCAGGCGAAATGCCTGATCCTGAATCATTTCGTGCCGGTGGAATTCGACCGCGCCGCCTTGCTGGCCGAAGTGCGCGCCGATTTCG
>JAYSEE010000190.1:0-7063 GCA_041914045.1 Ferrovibrio sp. | reverse complement strand
ACCCAGCATGTCGCGCACCAAGGCCGCGTCGGCCTTGCCGGCGCCATGCGCCAAGGCTTGATCGAGCAGGCTCAAGCCATCGCGCACCGAACCTTCGGCGGCGCGCGCGATCAAGGTGAGCGCATCGTCGTCGATCTGCGCGTCTTCCTTGGCGGCGATGGCCTTGAAATGCGCCGCGAGCACGGCGATTTCCACGCGCTTCAGGTCGAAGCGCTGGCAGCGCGACAGCACCGTCACCGGCACCTTGCGGATTTCCGTGGTGGCGAACACGAATTTCACATGCGGCGGCGGCTCTTCCAAAGTCTTCAGCAGGCCGTTGAAGGCCGCCGTGGAGAGCATGTGCACTTCGTCGATGATGTAGACCTTGTAGCGCGCCATGGCCGGGGCGTAGCGCACCGCCTCGATGATCTCGCGGATATCGTTGATGCCGGTGCGCGAGGCGGCGTCCATCTCCAGGATATCGGGATGGCGGTCCTCGGCGATGGCGCGGCAATTGTCGCAGACGCCGCAGGGCGTCACCGTCGGGCCGCCCTTGCCGTCGGGCCCGGTGCAGTTCAGCGCACGGGCGATGATGCGGGCCGTGGTGGTTTTGCCCACGCCGCGCACGCCGGTGAGGATGAAGGCCTGGGCGATGCGGCCGGTGGCGATGGCGTTGGACAGCGTGCGGACCAGGGCATCCTGGCCGATCACCTCGGCGAAATCGCGCGGCCGGTATTTGCGCGCCAGAACGCGATAGGGGGCGCCGGAAACAGAGGTTTGATCTGTCATCTGCGGCGTACGATCCCCCGATTATCCGCCAAGGATGGAATGAGGTGGGAGGCTGGACAACGACCCGAGCGGGATCTCGTTGCGGCTGCTTCCTTCCGGACCTGACCGGGTTGGCGAGGCGTCCGTCCGCCGCCAACCTCCCGGGCCGAGTTATCCCCTATCGCGCCCGGTTATGCAACAGGTGCGGCCGCCGGGAAACCGCGATGCGATCCCGGCCCTGGCGATTGCCGATACCTGCGGAATATGCCAGCTTTCCGCCATGCTTGGCATTTCCCCGCAGTTTTCCGGCATCACCTTTTCCGGCTCGCCGCTCGACCGCGCCGGCAATCACCGCCGCGATGCCGCCTGGCTGGCCGCCAAACGCCAGGATGCCGCCACCTGCTATCTGCTGCTGCATGAATTGAAGCCGCTGGTGCAACTGGCGGAGGATGGCGCACGGCTGGTCTGGTTTCCGGCGCAATTCGCCACCGCCGGCTCGCTGGCCGATGCGCCCTGCCTGCTGCTGGGGCAGGATCAGGGCATCGCATATTTCGCGCTGGATGCCGATGGCGTTGACGGCATCGCCGACCTGGCCGACGAACGGCATAAATTCATCGACGTGCGCTCCATCGCGCCGCAGCTTTCGCCCGGCGAGGCCGCCGTGCTGGCCCAGGCGCGCAGCATGACCGACTGGCATAAGCGGCATGGATTTTGTGCACAATGCGGCGCGCCGACCCGCATGGAAGAAGCCGGCTATAGCCGCCGTTGCAGCAACGAAGCCTGCAAGGCGCAGCATTTTCCCCGCACCGATCCGGTGGTGATCATGCTGGGCGTGCATGGCGACCGGATATTGCTGGGCCGCCAGCCGCAATTCATGCCCGGCATGTACTCGGCGCTGGCCGGCTTCATGGAGCCGGGCGAGAGCATCGAAGAAGCCGTGCGGCGCGAATTGCACGAAGAAGCCGGCGTAAAAGTGGGCGCGGTGCGTTATATCGCCTCGCAGCCCTGGCCGTTTCCCGCTTCGCTGATGATCGGCTGCATTGCCGAAGTGACCGATCCCGCCATCGCGGTGGATCGCCACGAGCTTGAAGACGCGCGCTGGTTTTCGCGCGAGCAAGTTGCCGCCATGCTGGCCGCCAGCAAGGATTTGAATGCGCCGCTGCGCCTGCCGCCGCCGATCGGACTGGCGCATCAGATCGCCAAATATTTTCTCACCGGCAGTCTGTAAACAATCCTCACGCGTGCATACGCATCGGCAATTCGCCAAGGTTTTTTCGGCGATTGATTCGATTTGGGTATCGCTTGCAAAAAAGACGCAGTAATTTTCGGCTAAATGCATATGGCAGCATATATGCGCCCGAGAGATTAGCGTGGGATTCCGATGAGCGTTGGCGATGGCAAGTCTGCTGCCCTGGTGGCGCGGCTGGCGGAAGAAGACGATAGTCTGCTCGACAATCGCTCGCCGATTGCCGAAGGCATGCTGATCGAACGGCTGTATCAATACAGCGCTTCTGCGCGGCATATCCCCTACATGGTGCTGTTCGGCGCCTGCGCGCTGTTCTTTCCCTTTACCAATTGGTTCGAGATTCTTGCGCTCACCATCGCCTATACCGCCGGCACCGCCTGGCTGGACCGCCAGCGCAAGGGTTTCGCCGAGGATGACGACCGGCTGAACAATTCGGTTTACTGGGCCAACCGTTTCGCCATCGGCTCGGCCATCACCGGCCTCACCTGGGGCGCGATGTTTTGGCTGTTCGGCGAAGAAGGCAATCACGAATTGCAGGCGGCGCTTGCGGTGATCTGGTCGGGTCTGTCGCTGGCCAATCTCAACACGCGCGCGCCGCATCTGGTGTCGTATTACGCTTTCCACGTACCGATGACGCTGCTGCTGATGATCCGCGGCCTGCTGATCGCCGATCAAGCGACGTATTTCATGCTGTTGTTCTGCGGCGTGCTCACCCTGGCGCTGGCGCGGCGCGCCCATGTCGCCAACCGCAACGAGCGCATCGCCATTGCATTGCGGTTGCGCAATGCCGAATTGGTGGCGGGCATGGACAAAGCGCGCGCCGAAGCCAGCAGCAACCTGGTGCAGACCGAACAATTGCTGGCGGCCCGCATGATGCGCGCCAATGTGGCCGAGCGGCTCTCCGGCCAGGGCAGCTGGATGTGGCAGCTGTCGGACGACAACCTCACCTGGTCGGACAATATGTTCCGCCTGCTGGGGCTGAAGCCGATCGGCGCGCCCGCGGAATTGCCGGTGCTGCTGGATGCCTGCCATCCCGACGACCGCGCCCGGGTGCAAACCTATTTCGATGCCCTGCGTGAAAAGGGCGAAGCGGCATCGCTGGAATTCCGCGTACCGGGCAACGAGAAGGATAGCTGGCGGCGGCTGCGCCTGCAGGGCGAGGCGAAGCGCGACAATACCGGCACGCCCTATCTGCTGGCCGGCCTGCTGCAAAGCCTGTAAATCCTCAAACGCTCAGATTTACCCCATGCGGCGAGGCATCGCCCAGCGATGCCGTGTTGAGACCGGCCAGAGCCTGATCCGCATCGCGGAATTCATCCTGCGCGTTGGCGGCGTCTTTCTTTTTCGCCAGCGGATGCAGCAGCGCCAGCCGCGCCTGTTCGAGTATCTTGCGCATCTGCGCCAGCAGGCTGCGCGCCTCGGCCTTCAAATCCGCCTGCCCTTTCGCGGCATCCGCTTTGTCCTTGTCGTCGGATTTCTGCGGGGCGTTTTGCAGCGCATCTTCCGCCTGCTGGATTTTCAGCAAGGCCACGGCGCGGCCCTCCGCATCGGCCTTGCGGCCTTCGCCGCGCGTGCCGCCATTCAATATGGCCTGATGCTCGGGATTATCGGCATCCATTTTCTCGGTGACGGCCGATTGCGCCTGCCGCGCCTCGCTGGGCATGGCGGATAGTCCCGCGCCCATGCCCGCAGCGCCGCCGCCAACATTGCCGCCCGCCGCGCGCAAAGCATCGGATAATTCCTTGGCGGCTTCCTTGATCTGGCGCGCCACGGCGCGGGCCGCCTTGGCATCGCCGCTGGCCGCCGCCGAACCGGCCGCCAGTTGCAGCATTTTCAGCTTGGCCTTGATGCGCTCCAGCTTCTGGCGCGCGGCTTCGGCGCCGCCTGACTTGGCGTTGCGCTTCATGCTGGCGAGAATTTCGTCGAGCTTGGTTTCCGCCTCGGTCTTCTGGCGCGGTTTGCGCAAGCCTTCCAAGGCCTGCTGCATGGCAGGCAAATGCCGGCTGCCGCCGGCTGCGATGCTGTCGACCATTCTGGCCTCCCATCGGTAGCGGTGGTAAGGCGGACCTTCTGGCCGCGCCATGCCGAGAGTATAGGCCAAATGTTAAAATATTACAGGCCGAAACAAAAAAATGGCGTGGCCGGGAGCGCCGGACCACGCCAAGGCTGGGGGAACCAAATGAAAGAGGAACGCTACGCTATGCGACTGACTATACGCGGAAAGCTTAGGGTCCGGACCCTAGGACTGGATCTTCCAGCTGCCATCGGGCTGGCGGCAGGCGGTGCCGAAGGCTTGCTCGCTCTTGCCCTGCACCATGATGGTTTGCTGGAATTCCCGGCAATACTGACCATTCGGGGACTGGTAGGCGGGCTGCGGCACCACGGTGCCGGAATTGCCGCTATCGGGGTTGCGCCAGCTCACGGCGGTGCCGGAGCGCGCGGTTTCGAAAGCCTGCTGATTGGCGCGGCCGAGATATTGCTGATCGGCGCGATCCAGCGATTTGCCCATTTCCGAGCCCAGCAAAGCGCCCAGCAAGGTGCCGGCGGCCACGCCCACGAGTTGGCCCGAGCCCTTGCCGAATTGCGCGCCGGCCACGGCGCCGCCGACGCCGCCCAGAACGGTGCCCACATTCTGCTTGGTGCCGCCCTGCTCGGCGCAGGCGGTCAAACCCAAAACCACAGCAAGCGCAGCCGCCAGCGGGGCCTTGCCCATGCGGCGCGGATTGCCCATGCGGCGCGAATTGCCAGTGGAGGGAAGCGTGACAGCGCGCATTTTGGCGGCTCCATAAAAGGTTGCGGCTTCCCGGGCGATGCTCCCATCCGCGATCTCCTGGGGGAGAGGAGAGGGGGAAGGGGGGAGCGGAAGGGGCATCGCCCGTTCGGCCATGCTGAGAGATTGGTGGCGGAATACGGCGGGAATGCGGCAAGGGTTGGGAATTATGGGGGCATGCTGTATACCCCCATTTACAGTGTTTCCGCCGTTACGCCGACGGGCCGACCCAGGCGGATGCTCAAGCCAGACGGACATTTACGATGGATGCCTATTCCGATCCCTATGCGCATTTCGAGGCCTGGTTCGCCGAGGCGCAGCAATCCGAACCCAACGATCCCAACGCCATGGCCATCGCCACCGCCGATGCCGATGGCCTGCCCAATCTGCGCATGGTGCTGCTGAAGGGCCATGATGCCGATGGCTTCGTGTTCTACACCAATTTCGAAAGCGCCAAGGGCCGCGAGCTGTTGGCGCATCCCAAGGCCGCCGCGCTGTTCCACTGGAAAAGCCTGCGCCGCCAGGTGCGCATCCGCGGGCCCGTCAGCGTGGTGAGCGATGCCGAGGCCGATGCCTATTTCGCCTCGCGCCCGCGCGACAGCCGGATCGGCGCCTGGGCCTCGGCGCAATCGCGCCCCTTGCAGGGCCGTTTCGAACTGGAAGCCCAGGTGGCGAAATTCGCCGCCAAATACGCCATCGGCGATGTGCCCCGGCCGCCGCATTGGTCGGGCTTCCGCATCGCGCCGATCAGCATCGAATTCTGGGCCGACCGCCCGTTCCGCCTGCATGACCGCCTGGTCTATCGCCGCCAGGATGACGGCGGCTGGGCCACCGAACGGCTATATCCCTGATCCATGACGATGACCGAAAATGCCCGGCTGATGCGTCAGGCCACCTATGCCTCGGTGGCGGTGGCGGGAATTCTCATCGTCACCAAGCTGGGCGCCTGGCTGTATTCCGATTCCGTTGCCCTGCTGGCCAGCTTGATCGACAGCACGCTGGATGCGCTGGCCTCGCTGCTTAATCTGGTGGCGGTGCGCCAGGCCCTGGTGCCGGCGGATGCCGATCACCGTTTCGGCCATGGCAAGGCCGAGGCGCTGGCCGGTCTTGGGCAATCGGCCTTCGTGGCCGGATCGGCGCTGTTCCTGGGTTTCGAGGCGGTGCATCGCCTGCTGATACCGCAGCCGCTGGAAGGCGGGCCGATCGCGCTGGGCGTGATGGGCATCTCGATTGCGCTGACCCTGGCGCTGGTGCTGTTTCAGCGCCATGTGGTGAGACGCACCCGCTCGGTGGCGATCACCGCCGACCGGCTGCATTACCTGGGCGACCTGCTGAGCAATGCCGTGGTGATCCTGGCTCTGCTCGGCGCGGCCTTCGGCGGCCCGCTCTGGCTCGACCCGCTGGGCGGCCTGGCCGTGGCGGCCATCATCCTGAAAGGCGCCATCGACATCCTGCGCCATTCTTTCGATCAATTGATGGATCGCGAATTGGAGGATGGCGAACAGGATTCGATCCGCAAAGCCGTGCTGGCGCATCCCGATGTGCGCGGCATGCATGATCTGCGCACGCGGCGTTCGGGCACGCATCTGTTCATTCAGTTCCATCTCGAACTCGATCCCGACATCACCTTGCGCACCGCGCACCGCATCGCGGTGGATGTGCAGAATAGCTTGAAGACGCGGTTTCCCGGCGCCGACATCATCGTGCATGAAGATCCCGGCCCGGATTGGATGACGCCGGAGCAGCCGCAAAATCAGTGAAGAATCGACCGGGGGAATAATCCATGATCAAGCGCATCGCCATGCTTTGCAGCATCGCCGGCCTGGGCGCGGCACTGGCCCCGCCGGCCTTCGCGGCGGCCGCGATCAACGGCGCGGAACTCGGCATTCTCTGGGCGCTGCCTTTCGCCGGCATCCTGCTTTCCATCGCGCTGCTGCCGCTGTTCACGCCCGGTCTGTGGCATCACCATTACGGCAAGATCGCCGCCGCCTGGGGGCTGGCCTTCCTGCTGCCATTCGCCGCGCAGCATGGCGCGGGCGATGCGGCGCATGCCCTGCTGGAAGTGGCTTTGCATGAATACATCCCCTTCATCATCCTGCTGCTGGCCTTGTTCACGGTGGCCGGCGGCGTGCGCCTGCTCGGCAACCTGCATGGCTCGCCCAGCCTGAACACCACCTTGCTGCTGATCGGCACGGCGATCGCAAGCTGGATGGGCACCACCGGCGCCTCCATGCTGCTGATCCGCCCGCTGATCCGCGCCAACGACAACCGCAAGCACAATGTGCATGTGGTGATCTTCT
>JAYSEE010000189.1:0-7064 GCA_041914045.1 Ferrovibrio sp. | reverse complement strand
GCGATTTCGTATCAGCCGCAATTGCATGTGCAGGTGGCCCAGGGCCTGCCGCTGAAGCGCATCGCCTCGCTGGTGGCGACGCCGCTGAACAGTCTGGTGGTGGCCGCCGATGGGCCGATCAAGTCGATTGCCGATCTCAAGGGCCGCAAGGTGGGCTATTCGGTCGGCGGCTTCGAGGATGCCTTGCTCAAGTCTATGCTGGAAGGCTATGGCCTCAAGCTGTCCGACATCACGCTGGTGAATGTGAATTTCTCGCTCTCGCCGGCGATTTTCGCGGGCCGGGTGGATGCCACCATCGGCGCGTTCCGCAATTTCGAATTGAACCAGATGGCCATCGAGGGCAAGCCGGGCCGCGCCTTCTATCCGGAAGAGCATGGCGTACCGCTCTATGATGAGCTGATTCTGGTGGCGCATAAGGACAAGTTGAACGACCCGCGCCATGTCCGCCTGCTCGACGCCTTGGAAGAAGCCGTGGCCTATCTGCATAATTATCCGCAGAAAAGCTGGGAGCTGTTCATCAAGAACAACAAGACGCTGGACGACGAATTGAATCGCCGCGCCTGGAAGGACACCGTGCCGCGCTTTACGCAAAGCCCGCGCGCGCTGGATAGCCGCCGCTACGAGCGCTTCGCCGCCTACCTGACCAAGCAGGGCCTGATTCCGAAGCCGCTGCCGGTGGCCGATTACGCCGTTGAACTGCGCTGACAGATGATAGGGCCGGCAGACTTGCGGCCGGTCCTATTTGCCCGCGATCAGTTTGAACATGGTTCCCGCCGCCACCATGCAGAGCGCCGAACCGCAAAGCCGCAGAAACGCCGTGCGGCTGATTTCGCCGGCCGCCTGGGGCGGATATTTCGGCAGGCGGCGCTTCAGGAAGCCCGCGCCGACCGGCGGCTGCCGCGCCAGTTCGACGAAATCCGCCAGCGCGGCCAGCACCGGAATGCCGCTGGCGCAAAGCAGCAGATAGAGCCAGCCCTCGCGCGTGGCGCCGAGCAGGAATTTATGGCCGCCCCAGAAGCCGGCCAGCAGCGTCACATAGAGCAGGAAGACCCGATTGACGCTGGGCGCGCCGCCCAGCTCACCAGCGGCCATTGATCGGCTTGCTCGGCGAAAGCGGACAACTGATGCTGCCCACCGATCCGGCATCGTTCAGCGGCTTGAAAATGCTGGTATCGGAGCGCAGATAGCGCTGGCCCTTCAACGGCCCGCTGGTCATGGTCAGCAGGCTTTTGCCTGGATCGAACTGGTAGGCTCCGGTGCCGCCATCGAAGGCGCGGTAACGCTTCTGGTCGATCAAACCGAACATCACGCCGGTTTGCGGGCTGCCCATGATCATGCCGCCGATACTGATCGGCGCATCGCAGGCATAGACGCCCGTGGGCGGCGCGCCGACCAGATCCTGCTTGGGTTCCGGCTTCACCTGATCGAGCGGGGTGAGCGAGCCCATATAGCGCAGATGCACCGCGCTGCCGTCTTCCAGCCGGCGGAATTTGCAGCCCAGCAGCGGGTCGCGCTCGCCTTGCGATTCAAGCGTGGATTTCTGCACGTAGTTGTTGCTGAAGAACTTAGCGCCGGCCGGCGGGCAAGGTTCGTCGCGGGCAAGCGCTGGCTGGACATATCCAGCCAGCAGCAAGGCCGCCATGGCAAACAGGCCGCGCATCAATTGCCCGCGCCGCCGGCGACGATGGAACTCACCGCACCCAGCGAATATTTGCCGCCCGCCGCGATCACATTGCCCGCGCCGCCCGACACGATATTGCCGGCCCCGCCGGAAACGATGTTGCCCGCGCCGCCCGAAACGATATTGCCGCCGCCGCTGGCCACGATGGCGCCGGTCTGCTTGTTGATCAGGTCGCTGCCGCGGATCGCCAGCACGGTGCCGCGCGGCGCATTCATGTTGGGCACCCGCACCACGGTGTAGCTCAGATTGACCCAGCCGGCAGCCGGACAGGGCCGCCCCACCAGGCTGCTGCCCGAGGCCGCGATGCAAAGCCCGGGATCGGCATTGTTGAACTGGCCGTTGGCGGAGAATTTCCATTCTTGGAATTTGGAGAAATTGCAGGTGGCGAAGAAAACCTGGCCGCTGCGATTCATCTCCAGGCATTGCGAGCCCTGCTGCAACTGGCCGAAGAACACATTCTCATTGGGAATATAGCGGATATTGTTGTTGTGCCGGCCCATGCTGCACGGCGCCAGCACGGCCTTGCCGCCGTTATTGGCCAGGCATTGGCCGCCATAAGCGAATACATCGGCGCGCGCCTCCTGGGCGGAGGCCAGCAAAGCGCCGCCCAACAGCAGCGCGGCAGCAGCGAGTTTCATGGTGTTTATCCTTGGCTGAACGAAAAGCATGCGCCGCTTCGTGCGGCCGGCGGAGTCTAGGCCCGTCATGGGGGAGCCGAGAATCCCCCGCCCGGGGTATTTTGGCCCCGCCTTGCCGTTTTGCCGCTGCTAAACGCGGCGCGCGTTTGCTAGAATTGTCCGATGAATGCCGAGCCGGTAGCAACGAATCCGATTTCCGTGGCGGTGGTGGAAGACGATCCGCTGCATCGCGAACGCTTCAGCGACAATCTGCGCGCCGATGCAGCCCTGCGCCTTGCCGCCGAACTGACCGGCGCGCAGGACGCCATCGCCGCCATCGGCGATCTGCGGCCGGATGTGCTGCTGGTCGATCTCGATCTGCCCGATGGCTCCGGCTTCGATGTGATCCGCCATACCCGGCAGGTCAGCCCGGCAACCGAAATCATGGTGGTGTCGATCTTCGGCGGCGAGAATAATCTGATCCAGGCCATCGAGGCCGGCGCGACCGGATATCTGCTGAAGGATTCCATGCCCGAGGATTTCAACGCCGCCATCCATGCGCTGCGCGCCGGCGAATCTCCGATCAGCCCGTCGCTGGCAAGATTGCTGCTGAAACGCTATCAACCGGCCGAGACCCAGCCTCCGGCCAAAACGGAAACCGAGCCCTCGCCGCTCTCGCGCCGCGAAATCGACATCCTGGAATTGGTGGCGCGCGGCATCGGCTTCGCCGAGGTGGCCGAGCGTTTGTTCATCTCGCCGCATACGGTGAAGACCCATGTGAAGAATATCTATCGCAAGCTGGATGCCCATTCGCGGCCGCATGCAGTGTATATCGCGCGCCAGCGCGGCCTGATCGTTTCCTGACCTCATGGGCTGGCGTCGCGTATCGCTGATCTGGCTCGGCCTGCTGGCCGGCGGCTATGCCGCTTTGCTGGCCTATATCTCGATCACCCAGGAAAGCCGCATCTTCTTTCCGCGCAGCCTGGACACGGCGCGCGCCGCTGAAATCCTGCAGCAACTGCCCGATGCCCGCTCGGTCTGGCTGCACAGCGAAGACGGCCAGCGGCTGCATGGCTGGTGGCGGCCGGCGCAGGCCGGCAAGCCATCGGGCCGGCTGCTGCTGTATTTCGGGGCGAATGCCGAGGATGTGCATTGGCGGCTCGGCGCGGCGAGCGAGCATTATCCGGGCTGGGACATCCTGCTCACCGATTATCGCGGCTATGGTTTGAGCGGCGGCAATCCAGGCCAGGCGGCGCTGCAAGGCGATGCTTTGCTCTGGTTCGACAAAGCGGCTGCCGGCGGCATCGACGGATTGCCAAAACCTGAGCGCATCGCCGTGATGGGCACCAGCCTGGGCTCGTATTACGCAACCTATCTGGCGGCGCGACGGCCGGTTGCCGGCATCGTGCTGGCGACGCCGTTCGACAGCGTGCGCGATTACGTGCAATCGCGGCTGCCGCTGCTGCCGGTGCGCCTGCTGCTGCGCCATCCAATGGACAGCATCGACCATGCCGCGCACATCAAGGCCCCCAGCCTGTTCATCGCAGCGGCCAACGACACGACGATTCCGCCGGAGCGCGCCCGCATCCTGTTCGAGCATTGGGCCGGACGGCCGCGCGAATGGGTGCTGGTGCCGCAGACCAATCACGACACGATCTCGGCCAATCCGCTGTATTGGGAAGCCTTGCGCCGCTTCCTGCGCGAATTGCCATGAGCCGCGCCGGCCTGCTTGCGCTGCTGCTGGCGGGTCTGCTCGCGCTGCTGGCCTGGAGCGCCGCATCGCCGCCGCGCCTGCCGCCGGAAGTGATCCGCATCAATGCCGCCGCTTTCCTGAAAAGCGCCACCACCGAACTGCGCAATACCGACAACCAGTCTTGGGCCGACAGCCAGCCTTGGGAAGAGCGATCATTGCCGGATTTCTGGCGCATGCATCGGCCCAACGATGCCGGCTTCGGCTGGTATCGCGCCGAATTCGAGGTGACCTATCAGCCCGACACGCCCTGGGCGGTATTCGTGTCCTATGCCAATTCGGCCATGGCGCTGCGGCTGAACGGCATCGAGCTTGCGCGTGAAGTGGCTTTCGACGCCGTGCATCTGGCGGCCCGCGCCAGCCCGCCGCATATGGCGGTGCTGCCGGCTGCCTTGCTGCGGCCGGGCAAAAACCGCCTGGATATCCTGCTGCGCGTGGAACGCGACATCAATGGCGGCCTGTCGGTGCTGGAAATCGGCCCGCAGCAATGGCTGCTGCCGCGTTATCAGCAGCAGCTTTTCTGGCGCAGCGATCTGCCGCGCGGGCTCACCATGGCCAGCCTTACAGCGGCGTTGTTCATGGCTTTGCTGTGGCTGCGGCGGCCGTGCGAGATAATCTATCCATGGTTCTGCGCGCTGGCGTTATGCTGGAGCATCCGCGCCCTGCATGTGGCCGGCAACGACGACTGGCTGCTGCCGCTGCGCAGCCTGCTGGGGCTGCAAGGCAACGACCTGTTCCTCACCGCGACTTTCTCGCTGGGCTTCGCGCTGCTGGCGATCACGGTGAACCGCTTTGCGGCTAGGCCGGCGCCGATGCGGGAGCGCGGCGCGCTGGCGCTCTGCCTGTTGATGCCGCTGGCTGTCGCGCCGCTGGGCAATCAGGTTCTGGCGCCGTTGCAGCCGGGCTGGTACGGCCTTGCCGTGCTGTTCGCCGGCTGGGCCGCCGCCGCCACTCTGCGCCTGGCTTTGCGCGAGCGGCATTGGAGCTATTGGCTGATCCTCGGCGGCATCGCGATGATGGCGATTGCCGGCCTGCATGACTGGCTGGTGATCACCGGGCGGCTCGGCTTCGATCCGATCCCCTGGCTCGGCTACGGCCCGCCGGCCATGCTGGCGGCGATGGTGACGGCGCTGGGCAGCCGCTATTTCCATGCCTTCGACGAGGCCGCGCGGCTGAACCGGGAATTGGAGCAGCGCGTGCGCGACAAGACCCGCGAGATCGAGCATCATTACGAACGCATCGCACAGCTCGAACGGGCGGCCGGCATCGCCGAGGAACGCGACCGGCTGATGCGCGAGATGCATGACGGCGTCGGCTCGCAGCTCATCACCACCTTGCATGCGCTGGAAAAAGGCCGCGTCGGCCAGCAGGAAGCCGCCAGCCTGCTGCGCGGCTGCATCGACGATCTGCGGCTGATGATCGACTCTCTCGATGCCGGGCAGCAATCCATGGCCGATGCGCTGGCCAATCTGCGCTTCCGGCTGGAGCCGCGCCTGAGCGCCGCCGGCATCCGCTCGATCTGGAGCATCGACGACAGCCCCGCCGCCCTGCCGCCGGGCACGGTGCTGCAATTGCTGCGCATCCTGCAGGAAGCCCTGACCAACACGCTCAAGCATTCCGGCGCCAGCCAGGTGCGGGTGGAATGGCGCGTGGCCGATGGGCAGGCCCGGCTTGCGGTGCAGGATGACGGCAAGGGATTTACCGGCTTAGCCTCGATCTCGGGCCCGGCTTCCGGGCGCGGCCTGTCCAATATGCGGCGCCGCGCGGAACGCATCGGCGCGCGGCTGGATGCCGGCAGCGCGGCTTACGAAAATGTGGGCGACAAAAATACCGGCGGGATCGTCGAAACCACGCTGCCGCTCTCGGCCTGATGGGCATCCCGCGCAAAGAAAAGGTAATTTTACAAACAAAACGGCCAAGCCGCAGACATTCTAAAACAAAAAAAACGCAACCTAATTATTTGCGAACAAGTCTTCCAACGCTACCAATCTAGCATTGAACTGATCGATTTCGCTCGATTTATCCACCTCACAACACTCGCATATGCCTTGAAGCGCGAGAATCATACGGGTCGCAGTTTCATGCAACACAAGATTTGTTATTTCTGCATCAGAGCAATGCAGGATTCCGGCAATGTTTCCCTGAGCGTCTACTTTAATGTAATGCTCAATACATCGCGCTGTCGTGTGTATGGATGCGCTAGTTATTCGATAAATGGAATCGTATATCTGTTGACATCCGACATTTGCAGCATACTGCTCTGCAGTTGACGCCTGAATATTCTCAGAGTCCTTTAACGCCTGCAACTTTGCTTTAACTTCTGCAGTAGCATGCTCATTCACTTTCCGAAACAATTCTGTATCGTATTTCGCTGCTGTATTCACCAACTTTAGTCTAGCCAACGCGTCTCTTTGTAAGAATTTTTTGACGAACTCTTCATCTCTACAACAATTGGCTAGAACGAAATAAGCTTCGAGGAAGACCCTTAGTAATGAATACAGTTCTTCACGAACACCATATGCTGCTAAAATCAAAATAGATTGTGCGACCTCGAGCATCCGAACCAAGCAGACAACAGCAATAATTTTTTGACACTCCCTCGAACTTTTTGGGCTACCAAGGTCAAATTCTGCTATCAACGATTTGGTATACTTGCACACTTCAAATAAGATATCAGCTCGTGCTTGGTCTGCTCCGGGCACCATTTCCGCCAGTTTGGGTAAGGGATGTTTTAGAAATCCATCACCTTCTATCTGCATGCTATCGCCTATAGATCATCACGTTGAATTCATATAACAGCTTAGCTTCAGCACATCGGTGATTTCGTTTTTATCAAGCACAAGCAATCCTGCAACTCCGAAGATAAGTGCAGAACTGCCCTCCCCATTGCAGTTCGGTCTATACATGCAAAATAAGCCCACCTTTTAGGCAACCTGTTGTCGCTTATTTCCCCGTAGAATCTCCTCCGCTACGACCAGTTAATAGAAGAATTTTGGCTCACCGATAGCCGTGTTCA
>JAYSEE010000188.1:0-7093 GCA_041914045.1 Ferrovibrio sp. | reverse complement strand
ATTGGCGCGTCCGGTAAAGGCCGCCGCCACCCGCGCGCCGTCGCCGCAGGCCGCCCGCGCGATGGCGGCGGCGGCCTCATCCTCCGGCATGTCGTCGTTGCCCAGCCGCGCGGCATGCACGTTGTCGATGCCCGCCGCCAGCAAGGCGTCGATATCCTGCTGGCTCAACACCCGGCCCTTGCGGAAGCGCTGCGCGCCGGCGTTCACGCCATGGCCCAGAATGGCGCCGACGGCATCGCGCACCTGCAGGGGGCCGAAGAACATGCCTCAGCCCTCGCTCGCGGCTTTCGACTGACGCAGACTTTGCGTCATCTGCGCCAGGATCGAGATGGCGATCTCGGCGGGCGATTTCGCGCCGATGGCAAGCCCCACCGGGCCGTTGATGCGGGCGAAGTCGTCGGGGCCGAAACCGGCCGCCGTCAGCCGTTCGATGCGCGCAGCATGGGTTTTCTTGCTGCCCAGCGCGCCGATATAGAAGGCGTCGGATTTCAGCGCCGCCTGCAAGGCCGGATCGTCCACCTTGGGATCATGGGTCAGCGTCACCACGGCGGTGCGCAGATCGGGCTTCAACTCCGCCATGGCTTCGTCGGGCCAATCGTTGGACAGCGTCACGCCGGGAAAACGCTCGGCGCTGCCGAAGGCGCTGCGCGGGTCGATCACCGCCACTTCATAACCGGCCAGCCGCGCCATCGGCACCAGCGATTGCGCGATATGCACCGCGCCCACCAGGATCAGCCGCAGCGGCGGATTGAACGGATTGAGGAAGAGCGGGCCTTGCTCGGTTTCCGCCGTGCGCGCCTTGTCTTCCAACAAGGCGGCGCGGGCCGCTTCGCCGATGCGCGGATCGAGATCCTTCAGGCCCTGCTTGCCCACCAGATAGAGCAGGCGCTGTTCGCCGGTTTTCAGAAATGTCGCCAACACCACCGGACGCTTGGCGGCGCGGTCGGCTTGCAATTGTTCGAGAAGGCTCGATTGCATGGCCCATATCTCCGTTAGCGCGGCTCAGGCCAGCTTTTCGACGAAAATCTGAATCTTGCCGCCGCAAGCCAGGCCGACTTCCCAAGCCTGCGCATCGCTGACGCCGAAATCCAGCAGGCGGGGCTTGCCGTCCTGGATCGCATCCAGCCCCTCGGTGACGACCGCGCCTTCGATGCAGCCGCCGGAAACCGAGCCGACGAAATTGCCGTCTTCATCCACCGCCAATTGGCTGCCCATCGGGCGCGGGGCGGAACCCCAGGTGGTGACCACGGTGGCCAGCGCCACGCCCTTGCCGGCCTTGCGCCAGGCCTGCGCCTGGTTCAGCGGATCGACTTCGATATCGCTCATGGGCTCATCCTCCGCAGATTCTGCTTCAGCCGGTTGCCGAAATCATTGGCGCCGTTCAGGGCCAGCGCCAATTCGGCCACGGAATTGAGATTGTGTATCGGACGGAAATCGTCAACATGCGGCAGGATGGCGCGGATGCCCTGAGCCTTGGGCTCGAAGCCATCCCAGCGCAGCAGCGGGTTCAGCCAGATCAGCCGTTTGCAGGATTTGTGCAGCCGTTCCATTTCATGCGCCAGCCCGTCGCCGCCTTCGCGGTCCAGTCCGTCGGTCAGCATCAGCACCACCGCGCCCTGGCCCAGCACGCGGCGCGACCAGAAACGGTTGAATTCGGCCAACGTGCCGCCAATGCGGGTGCCGCCCGACCAGTCGGGCACTTTCTCGCCTACATCGCGCAACGCCTTGTCCACATCCTTCTGCCGCAGCATGCGGGTGATGTTGGTCAGCCGCGTGCCGAACAGAAAGCTGTGCACGCGGGCGCGGTCGTTGCTCAGGGCATGCATGAAATGCAGGAACATGCGGGAATACTGACTCATCGAGCCGGAAATGTCGCACAGCACCACCAGCGGCGGCGGAATCTCGCGCGGGCTTTCATGCAGCAGCGGAATGGCCGCGCCGCCCAGCCGCAGCGCGCGCCGTAAGGAGGCCCGCAGATTCACCTTGCGGCCGCGCGGGTCCGGCGCATGACGGCGGGTGCGATGCGGCGGGAAGGGCCAGGCGATGCGCGCCAGCGCCGTTTTCGCGGCGGCGATTTCCTCGGCGCTCATATCGGCGAAATCCTTCTTTTGCAGCAATTCGCTGGCCGAGAAGGTGAGGGCGGCCTCGATCTCGATTTCGTTTTCGCCTGCCTGTTCGCGCGGCTTGTTCTTGTTGCCGGGCATCATCGCCTGCTGCAAACGCTGCGACAACGCCTGGCGTTCCGGCTCGGCGGCGCCCGGCGCCTCGGGCAGCATCATATGCATCATGCGTTCGAGGATTTTCGGATCGCGCCAGAAGATATGGAAGGCCTGGTCGAACAAGTCGCGCTGATCGCGGCGGTTCACCAGCACCGAGAACAGCGCCCAATAGAGATCGCTGCGGCGTTCGATGCCGGCGCATTCCACGGCGCGCACGGCGTCCAGCGATTTGCCGGGCCCCAGCGGCAGGCCGGCGGCGCGCAGCATGCGCACGAAATGCACGATGTTTTCGGCGAAGCGCCCACCGCCGTTTTCGGCGAATCCATCGCCGCCGGAAGGCGTATCCGGCAGGATGTTCATCGCTCAGAGGCCCGCCAGTTCCTGCTGCACCTGGCGCAGCAAAGCGGCGGCTTCGCTGCCCTGCATCTTGGCGATGTCGTCTTGATATTTCAGCAGCACGCCCAGCGTATTGTCGATGGTCTCCGGGTCCAGCGCGACCTTGTCGAGGAAAGCGAGCGCGCGGGTCCAGTCGATGGTTTCGGCCACGCCGGGCAGCTTGAACAATTCGGCATTGCGCAGGCGCTGCACGAAGGCGACGATTTCGCGCGACAGCCGCTCGGGCGCGCCCGGCACCTTGCGCTTCAGGATCGCCAATTCGCGCTCGGCGGAAGGATAATCCACCCAGTAATACAGGCAGCGGCGCTTCAGCGCGTCGTGGATTTCGCGGGTGCGGTTGGAGGTGACGATCACGATGGGCGGTTCGGCGGCCTTGATGGCGCCGAGCTCCGGGATGCTGATCTGGAAATCGGACAGCACTTCCAGCAGATAGGCTTCGAAAGGTTCGTCGGTGCGGTCGAGTTCGTCGATCAGCAGCACCGGTGGGCCTTCCAGGCTCGGCTGCAAGGCTTGCAGCAAAGGCCGCTCGATCAGGAAATCGCGGCTGAAGATATCGGCGGCGATGCGTTCGCGATCCTGTTCGCCGGAGGCTTCCGCCAGGCGGATTTCCAGCATCTGGCGGGGATAGTTCCACTCATACACGGCGGAGGAGAGATCCAGCCCTTCATAGCATTGCAGGCGGACCAGGCGGCGATTGAGGGTTTGCGCCAGCACCTTGGCGATTTCTGTCTTGCCCACGCCGGCCTCGCCTTCGAGGAAGAGCGGCCGGCCCATCTTCAAGGCCAGGAACAAGCTGGTGGCAAGCGCCCGGTCGGCGACGTAATCGCCCTGTTCCAGCAGCTTTTCCACGGCGTCGATGGAGGCGGGCAGGTCTGACATGCGGGGCTCGCGGACAAGAACCGGAAATAAAGCGGCGCGAAACCGGGATTTTAGCGGGCAACGCCGGAAAAGGAAGGCCGGAAAAGCCGGAAAAGGATAGGGCAGAGTCGGTTGGAGGTCCGGGCCGGAATTGAACCGGCGTACGCGGATTTGCAGTCCGCTGCGTAGCCACTCCGCCACCGGACCTCGAAAAACCCCGTCGGCCAACGCGTGGGCTCTTGTAGGGGCAGGCGGGGAACGGGTCAAGCCTTGCAGAGCCCAGCTCGCGCCGGCCGCAAGCCTTCCGGCGCTGTGACGTATATCACATTTGATTGGCCCAAGCCGTTCAAGCAACGATTGTTTTCGCTGCATTGCGGCATTATAAAGCCAGTAGGTTACCAGCATCTCCCACCGGATTCGTACCATGGCCTCAGCCGACCGACTTTTCGCCGAAGCGCGGCGCCAGATGGTGTTGACGCAGCTTCTGCCCAGCAAGGTGATCGACGAACGCGTGATCACCGCGATGCAGGTGGTGCCGCGCGAGGAATTCGTGCCCAAGGCTTATCGCGGCGTGGCCTACATGGATGAGGATATCGCCCTGGGCGGCGGCCGCTGGCTGATGGAGCCGCTGGTTCTGGCCCGCCTGCTGCAAGAGGCCGATATCGCCGATGCCGATGTAGCCCTAGCCGTGGGCTGCGCCAGCGGCTACGACCTTGCGGTTCTGTCCGGTCTGGCGAGCACCGCTATCGGCCTGGAAAGCGATGCCGCGCAGGCGGCCACGGCCAGCCAGGCGCTGGCCAAGCTGGGTCTGGACAACGCCCCGGTCATCGAGGGGCCGCTGGCTGCCGGCCTGCCCAAGCAGGGCCCGTTCAACGTGATTCTGCTCTGCGGCGCGGTGCCGGAAGCGCCGGCGGCGCTGAAGCAGCAATTGGCCGATGGCGGCCGCCTGGTGGGCGTGATCCGCCCGACCGGCGCGCCGATCGGCGTGGCTACCCTGATCAAGCGCACCGGCGATGCCTTCGTCGAACGTCCGATCTTCGATGCCGGCACCCATGCCTTGCCGGGTTTCGATCGCCCCGCCGGCTTCGTATTCTGATTTCCATGGCCCAGGCGCAGATCGACATCCAGGTCGAGGACCTGAAGCAGTTGCGCGATAGCGGGGCGGATTTCGCCGTGCTGGACGTGCGTGAAGGTTGGGAATTGGAAATCTGCGCGCTGCCGGGCGCTGTGCATATCCCGCTCGGGGAATTGCCGGGCAGGGCGAACGAGTTGCCCAAGGTGGGCAAACTGGTGGTGATGTGCCATCGCGGCGGCCGCAGCCTGCGCGCCACGCAATGGCTGCGGGCCAACGGGATTTCACACGCGGTTAACCTGGCCGGTGGTATCACTGCCTGGGCCGAGCGCGTCGATCCCGGCATGGCGGTCTATTGACGGCTTGGTGACGGTTCGGGCTTTCCGACGATCCAGGTTGATATCTCGGATCATATTTTTGGGGTAAAGGGCTATGGCTATGCGTAAATATCTTATGGCGGCCACCGGCTTGGTCGGTTTGATGCTGGCATCCATGCCCGACGCGCGGGCGCAGATGCTGAACGATGTGCTGTCGGCGGCCTATACCAACAACCCCACTTTGCTGGCGGCCCGCGCTTCCGTGCGCGCCACCGATGAAAGCGTGCCGCAGGCCCTGGCCGGCTGGCGCCCCACCGTTACCCTGACCGGCGAAGCCGGCCGTTCGTTCGCCGATGCGCATCCGACTTCCGCGCTGACCCAGGCGACCTCGCTGTCGCCGGCCAATATGGGCCTTTCGGTCAGCCAGCCGCTGTATCGCGGCGGCCGCACCGAGGCCGCCACCGCCACTGCCGAAGCCGCCGTGCAGGCCAGCCGCCAGGATTTGGCCACCACCGAGCGCCGCGTGCTGCAGGATGCCGTGACGGCCTATATGGATGTGCTGCGCGATCAGGCGGTGCTGGAACTGACCCGCAACAACGAGCAGGTGCTGCGCCGCCAGTTGGAAGCCACCCGCGAACGCTTCCGGGTGGGTGAAATCACCCGTACCGACGTGGCCCAGGCCGAATCCCGCCTGAGCCGCGCCACCGCCGACCGCACCTCGGCCGAGGGCGCTTTGCTCAGCAGCCGCGCCACTTTCGCCCGCATCGTCGGCGAGCAGCCCGGCACGCTCGTCCCGCCGCCGCCGCTGCCCAGCCTGCCGGCCAGCGAGACCGAGGCGCTGAGCGTCGCCGATCAGGAAAATCCCGATCTGCAGGCGGCGCAGTTCCGCGAATTGGCCGCGCGCAACGATGTGCGCGTGTCGTCCGGCGCCTTGCTGCCCACCGTGTCGTTGAACGCCTCGGCCAATAAGGGTCTGGAAACGTCCCGGCCTGATGCCATTACCGAGACCGCCCGCGCCACCGTGCAGGTCAGCGTGCCGCTTTACGAAGCCGGCGGCGTCTACAGCCAGACCCGGCAGAAGAAGCAGGTTTACAACCAGCGCCGCATGCAGGTGGACGAACAGCGCCGCGCCGTGCGCCAGGCCGTGGTGCAGGCTTGGGAAAACCTGAATACCGCGCGTTCCAACATCACCGCCCGCAAGGCGCAGGTGCAGGCATCGCGCATTGCCCTGGACGGCGTGCAGCAGGAAGCCGAGGTCGGTTCGCGCACCACGCTGGACGTGCTGGATGCCGAGCAGGAATATCTCGACGCCCAGGTGGCGCAGGTGCGGGCCGAGCGCGACGAATACGTCGCCGGTTTCGTTCTGCTGTCGTCGGTCGGCCGCTTGACCGCCCGTAATCTCGGCCTGTCGGTGGAATTGTACGACCCCGCCGAGAACTACAACCGCGTGCGCGATCTGTGGATCGGCACCGATGGCGGCCTCGATATCGAATAATTCCGGCCGATTCGGTGGTTTAAACCGGGTAATCCGGGCAAATAGCCCTTAACCCGGTTTAACACTTCGGTTATCTTTCAGGCGCATACCTGAATCCAGACGAGTCGGGAGACCGGCCCGTCCGCGATGGTTGGCATGTCGATGGTCGCCAAGCATGCTTATGGCCTAGCATGCTGATGGACCGAAAAATCAAAGCCGGCGGCCGTTTGGACCGCCGTTAGATGCAGGCGAGGGTATGAGCGACCCCAAGGCAGGGCAGCAGGGCGAACCGACGATGGAGGAGATTCTCGCCTCCATTCGACGGATCATTTCTGAAGACAACGCCGAACAGCCTGCCGCCGAGCCGGAAGCGCCGCCGCCTGCGCCCGAGCCTGAGCCCGAACCGCCTCCGCCGCCGCCTCCGCCGCCGGAACCCGAGCCCGAGCCGGTGATGGCCGCGCCGGAGCCCGAGCCGGAGCCGGAACCCGAGCCCGAACCGGAACCCGAGCCCGAACCGGAACCCGAATACGAAGAACCGCCTCCGCCTCCGCCGCCGCCCCCTCCGCCGCGGCCGAAGATGCGTCGTCCGCCGCCGCCGCCGCCCGAGGATGTCCTCGATCTGACGGAAGTGATCCGCGACGACGATTACGAGGCGCTGGTTTCCCAGCCCACCGCGCATCGCGCGGCCTCGCATCTCGGCGCCCTGACCGGCGCTGTTGCCGGCTCGCGCGCCATGGGGCTGGGCAACGGCCAGCGC
>JAYSEE010000187.1:0-7144 GCA_041914045.1 Ferrovibrio sp. | reverse complement strand
ATCGAAACCTTTTCCAATCCCGATGCCCGCAATGGCTGGCGGCCGGGCAACAATTTCGGCGGCCATAGCCTGTTCAAGGCGCTGGGCCACCCCAAGGCGATGGCGCAGGGCCGCGCCCTGGCGCAGAAACTGGGCGGCTTTGCCCGGCTGGCGCTGTACGATCCCGAACCGCAGCCGATCCTGGAGCCGTTCGACGCCTTCTTCCCGATCCCGCGCGGCAATATCGCCGCTTTGCTGGTGCAGCGGGTGGAGGATATCGGGGCTGAGCGCATGGGCCTCGTCGCCCGCCCGGTGCTGGACCTGCCGGCCATCGCGCCCGATGCGGTATTCATCGCCGCTTTCGATGTCGGCGCTTTGAAGGCGCAGATTGAGCGCCTGCTGCCGCCGGGCTGCGCCGTGCTGAGCCTGGACGATATGCGGCTGCCCGCCGAATGGCTGGGCAATCCGGCCAAGTATCTCGATCCGATCAACTTCGCCACCAACTTCGCCTTCCTGCGCGACTCCGACGGCCTGCATACCAAGGTGGTGACGGCGAATTACTGGCGCGGCTACGGCGCGGAGAATGCGGCTTTGTGGTGCTGCCTGTTCGATCCCGATGGCGGCGTGCTGGCCGAGTGGGAAGAGAAACTCGGCGGCGTCAATCATTCCATCGTGATCGACAGCCGCGACGTGCGCCGCCGCTTCGGGCTTGGCGATTTCGCCGGCTCGCTGTTCATCCATGCCCTGCGCGCCAAGGGGCATGACGTGGTGAAATACGCGCTGGATTGCTTCTCGGACGATGGCGACCAGCTTTCCTGCACCCATGACGCCAATGCCTGGCCGGCCGATCTCTATGCCGGCGTGCCGGCGCCGAAGGCCGGCGAAAAACTGCTGCTCTGGGTGCAGAACAGCCATCCGCTCACCATTCCCGCCGGCGCCATCGGCGCCAACGCCATGGGCAGCCAGGATATCGCCTGGGTGGATACCGAAGTGCCGCCTTTCGGCACCCGCGCCGTCGATCTCGGCGCTTTGCTGCCGGGGCTGCGATTCCCCGATCAGATCGAAATCCAGGCTGGGCGCTATTTCGTGCGTCCGCGTTACGAGATTCTGCGCGCCCGCGACGGCAAGCCGCCGCGCCGCCGCATCGCCCATGCCAATGTGGAGCGCATCGACCTCAAGCCCGATCCCAAGCTGCCGCAGCTCGGCGGCCTGCTCGGCAAGGGCTATGTGATGCCGTTGCCGATCCTGCCGCTGGATCGCTGGCGCTCGGTCACCCTGCCCACGCCGATGAGCACGGCGCAGCAGGAATTGCCGCTCAATCTGCTGCTGATAGATGCCTCGGGCAAAACCGTGGCGGAAAAATATCTCGGCCGCCTGGCGCGGCGCGAGTCCGTGCCGGCCGATATCGACGCCTGGCTGGCGGAGGCGGGAACCAGCCTGCCCAGCGGCTATGGCCATGTGGAATATCTCTACGATTTCCGCGATGGCGGCGAAGCCGATGGCTGGCTGCATGCGCTGGGGCTGTACGAGCAGCGCGCTTCCGGCCATGCGGCGGAAACCATTTTCGGCGCGCATATCTACAATATGCCGATCACCTATCGCGACGAGCCGCAAAGCTATACCCATCGTCCGCCGGGGCTGACCACGCGGCTGTTCCTGCGGCTGGGCGATGCGCCGTTCGACTCGATCTGCCATCTGGTCTATCCGGCCTCTTTGCCGGCCGGCGTTTATGGCGGCGGGGCTTCGGCCACCAAGCTGACGCTGTTCAACGGCAAGGCCGAGGCTTTGGCCGAACGCGACCTGCCGATCCCCTATGGCGGCTCCGCGTTTTTCCGGGTTTCCGAGGTATTCGGCGCGGCATTGCGGACCCAGGCCGGCAGCGGCGCTTGGGTGCAGGTGCGAGATACCACCTGCCGGCTGTTCGGCTTCCACGGGCTGGAAAACGGCCAGGCCAGCTTCTGCCTGGATCACATGTTCGGGTTTTAAATCGAACTGCCACATTGCGGGGATTACATAGGGCGGTTTGCCGCCCTATTATCATGGGAACAGAGCTAAACTTTCCCGAGTCCCGCGATCATGGCCAAGACCTTCCACACCAAAGCCCTCATCATCGGTTCCGGCCCCGCCGGCTGCACCGCCGCCATCTATGCCGCCCGCGCCTCGCTGAAGCCGATCATGGTGCATGGCCTGCAACCCGGCGGCCAGCTCACCATCACCACCGATGTGGAGAATTATCCCGGCTTCGCCAAGGTGATCCAGGGCCCCTGGCTGATGCAGGAGATGGAGGAGCAGGCCCGCCATGTCGGCGCCGAGATCATCCACGACATCATCGTGTCGGTGGACCTGTCGCGCCGGCCTTTCGTGGCCAAGGGCGATTCCGGCGACACCTATATCGGCGAAACCCTGATCATCGCCACCGGCGCCCAGGCGCGCTGGCTCGGTCTGCCCAGCGAACAGCATTTCCAGGGCTTCGGGGTTTCCGCCTGCGCCACCTGCGACGGCTTTTTCTTCCGCGGCAAGAAGGTGGTCGTGGTGGGCGGCGGCAACACCGCCGTTGAAGAGGCGCTCTACCTCACCAACCATGCCGAGGAAGTGACCATCGTGCATCGGCGCGATCATTTCCGCGCCGAAAAGATTTTGCAGGACCGCCTGTTCGCCAATCCGAAGATCAAGGTGATCTGGGATCATCAGGTGGAGGAGATCGTCGGCGGCAACGATCCGAAAGGTGTGGAAGGCGTGCGCCTGAAGCATACCCGCAGCGGCGCCATCCAGCAGATCGCCACCGACGGCGTATTCGTCGCCATCGGCCATACGCCCAACACGGCCTTGTTCAAGGATCAGTTGCCGCTGGACAAGGACGGCTACCTGACCACCAAGCCCGGCACCACGCAGACCGCCATCGCCGGCGTGTTCGCCGCCGGCGATGTGCAGGATAAGATTTACCGCCAGGCCGTCACGGCGGCCGGCAGCGGCTGCATGGCGGCGCTGGAAGCGGAGAAATTCGTCGCCGGTCATGGCTCAGCGGACGCCGAAGCGGCGGATTGAGTAAACCGGGCGAGGGGGGAATAAATCCGCCATGTCGGCGCTGGATTGGGACAAGCTGCGCATTTTCCATGCGGTTGCCGAGGCGGGCAGCCTCACCCATGCCGGCGAGCAGCTCGGCCTCAGCCAATCGGCGGTCAGCCGCCAGATCGGCGCGTTGGAAAGCCAGCTCAATACCTCGCTGTTCCATCGCCATGCGCGCGGCCTGATCCTCACCGAGCAGGGCGAATTGCTGCTGCGCACGGCGCGCGAAATCTTCTCCCGTCTGGCGGTGGCGGAAGCCATGATCGCCGACAGCAAGGACAAGCCCAGCGGCGATCTGCGCGTCACTTCCACGGTGGCATTCGGCACCATCTGGCTGGCCCCGCGCATCAAGGAATTCATGGATCTCTATCCCGATATCCGCATCTCGCTGGTGGTGGATGATCGCGAACTCGATCTTTCGATGCGCGAGGCGGATGTGGCGATCCGCATGTGGAAGCCCACGCAATCCGATCTGGTGCAGCGCAAGCTGCTCACCGTGCATAACCATCTCTACGCTTCGGTGGATTACGTCACCCGCCACGGCGCGCCGCAAGTGGTGGAGGATCTCGACCGCCATCGCCTGGTGGTTTACGGCGAATCCGCGCCGGCGCATTTCGACAACATCAACTGGCTGCTCACGGTGGGCGAGCCCAGCCGCGCGCGCGAGCCGATCTTCACCGTCAACAATGTTTACGGCGTGATGCAGGCGATGGTGAGCGGGTTGGGCGTGGCGGCCCTGCCGGATTACATGGTGCAGGGCAACCCGCGCGTGGTGCGCGTGCTGCCCAATGTGGACGGCCCGAATTTCGACACGTATCTGGCTTATCCGGAAGAACTGCGCAACACCAAGCGGCTTGCGGTGTTTCGGGATTTTCTGCTTCGCAAAGTGGCGGATTGGCGCTATTAGGAAGCCGTGTTGCTGCGTTTTCTTAAAAATGCGCACATGATCGATCTGCTGGTGCGGATTCGCCGGCCGCTCGACATGGCGGCGCAAACGGTCATGGCCGGTTTGGTTGCCTGGGCAATCGGCGATGCCTTGCCGTTCTCGCAAAGGCTGCTTTACCCGGCTCTCACCGCGCTTGTAACGAGCGCGCAATACCTGCTGCATATCCGCTACAGCCGCGACCGCAACCGGCGCGGCGCCACCTTGCAGCACTGGCTGGCGCTGTTCTATCTGGTTTACGGCATCAACGGCCTGCTGTTCGGCTTGGCGCAGATGCAGCTTGTGCTGCTGCCGCGCGAAGAGGCGGCGCTGATCGCCATCTGCGTGGTGGTCGGCCTGAGCGTTTCGGTGGCGCTGACCACGGCGGCGATGCTGTGGATGTCGCTGCTGGTGATCATCTGCGCCTATCTGCCGCCGGTTCTGGTCTTGCTGCTGCGCGGCCAAACCGGCGATGCGTCATTCGCCAGCATCGGCGTGCTGCTGGGCTTCATGGTTTGCCTTTTCGCCATGCGGCTGCATTTTTATTATCGGCGCGGCCGGGATGTGGTGACGCGTTTGCGCGAGGGCTTGCGCGAACGCGGCCGCGCCAGCGAGGCGGCGCAGGCGGCGGAAGCGCGGCTGCGTTCGATCCTGGATACCGCGCCGTTTCCCATCGTGGTGGCACGGCAGGCGGATGGCGCTTTCCTTTACAGCAACCGGCCGGCGGCGGAATTGTTCGGCATCGCACTGTCCGACGATCCCGGCGCCGGTCTGCGCTATCGCCTCGATCCGGCGCATCATCACCGCATCTTCGCCGCCGCGCCGGGCGGCGCGGAAGGCGCCGAATTTCAGCTTGCCACCGCCAAGGGCAATGTGATCTGGGCGACCATGGCCGCCGTGCCGATGCAATACGGCGATGAAGCGGCCGCGCTTGCCGTTGTGCATGACGTGACGGCGCGGCGGGAATCCGAGCATCGCTTGCGCGAGGTGGAGCAGCGTCTGCTGGACGCCATCGGCGCGGTGCCCGATGGCGTGGCGCTTTACGGCGCCGATGGACGGCTGCTGATCTGCAATCAGGCTTTCGCCGATATTGTCGGCGTTTCTCTGGAGGCGATCAGCGGCATGAGCCATGCCGCTATCTGCCAATCCTCCATGATCACCCGCCCGGCGCCGCGCCATGAGGCGGATCGCCGCTTGCAGGCGCAATGGCTGGCGGAGCGCGAAGCAACCTTCGCCGAGGCCAAGGGGCGGCCGCATATCTTTTTCGATACGCGCGAGAAGCGCTGGCTGCAGATTCGCGATTTCCGCCTGTCCGACGGCGGAGTGGCGTCCTTGATTACCGACATCACGGCGCTGAAAGCGGTGGAAAGCGCGCTGCGCGACGCCAATGAGACATTGGAACATCAGACCGGCATGTTGGCGGCGCGATCCGAAACGCTTGAGGCCGCGCGCCGCGCCGCCATCGAGGCGCATCGCAATGCCGATATCGCCAACCGCGCCAAATCGCAATTCCTCGCCCATATGAGTCACGAATTGCGTACGCCGCTGAATGCCATTCTCGGGTTTTCCGAGATCATGGCGCTGCAGATGCTGGGCGCCTCCGGGGTGCCGCAATACGACCGTTATGCCCGCGACATCCACACCGCCGGCAGCCATCTGCAAACGGTGATCAACGACATTCTCGACCTCTCCAAGATCGAGGCCGGCCGGATGGAGCTTCAGCGCGAATGGCTCGTATGGGGCAGCCTGAAGGCGGATTGCCTGATCCTGGTGCGGCCGCAGGCCGCCGACCGGCAGGTGCGGCTGCAAACCGAAGGGCCGGACGATCTGCGGCTCTTCGTCGATTCCCGGCTGACCAAGCAGATGCTGGTCAATCTGCTGTCCAACGCCATCAAATTCACCGAGGCCGGAGGCTTGGTCGTGCTGCGCGCCGAGGCCGGCGAAGATGGCGGCATGGTGCTGAGCGTGCGCGATAACGGCATCGGCATGAGCGCGGCCGATATGGAGAAAGCCCTGCAGCCCTTCGGCCAGGCCGACAATGCCATGTTGTCGCAAATCCGCGGCACCGGGCTGGGCTTGCCGCTGGTGAAAAGCCTGATCGAACTGCATGGCGGCCGGATGGAGATCGACAGCATTCCCGGGCAGGGCACCAATGTCCGCCTATATTTTCCGCCGGCTGCACAATAGGCAGGTTTGCTGCCTAGTTATGCATCAAGTGCATGGCTGGCCTGCTAAATGAAAGGATAGTCAAATCCGCTGCGCCGCATTAAATCTATCCCTGTCAGATGTTGCGTCGCAGCATCTTTTCGGTTTCCGGCTTCGGCCAGAAATCACGGCCGTGGTGGCTCCCCCGCCATCCCGGCCTTCCGCGCGTCTCGCGCGGAGCCTCCCTGTTAAGACTTGCCGGCCTGGTATCATCCAGGCCGGCCTTTTTTTTATCTAGGGGCCAAAAAAATCCCAATTAAACAATATCTTGCAGCTCATCCAGGCGTCGGATGAGGCGGCAGCCCAGGGCCTCGAAGGGCGCATCCTGCGCCGCATCGGCAGCCGGCCGGTAGGCGAAAACCCGCATCCCGGCACGAATGCCGGCGGTGGCGCCGGGTAAACTGTCCTCCACCACCAGGCACCGATTCGGAGTCGCAGCCATGCGCTGAGCGGCGAACAGGAACAGGTCCGGTTCCGGCTTGCCGCGCGCCACCTGCTGGGCGCTGAACAGCGCCTCGGGGGCGAAAAATCGGGCAAGCCCGGTCCGCTCCAGGCTGAAGACGATTTTCTTGGCTTCCGACGACGAGGCCACGCAGCGCGGCCCGGTCAGGCGGCTCAGCAAGGCTTCGGCGCCGGGGATCGGCTGCAAGTCCTCTTGCAGGCGGCGATAGGTTTCATCCTGCAAATCGTCGCGGAAGCCCGGCGGCAGGGCGAGGCCATATTGCTCGCGCGCCAGGGCGAAGCAGCTTTCCAGGCTCAGGCCGGTGAAATCGCGCGTCACGCGGGCTTCGTCGATGGCGGGATCCAGGCCCGCAGCCATCAGCTTTTCATAGAACACGCGATTGGCCACCGGCTCGGAATCCACCAGCGTGCCATCCAGGTCGAAAACGATCAGATCGTGGCTCATGGGACGGCTATAGCCGAAACCGGAAAAAAATCCATGCGGCAATACTATGGCGATATGCACTTTAT
>JAYSEE010000186.1:0-7195 GCA_041914045.1 Ferrovibrio sp. | reverse complement strand
GCTCCAGCAGCCGTTGCTGGGTGCGCTGGGCCGCCGGCAGATAGCTGCGCAGCCAGGCCTCGCCCGATGGCGATATCGCCAAGGTGTTGGCGCGGCGATCGTCGTCGGAGCGTTCGCGCCGCAGCAGGCCGCGCTTCACCAGCCGCGCCGCCATCTCGGCCACGGTGGAGCGGTCGATGCCGGTCAACCGCACCAGATCAACCTGCGAAGCGCCGGGATGCTGGTAGATCGCCGTCAGCAGCGCGAATTGCGGCTGGGTGGGGCCCTCGGCGCCCAACTCCTCGGCATAGATATCGGCGCTGCGCTGCTGGCAGCGGCGCAGCAGATGGCCGGGCTGATCGAGCAGGGTGAAAGCGCCGAGCGGATCGCCCGATGGATTGCCGGGCGGATTGCCGGGCATTGTTTTGCCGATGGCTGGCGGTTTGCCGATAACTGGTATCTCGCCCATATTGCCCCCCGATTTTTTGTTGTTCCGTACACGTTACGCCCGCCCTGCGCGGTTTGCCAAGCCATGACGTGTCGATCTAGGATTAGACTTATGGCGATACAGAAACCCGGCGATTTCGGCTTTACGCAACGGATACCTGAGGGAGACGACAGGCTGCGCCTGGTCTGCGGGGATTGCGGCTGGATCCATTATGTGAATCCCAAGATCGTGGTCGGGGCCGTCGTGCAGCATGAGGGCAAGCTGCTGCTTTGCCGCCGCGCCATCGAGCCGCGCCAGGGCTATTGGACCCTGCCGGCCGGCTTCATGGAGGAGCGCGAGACCAGCGAAGCCGGTGCGGCGCGCGAGGCGATGGAGGAGGCGGAAGCCCGCATCGCCATCGACGGCTTGCTGGCGGTCTACAACATTCCGCGCATCAGCCAGGTGCAGTTGATCTACCGCGCCAATCTGCTGGACGGCCAATACGGCGTCGGCCCGGAATCGCTGGAAACCCGGCTGTTCGCCTGGGAGGAGATTCCCTGGGCCGAACTGGCTTTTCCCACCGTGCATTGGGCGCTTAAGCATTGGCATGAAACTCGCGATGCCGCGCAATTCGTGCCGTTCGGCAATCCGCCGGGGCTGGATGCCAACAGCTTCTAGCCGCGCATTTTTTTGCCTTATAATGAACATTGTTCATTTTTATGAACTGTGGTTATAGTATCAAAAAAAGGAACCAGAACGAGGAGGAAGCCATGAGCACGGATTTCAGCACCATCCGGTATGAGCGCGATGGCCGCGTGGCCCGCATCACCCTGAACCGCCCCGAGCATCTGAACGCCATCAACGATGAGATGCCGGGCGAATTGCGCGCCGCCGTGGAGCGAGCCAATTGGGATGAGGAGGTGCATGTGATCGCGCTGTCGGGCGCCGGCCGGGCCTTCTGCGCCGGCTACGATCTGAAGGCCTATGCCGAGGCGCCGCGCCCGGTGAAGGGCAGCCAGGATATGCCCTGGGATCCGCTGGTGGATTACCAATGGATGCGCCATTGCACCGATTGCTATTTCAGCCTCTGGCGCTCGCTCAAGCCGGTGGTGACCAAGATCCACGGCTATGCGGTGGCGGGCGGTTCGGATATCGCGCTCTGCTCGGATCTGGTGGTGATGGCCGAGGATGCCCGCATCGGCTATCCGCCGGCGCGCATCTGGGGTTGCCCCACCACGGCGATGTGGGTGTATCGCCTAGGCGCCGAGAAGGCCAAGCGCATGCTGCTGACCGGCGACCTGATCGACGGCGGCACCGCCAAGGCATATGGATTGGTGATTGATGCGGTGCCGGCGGATGACCTGGATGCCCATACCGAGGCGCTGATCGCCCGCATCGCCAGCGTGCCGAAGAATCAGCTGATGATGCAGAAGCTGATGGTGAACCAGGCGTTGGACAATATGGGCCTGAATTCCACGCAGACATTGGCCACGTTGTTCGATGGCGTCACGCGGCATTCGCCGGAAGGCATGGCCTTCAAGGCGCGCTGCGAACAGGTCGGCTTCAAGGCGGCGGTGCGCGAGCGCGATGGTGGCGATCCGCTGGCCTGGCGCAACGCGCGCTGAGCATAGGGCGCGCTGATTGTCATGACCGCCGCACGCCTTGCCCGTCGTGAAGATATCAAGGCTTTCAAGCGTGAAAGCCTGCTGGCGGCGGCGCGGCGGGTTTTCGGCCGGGCCGGGCTGGATGGCGCCACCATCCGCGCCATCGCCCAGGAAGCCGGCATGGCGGCGGGCACGGTCTATCTGCATTTTCCGGACAAGGAGAGCATCTACGCCGAATTGCTTGCGGCCTCGCTGGCCGATCTGCACAAGGCGATGCGGGCCGCCGCGCGCGACATGCAGGCCGATCCGGCCGCCGCCCTGCTGGCCGGCGTGCTGGCCTTCTACGGCTTCTATCGCGCGCGGCCGGAAGACCTCGATCTCGGCCTCTATCTCGCTCATGGTTTCCAGCAGACCAGCAAGCGGCCCGGCGGACTTACGCCGGAACTCGACCGCATGCTGAACGGCCGGCTGATCCAATGCCTGGCGCCTTTGGGCGAGGCGATCGGCCGCCTGTCCGCCGCCGATGCTCATAGCCAGGCCGAAACCATCCGCCGCGAGAGCGTGGATATCGCCGCCGGCATCATGGGCACCTTGCTGCTTGAGGCGTCCGGCCGGATGAAGATGCTGGGCGATAGCGGCGAGGCGGTTCTGCGCCGCCAGGTCGGCCATGTCGTGGCGCGGCTGGCGGGCGCGGCAGGGTTGCAAGCGCGGCGATAAACCGCGAACATACGCCTGCCTCCTTTTCCATCCTTGCATAACGAGACCGGCGTGAGCGTTTTCATCGAAACTTATCGCGGCAGCGTGGCGGCCTGGGAATGCGATCAATACGGCCACATGAATGTGCAATTCTATGTCGCCCGCATATCCGATGCCGCCGCCAGCACCATGCTGGCCGCCGGCATGGGCGAGCAGGCGCTGAACGAGCGCGGCCTCGGCATCGTCGCGGTGAATCAGAGCATTGATTACGTGCAGGAATTGCGCGCCGGCGCGCTGATGCGGATGGAAAGCGCCATCAAGCTGATCGAAGGCCGCAAGGTGGTGTTCCATCATCGGCTGTTCAATGCCGAAAGCGGCGCGCTGGCGATGAAGGCCGATGTGCTGGGCCTCTGCTTCGATCTCAAGGCGCGCAAGACCACGCCTTTCCCCGACGAGATCGCGCAAGGCTTCGCCCGGCTGCTGATGGATGGCGCCGAGCCGCTCGAGCAATTGGCGATCCCGGTGCCCGAACAGGGCTGCATCGCCAGCCAGCGCAGCCCGGTGAATGCCTGGGAATGCGACCGCATGAACCACATGAATGTGCAATTCCATCTGGCCCGCGCCGCCGAGGCGGTGAACCATATATTCGCCGCTCTCGATCTCGGCCCCACGCGGCTGCGCGAGGATGGCCTGATGCTGCGCTCGCATGTGCATCATCTGCTGTTCCGCCGCGAGATGCGCGAAGGCGCGGTCGGCCGCATGATCAGCGGCATCCGCAGCGTTTCGGCCGACCGCATCTGCATCAGCCATCGTCTGCTGAATGCCGAATCCGGCGAGGTTTCCGCGCAGGTGGAGAGCGAAATCGGGCTGATGCGGCTGTCGGACGACAGCGCTGCGCCGTTGCCGGATGCCGCGCTGCTGCGCGCCGAGCAGATGGCGGCGGATTTCGCCGGGCCCGAGCCGATCAAACCGCAGACCGGCCCGCGCCTGCCCGAATTGGCGCGCATCCCCGCCCTATTGCCCGGGATGCTGGAGACCGGCCGCAACATGGTCGATCGCTGGGAATGCGACAGCCGCGGCGTGATGGCCACGCGCTTCTACATGGCGCGCTTTTCCGACGGCATCGGCAATCTGATAGCCGGCCTCGGCCTCGATCCGGTGCAGCTGCATGCCCGCAATGTGGGGTTCGCGGCGCTCGATTACTGCATTCATATCCATCGCCCGCTGCGAATGGGCCAAGCCCATTCCTTGCGTTCCGGCGTGCTGGAAATCCGCGACAAGACCTGGCGCCTCTGCCATGTAATGCTCGATAGCCTGAACAATGAGGTGATTGCGCGGGCCGAGATCGTCTCCACCACCTTCGATCTCAAGGCGCGCAAGTCGATCCGGCTGCCCGACGATCTGCGCGCCGCCATTGCGCGGCATCTGATCGCGGCCGAAGCGGCGGAATAAGCATAGGGAGGCAGGCGGCGCCATGGAAACTCTGCTCACCGTGTCGCTGCCGTTTTTCGGCCTGATCTTCGCCGGCTACGGCGCCGGGCATTTCCGCCTGATCACCGCATCGGCGCATCTCGGCCTCAATGCCTTCGTGATCTGGTTTGCCTTGCCGGCCATGCTGTTCATGAAGATGGCGGAAGCGCCGGTATTGCAGGCCTTCAACCCCAGCTTCGTGGCGGCCTATACCGGCGGCGGCCTGATCGCCTATGCCATCGTGATGCTGCTCAGCCGGCTGCTGCTGCCGCGATTGCGCTGGGGCGAACGCGCCTTGCAGGGCATGGGCGCGGCTTTCGGCAATGTGGGCTATATGGGCCTGCCGATTCTGTTCGCGCTGTTCGGCGATGCCGCCGTGCTGCCGGCGGTGATGGTGCTGGTTTTCGATCATGTCGTGCTGATTCCGCTTACCACCGCGATCATCGAGGGCAGCAGCGGACGCGGCGCGGCGCTGCCGGCGATTTTCAAGCGCGTGCTGCTGGGCATGGCGCGCAATCCGCTGATCATTTCCACCTTCGCCGGTCTGGCCTGGAACCTGATCGGCCTGCCGTTGCCGGCGCCGCTGGGCGCTTTCGGCAATCTGCTTGCCTCGGCCGCCGCGCCCTGCGCGCTGTTCTCGCTCGGCCTCACGCTGGTCGGCCGGCCATTGCAGGAAGGGCTGGATGAAGTGAGCATCACCGCGATCGGCAAGCTGGCGCTGCATCCGCTGCTGGTCTGGGTGTTGGCCAGCAGCGTGTTCAAGCTGGATCCCTTCCTGGTGGCGGTGGCGGTGATCCAGGCCTCGATGCCCACGGCGGCGAATGTCTATATTCTCGCCACCACGATGAATACCTTCATCGAGCGCACATCCAGCACGATCCTGGTCACCACCGTCATCGCCACGGTCACCGTTTCGGCCTTCATGGTGCTGTTCACCGCCTACTGAAGCATCTGCGGCAGAGCGCATAAACGCTCTGTAAACGGCGCAACAACTTTGCAGCGCACAATGCTCCGTATTGCGCTTATTGCGTTAATTTGGCTTGCAAGCATCGCCCTCGGCAAGCCATCATGGCGGCTGTTCGAGTTCAATCAAAAAAATCATTGTCGATAAGAATAACAAACGGATGCAAAGCATCCGCCAGAGGGAGAAAACGATGACCGAACGCAACACTCAAATTACGTCCGAACCGCGCGCCGCCGGCATTGCCAGCCGCCGCCGCTTCCTGAAAAAGGCTGCGGCAGTCGGCGGTCTTGCCGCCGCTGGCAGCGTTGCCATGCCGAATGTTTCGCGTGCCCAAACCGTAACCTTGAAGATGCAGTCGTCGTGGACTGCTTCCGATATTTTCCAGGAAATGGCGGCGGATTACTGCTCGCGCGTGAATGAGATGGCCGGCGGCCGCCTGAAGATAGATCTGCTGGTTGGCGGCGCCGTGGTGCATCCGTTCAGCGTGCAGGACGCCGTGCATACCGGCGTGATCGACGCCTGCCATACCGTGACCGTGTATTGGTACGGCAAACATAAGGCGGCTTCGCTGTTCGGCACCGGCCCGGTTTTCGGCTTCAATGCCGAGCAGGGCCTGGGTTGGATCTATCGCGGCGGCGGCAAGGAACTCTATGCCGAACTGATCAACGACATCCTCAAGCTCAATATCGTCAGCTTCTTCGCCATGCCGATGCCGACCCAGCCGCTGGGCTGGTTTAAAAAGCCGGTGAAGACCATGGCCGACATGAAAGGCCTGAAATACCGCACGGTGGGCCTTGCGGCCGATCTGATGCAGGCGATGGGGCTGGCGGTTGCGCAATTGCCGGGCGGTGAAATCGTGCCGGCGATGGATCGCGGCGTGATCGACGCCTTCGAGTTCAACAACCCCACCTCGGATCGCCGCTTCGGCGCGCAGAACGTGGCCAAGAACTACATGCTCGGCAGCTATCACCAAGCCACCGAGTATTTCGAAATCATGTTCAACAAGCAGAAATTCGCCGGCTTGCCCAAGGAGCATCAGGCGATTCTGCAATATGCCGCGGAAGCCGCGTCTTCCGCCAATTACTGGAAGGCCATGGATGTCTATTCCAAGGACCTGCAGGAACTGAAGGAAAAGGACAAGGTCAATGTTCTGCGCACGCCGAAGGACGTGTTCGATGCGCAGATCAAGGCCTGGGACGGCCTGATCGACGTGTTGGGCAAGGATCCCTACATGAAGAAGGTGATGGAATCGCAGAAAGCCTGGGTGAAGCGGGTCGTCTACTACGAAATGATGAACTCCGCCGATTACCTCACGGCCTACGAGCATCATTTCGGCAAGTTGCAAGGCTGAGCGAACCGGCCGCATGGCGGGAATTGCAAAGCATGGAGGGCGGTGCCGCAAGGCGCCGCCCTTGTGCTGCCGCCATTGCACGGAATCCCCTGTTTCCCATTGCATGGATGATCGCGCATGACACGCATCTTGTTGTTCATTGATCTGCTGAGCGCCTGGATCGGCAAGAGTTTCGGTTGGTTGATCCTGGTGCTCACATTAGGCACCAGCTACGAAGTTTTCATGCGCTATCTGCTGGGCGCGCCCACCACTTGGGCCTTCGACATCAGCTACATCACCTATGGCGCGCTGTTCCTGATGGCCGGCGCCTACACATTGTCGCGCAACGGCCATGTCCGCGCCGATGTGATCTATCGGCTGTGGAAGCCGCGCTGGCAGGCCAGCATCGACCTGCTGCTCTACATCTTATTCTTTTTTCCGGCTATCCTGGCCTTCATCTGGTCGGGCTGGAATTTCGCCAAGATGTCGGTGATGTTCCGCGAACTCAGCATTTTCAGCCCGGCCGGCGTGCCGGTCTTTCCGTTGAAGGCGCTGATCCCGCTCACCGGCGCGATCCTGTTTTTCCAGGGCCTGGCCGAGAGCATCCGCTGCATCATCTGCATCCGCCAGGGCTATTGGCCGCAACGCCTGCATGATGTGGAGGAAATGGACGTGGCCATCCTGGCCGAACAGAAGCGGCAGCATGAAGCCGCCACGGCGAAGGG
>JAYSEE010000185.1:0-7325 GCA_041914045.1 Ferrovibrio sp. | reverse complement strand
GCTGGCGGCCAAGAGCGCCGGCTATCGTAGCCGCGCGGCCTGGAAGCTGGCGGAACTGGACGACAAATACAAACTGATGCGGCCGGGCAGCCGGGTGGTCGATCTCGGCGCCGCGCCGGGCGGCTGGAGCCAGGTGGCGGTGCAGCGCGTGAAGGCGGGCGAGAAGGGCGGCGGTTCGGTGCTGGCCGTCGATATCAACCCGATGCCCGACCTGCCCGGCGCCACGGTGATGCAGCTCGACTTTCTCAGCGAGGGCGCGGATATCAAGGTGATGGAGGCCCTGGGCGGGCAAGTGGATGCTGTGTTGTCCGACATGGCGTCGCCGGCCACCGGCCATCGCCAGACCGACCATATCCGCATCATGGCCTTGTGCGAGGCGGCGCTGGATCTGGCCCGCCGGGTGCTGGCGCCGGGCGGCTGCTTCGTGGCCAAGGTGCTGCGCGGCGGCACCGAAAACGAATTGCTGAATGCCATGAAGCGGGATTTCCGCATTGTACGCCATGTGAAGCCGCCGGCCAGCCGGGCGGATAGTGCCGAAAGCTATGTGATCGCCACCGGATTCCGTGGCGATTCGCCGTAAGGCATTGATTCCCGGCGATCTATGCTTGTAGCGCAACCCTGATATTCGTGGCTTTACGGCAGCCGCAAAGCCGTCTATATCCTCCGCGGCAAGGAACCACGGAGTCTCCCATGACCGTGTCGGACGAAACCGACAACACGGTGGAGCAGGCCTACCTTGCCGCCACCCCCTTTATTGATAGCGACCATCCGGCCGTGCGCGCCTTCGCGGCGCCCTTCGCAGAGATCGCCGATCCCAAGGCGCGCGCTGTCGCCGCCTATTACGCGGTGCGCGACAGGTTCCTCTACGATCCGTATTCCATCAAGCCGCGTGCTGGAAACCGGGCGCGGCTTTTGCGTATCCAAGGCGTTGCTGCTGGCCGCCGTGGCGCGTGCGCTGAATATCCCGTCGCGCATCGGCCTGGCGGATGTGAAGAACCATCTGGCCACGCCGCGCCTGCGCGAACTGATGGGCACCGATATATTCTTCTATCACGGCTATACCGAATTACTGCTCGATGGCCGCTGGGTGAAGGCCACGCCGGCTTTCAATATCGAACTCTGCGAAAAGTTCCGCGTGCTGCCGCTGGAATTCGACGGCGAACAGGATTCGATTTTCCATCCCTTCGATGCCGATCAGCGCCGCCATATGGAATACGTGGCCGATCGCGGCCAGTTCTCTGATCTGCCCTATGCCGATTGGCTGCAAGGCATGAAGCAAGCCTATCCCAACCTGATGCGCGAAAGCCTGCAACGCGTAATCGGCGGCGATTTCGCCGCCGAGGCGGAACAAGCGAGGACAGTATGAAATTCCGCGAAGCCTATACGTTCGACGATGTGCTGCTGCAGCCCGGCGCTTCCGAAGTGCTGCCCAGCCAGGTGGATACCCGCACGCGGCTGACCCGCACGATCCAGCTCAACATTCCGCTGATCTCGTCGGCGATGGATACCGTTACCGAGGCGCGCATGGCGATCGCCATGGCCCAGGCCGGCGGCATCGGCGTGGTGCATAAGAATCTCACCATCGAGGAACAGGCCCGTGAAGTGGCCGCCGTCAAGAAATTCGAAAGCGGCATGGTGGTCAATCCGCTCACCATCATGCCGGACGCCACCTTGGCCGATGCGCTGGCGATGATGGAGCGCTACGGCATCCATGGCATTCCGGTGACGGAAGGCGAGCGCGGCAAGCTGGTGGGCATCCTCACCAACCGCGATGTGCGTTTCGCCACCGATATGAGCCAGCCGGTGCGCGAATTGATGACCAAGGATCGCCTGGTGACGGTGCGCGAAGGCGTGCGGATGGAAGAGGCCAAGCGCCTGCTGCATCAGGCCCGCATCGAAAAGCTGCTGGTGGTGGACGAGCAGGGCCATTGCGTGGGCCTCATCACCGTGAAGGATATCGAGAAGGCGCAGAAATACCCCAACGCCGCCAAGGACGAGCAGGGCCGCCTGCGCGTGGCCGCCGCCACTTCGGTGGGCGACGATGGCCTGGCCCGCGCCGAAGCCTTGATCGCCGCCGGCGTCGATGTGCTGGTCGTCGATACCGCGCATGGCCATAGCGCCGGCGTGCTGCGCACCATCGCCGAAATCAAGAAGCGCTCCAACTCCACCCAGGTGGTGGGCGGCAATGTCGCCACCGCCGAAGGCGCGCAGGCCTTGATTGATGCCGGCGTGGATGCCGTGAAGGTGGGCATCGGCCCGGGCTCGATCTGCACCACGCGCATCGTGGCCGGCGTGGGCGTGCCGCAGCTGACCGCCGTGCTGGATGCCGTTTCCGTGTCGCAGAAGGCGGGCGTGCCGGTGATCGCCGATGGCGGCATCAAGTTTTCCGGCGATGTGGCCAAGGCCATCGCCGCCGGCGCCGATTGCTGCATGATCGGCTCGCTGCTGGCCGGCACCGACGAAGCGCCCGGCGAAGTGTTCCTGTATCAGGGCCGCTCGTATAAATCCTATCGCGGCATGGGCTCGATCGGCGCCATGGGGCGCGGTTCAGCGGATCGCTATTTCCAGCAGGAAGTCTCCGACAAGCTGAAGCTGGTGCCGGAAGGCATCGAGGGCCGCGTGCCCTATAAGGGCCCGGTGGGCACCATCCTGCATCAGCTGGTGGGCGGCTTGCGCGCGGCGATGGGCTATACCGGCAATGCCGATCTGGAAGCCATGCGCACGCGCTGCACCTTCCTGCGCATCACCTCGGCCGGCCTGCGCGAAAGCCATGTGCATGATGTGGCGATCACCCGCGAAGCGCCGAATTATCGGCAGGATAATTAAGGCGGCATGCGGCCCCAGGCCCGCCTCGCCGCCGCGATGGAAATCCTCGGCGCCGTGCTCGGTTCCAACCGCGCGGCAGACCGTCTGCTGGCCGATTGGCAGCGCCATAACCGCTATGCCGGATCGAAAGACCGTCGCGCGGTGAGCGAGTTGGTCTATGCCGGTCTGCGCCAGCAGGGCCTGCGGCGCTGGCGGCTGGAGCAGGCGGGGCTCGATCTCACGCCCCGGCATTTCGCGCTGGCCGATCCAGAGCTTTCGTTGGATGCCGCCGAAACGCTCTGCGATGGCAGCGTGCATGCGCCGGCGAAACTCGATGATGCCGAACGCGCCGCCATCGCCGCCATGCCGCCGGCCGATCAGGCGCCGCTTTGGGCGAAAGTGAATCTGCCGCCCGCGCTTTGCGATCTGGCGGCCGAGCAATTCGGCGAAAACCTGGAGGCCGAATTGGCCGCGCTGAATGGCCGCGCGCCGCTGGATTTGCGGGTGAACAGCCTGAAGGCCAGCCGCGCCGCGATCCTTGAGCAGCTTGCCGCCGAGGGCATCGCCGCCGCGCCGACGCCCTATTCGCCGCTGGGCATCCGGCTGGAAAAGCAGGTGCGGCTGGATGGCCATCCGCTTTATGCCGATGGGCTGGTCGAGCCGCAGGACGAAGCCGCCCAGCTTGCCGGCTTGCTGCTCGGCGCGAAGCCCGGCGAAACCGTGATCGACCTTTGCGCCGGGGCGGGGGGCAAAACCCTGCTGCTCGGCGCGCAGATGCGCAACAAAGGCCGCCTGATCGCCGCCGACCGCGATGGCCGCAGGCTGGACCGCCTGAAACCCCGCCTTGCGCGCGCCGGGCTGGATATCGTGGAAACCTGCGGGCCGGATAAACTGCCGGCCTTGCTGGAGGCCATGGAAGGCCAGGCCGATCGCGTGCTGCTGGATGTGCCTTGTTCGGGCAGCGGCACCTGGCGGCGCAACCCCGAAACCCGCTGGCGCTTCGGCGCGGCGGCGCTCGACGACCTGCGCGCCGCCCAGGCCGACCTGCTGCGTCAGGGCGCCCGGCTGCTGCGGCCCGGCGGGCTGCTGCTATATGCCACCTGCTCGATCTTCGGCTTCGAGAATGATCAGCCGGTGGACGAATTCCTGGCCTCTCACGCGGATGTGCGGCCGATCCCCCTGGCCCAAGCCTGGCGGCAGGCGCTATCCACGGATTGTCCGTTCGGCGAGGATCGGCTGCGGCTTTCGCCGCTCCGGCACGATACCGACGGTTTCTTCGCCGCCGTGATGCAGCGCCAACCATGACGGAAGCTGCTATAATGACCGAAACAGGCAGGAGGTTCGCCATGAAGACTATCACCCGTTTTGCCGTTATGTCCGCCTTGGCTCTCGGCTTGGGCCTCGCCCAGCCGGTTTTCGCCATGGGCGGCGGCGGCGCGCCGGCCACCGCCGAGCCGGCTAAGGCCGATCCCAATCTCGATGCCGCCAAGAAGGCCATCGACGCCAAGAATTGGGCGGGGGCCATTCCGCTGCTGGAATCCGTGGTGGCCAAGGATGCCAAGAACGCCGACGCCTTCAACTGGCTCGGCTTCGCCCAGCGCAACAACGGCAATCTGCCGGCGGCTTTCGATGCCTATGGCAAGGCCCTGGCCATCGACCCCAAGCATCGCGGCGCCCATGAATATCTGGGCGAGGCCTATCTCAAAGCCAACGATCTGCCCAAGGCGGAGGAACAGCTTAAGAAGCTGGACAGCCTTTGCAGCTTCGGCTGCGCCGAGTATACCGAGTTGAAGACCAAGATCGCCGCCTACAAGGCGGCCAAACCGAGCTGAATATTATCAGCCTCCAGGAAAGGTGAGCGGCAGCGATGGCCGAGCGTATTCTGATTGTCGATTTCGGTTCGCAGGTAACGCAGTTGATTGCCCGACGCGTGCGCGAGGCCGGCGTGTATTGCGAGATCGTGCCCTTCCAGAAGGCGGAAGCCGCGCTGACCATCGAAAGCGAACATGGCATTCTGAAAGGCATCATCTTCTCCGGCGGCCCGGCCTCCACCACGGAAGAATTCTCGCCGCGCGCGCCGCAGAAGGCCTTCGATCTCGGCCTGCCGATCTTCGGCATCTGCTATGGCGAGCAGACCATCTGCATGCAGCAGGGCGGCAGCGTGGAGACCGGCCATCACCGCGAATTCGGCCGCGCCTTCCTCGAAATCAAGGATGATTGCGGCCTGTTCGACGGCGTCTGGACCAAGGGCGAGAAACACCAGGTCTGGATGAGCCATGGCGACAAGATCACCAAAATCCCCGATGGCTTCCGCGTGGTGGGCGTCAGCGACGGTTCGCCCTATGCCGCCATCGCCAACGACGCGCGCAAGATCTACGCCGTGCAATTCCACCCGGAAGTGATGCATACGCTGGATGGCGCCAAGCTGCTGCGCAATTTCGTGCGCAAGGTGGCGGGCTGTTCGGGCGAATGGACCATGAAGGGCTTCCGCAACGAAGCGATTGCCAAAATCCGCGAACAGGTCGGCAAGGGCAAGGTGATCTGCGGCCTGTCCGGCGGCGTGGATTCCTCGGTGGCTGCCGTGTTGATCCACGAAGCCATCGGCGATCAGCTCACCTGCGTGTTCGTCGATCATGGCCTGCTACGCAAGGGCGAGGCCGAGGAGGTCGTGCGCCTGTTCCGCGATCATTACAATATCCCGCTGGTGCATAACGACGCCTCGGAACTTTTCCTCGGCAAGCTGGCCGGGGTCAGCGATCCGGAAGTGAAGCGCAAGACCATCGGCGGCCTGTTCATCGACGTGTTCGAGGTCGAGGCGAAGAAGATCGGCGGCGCCGAATTCCTGGCGCAAGGCACGCTCTATCCCGACGTGATCGAAAGCATCAGCTTCACCGGCGGCCCCAGCGTCACCATCAAGTCGCACCACAATGTGGGCGGCCTGCCGGCGCGCATGAACATGCAGTTGGTCGAGCCTTTGCGCGAATTGTTCAAGGACGAAGTGCGCATGCTGGGCCGTGAACTCGGCCTGCCGGAAAGCCTGGTCGGCCGGCATCCTTTCCCCGGCCCGGGCCTCGCCATCCGCATTCCGGGCGACATCACGCGCGAGAAGCTGGACCTGCTGCGCGAAGTGGATGCCGTCTATCTCGACGAAATCCGCCGCTCGGGTTTGTATGACCAGATCTGGCAGGCCTTCGCCGTGCTGCTGCCGGTGCGCACCGTGGGCGTGATGGGCGATGGCCGAACCTACGATCAGGCCTGCGCGCTCCGCGCCGTCACCTCAACCGATGGCATGACGGCGGATTACTTCCCATTCCCGCACGACTTTTTGGGCCGCGTCGCCACCCGCATCATCAACGAAGTGCGCGGCATCAACCGCGTGACGTATGACATTACGTCGAAGCCGCCGGGCACGATTGAGTGGGAGTGAGTTTTTTTATAAGTTGTTGATTTAATTTCAAAGATTTTGGCTCAATAACTATATGTCTCATATCATTAATGGTATTTTTCACGGTGTGCGGAAGGCATGCCGTATAGAAAAACGCCGATACCATGACCGTGCCAGTGATGCAGGCATGGTATCGGGTGGGTTCTCGGATATGCCGGAGCAAGATTCTAGGATTTTTTGATATGAGCATTCTTCCCCTTTGTCCCAAATGCCAATCCAGCCTCACCTATGAAGATGGCAGCGGGCTCTACATCTGCCCCGAATGCGGCAACGAATGGCTGGTTCAGGCCGAGGCCGTCACCGAGGCCGTCACCGGGGCCGCCGCTGAGTCGGACGAACGTGTTTACCGCGATGCCGCCGGCAACGTGCTGCAAGATGGAGATACCGTCACCGTCATCAAAGACCTGAAACTCAAGGGATCGGGCGGGGTCGTGAAGATAGGGACCAAGGTCAAGAATATTCGCCTGGTCGATGCGGATCATGACATTGACTGCAAAATCGATGGCTTCGGGGCAATGAGCTTGAAGTCGGAATTCGTGAGGAAAATCTGACTTGTTTATAACCGAATAGGAATTATTCAGGCGGTCATTACCGCCTCTGCTCTTCTTCGTTGTGCATGGCTTCCGCCACCACAGCGTCGAATATCTCCGCCTTGGAGCGGAAGTGACGATAGATAGTGGTGTGCGACGTTCCCAGGGCGTGGGCGATATCGACGACATTCGTCTTCGCTTCGCCAAAGCGCCTCAACTGAGTACGAGCAGCATCGAGAATTTGTTCTCGGAAGGAGGAGTCTTCACTGGGCTGATGACTTAGGCGGCAATATATAGCATCGCCATTTCCGTCGTTCGTGGGGTCAGATGCGGATTTCGAAAGCTGATGCTCGCCACGCAGCGCAAAGATTGGTTCTTTATATACGGCGCCATCTCTATCGTGAGGCAAAGCGTTTTTTGGCTGCTTCCGTTTCCGGCATGTAGAACGACACTGCGCTTCCCTCCGGGTCGCGAAACTGAAACGTCTTGTTGCCCCAAGGCATCGTCTTCATCTCATGCACCAATTGCACCTTGTCCTTCAACCG
>JAYSEE010000184.1:0-7340 GCA_041914045.1 Ferrovibrio sp. | reverse complement strand
CTGGGCATCTCCGGCTTCACGGCCTCGCTGGTCTATCTCAGCCTGCGCTGGCTGCTGGTGCGGCCGATGCAGCGGCTGACCCGCAGCATCGTGGGTTTCCGCGCCGCGCCGGAAGATGTGAACCAGATCATCGCGGCGAGCGGCCGCAACGACGAACTCGGCCTGGCCGAACGCGAATTGCGCAGCATGCAGCACGATCTGCGCCAGGCGCTGACCCAGCGCGGCCGGCTGGCGCAACTCGGCGTGGCGGTGAGCAAGATCAGCCATGATCTGCGCAACATGCTGGCCTCGGCGCAATTGGTGTCGGATCGCCTCGCTGCCTCCGACGATCCCACCGTACGCCAGGCCGTGCCGCGCCTGGTGGACAGCCTGGACCGCGCCATCGCGCTCTGCGCCCAGACCCTGCGCTACGGCAAGGCCGAGGAACGGCCGCCCGAGCCGGAGCCGGTTCTGCTGTTCCGCCTGGCCGAGGATGTGGCCGCCGCGCTGGCCCTGCATGAACGCAGCGATCTGGCCTGGAAAAATCGCGTGCCGCCGGACTTGACCGTCTATGCCGATCCCGATCAGCTTTATCGCGTGCTGATGAATCTGCTGCGCAACGCCATTCAGGCGATGCCCCAGGGCGCATCCCAGGGCGGCGAAATCCGGGTCAACGCCGCCGAGCTGGATGGCCGCGTGGCCGTTGAAATCGCCGATACCGGCAGCGGCCTGAGCAACGCGGCCCGCGCCCATCTGTTCGAGCCCTTCCGAGGCGGCGCGCGCGAAGGCGGCAGCGGCCTGGGCCTGGCGATTGCGCGCGAGCTGATCCGCGGCCATGGCGGCGAACTGGAACTGGCGCGCACCGGCCCGCTGGGCACCACCTTCCGCATCCTGATGATGCAGCCCCGGCAGGAATAGCCTTTTTAAAGCTTTTTTAACCCTGTTCCTTAACCGGCATTTCAGACAGATGGCTTTATATGGGCAGGCCCGGAATGGGCCGGTCGCCAGAAATGGCCGACCGCAGCGAGACCCGCCGAGAACCGACGAGACCTGCCATGTCGATGGAATACCGCCTGATCGCCCTGCTCTGCCTGCTGCTGCTGCCCATGCTGGGCGGCTGCTCTTCGCCATTGCCGCCGGCCGGCACCAATGCCGCGCTCAGCCTGGGCGCCGGCGTTGTGGTGAACCGGGTGGAGAAACGCTACGACGTGGAATGCGGCCTGTTCAACATCCTGGAATACGGCGAATATTGCGTGTCGCGCTTCAAGCCCACCGACCGCGATGAAGTGCATTGCTTCAAAAGCCTGGGCGGCGTGGATTGCTATGCCGACCGCGACCCCTATCTGCTGGCCGGCCGCTCGCTGCCGACCGCCCCGCGCGAACTGGCCGATCCGGCGATGCCGATGCGCCCGCCGGAAAACCGCCTCGACAAGGTGATCGAACGCCTGGAAGCCAATCCGCCGCAACCGCCGGCGGAATTGCAGCAGGCGCCGCAAAAACCTCAGCAGCAGGGCCAGCAACAAGGCTTGTCGCAACAGCAGTAAGCGTGACGCCGCGCACAAGCCTTTCCTGCGGCGGCATGCTATGTTGCCGGCATGGAAACCGCCACAGAAGACGCCCTAGTAAAAGCCCCGGGCCATCAGCAGCAAACCTGGATCTGGCATCTGCCGGCGCCGCCCGATCAGCTCTGGCCGCTGCTTTCCGATACCGCGCGCTTCAATGAAGCCGCCGGTACGCCGCGTTACGACGTGGAGGAAATTCCCCAGCCCGACGGTTCCGTGCGCCGCGATGCCCGCGCCAATTTTCGCGGCGTGAAGGTGGAATGGGATGACCGGCCCTATGAATGGGTGGCGGGCAAGAGCTTTCGCAACATGCGGGTATTCCGGCGCGGACCGCTGGCTTATTTCGGCGTCGATTTGCAGATCGAGCCGGAAGCCGGGGGCAGCAAGCTCAGCTATACGATCCAGGCGGCGCCCAGTCGTCTGCCGGGGGGCTTGCTGGGCCGGCTGCTGATGCTGACCGGGCTGCTGCGCAAATCCGGCGCCGCCATCGAAGCGATGGTGCGGCAGGCCGGCGAACATGCCCGCGGCCTGCGGCCCGTGGTGTTCGATTATCAGCCGCCCGCCTTGCCGCAAGGCGCGCCCGAGCGTTTGCAGGCGCTGAGCGCCGAACTGGCAGCCGGCAATTATGCCCATGGCCTGGCCGGCAAGCTGGCCGATACCATCGCCACCGCGCAGGAAGTGGATCTCATCCGCATGCGGCCGCGCAAACTGGCGGAAGCCTGGCATGCGCCGCCGCGCGATGTGGCCGAGCTTTGCCTGGACGCCACCCGGCGCGGCATGCTCACCATGAGCTGGAGCCTGCTCTGCCCGCGCTGCGGCGGCGCGAAGAATCAGGTGGCGACGCTGGACAAGCTGCCGCGCGGCGCGCATTGCCCCTCCTGCAACATTGATTACGAGCGCGACTTCACCCGCAATGTGGAAATCGCCTTCCAGCCCGCCGCCAGCCTGCGGCCGCTCAGCCTGGGCGAATTCTGCATGGGCGGGCCGCATGTCTCGCGCCATATTCTGGTGCAGCAGCATCTGGAGCCCGGCGAGAGCCGCGAAGTGGCGGCCGACCTGCCGGCTGGCGAATACCGCATCCGCGCCTTGCAGCCCGGCCATCCTCTCAGGGGCGAAAGCATCGTGCAGCATGACGGCAAGGGCTTTCCCGCCGTGATCGCCAATGATGATGGCGAGAGCTTCGGCATCCGGCCCGGGGCGCCCGCGCCCGAAGGCCGCGTGCGCATGGAGAATGCCAGCCATCGCATGCTGTCGCTGGTGATCGAAAGCCGCGAATGGCGGCGCGATGCGCTGACCGCCCATGAAGTGACCACCCTACAAGCCTTCCGCGACCTGCTGCCTGCGCAGGTGCTGCATCCCGGCGAGGATGTCGGCATTGATCATGTGACCTTGATGTTCACCGATCTGGAAGGCTCCACCGCTTTATACGAGCGCATGGGCGACGGCGCCGCCTATCGCATGGTGCGGCGGCATTTCGCCTATCTGGCCGAAGTGGTGCGCGAATACGACGGCGCGCTGGTGAAAACCATCGGCGATGCGGTGATGGCGGCGTTTGCCGATCCGGCGCAGGCCATGCGCGCGGCTTTGGCGGTGCAAGGCGGCATCGACAAGCTGAACCGCAAATACCATATCAAGACCGCGCGCGAGGGCCGGCCCGTCACCGAGGCGGTGATCCTGAAAATGGGCCTGCATGGCGGCCGCTGCATCGCGGTGAATTTGAACGACCGCCTGGATTATTTCGGCTCGACGGTCAATCTCGCCGCCCGCCTGCAAGGCAAAAGCCGCGGCGGCGAGATCGTATTGTCGGAAAGCCTGGCGCATGACCCGGCGGTCTGGCCGCTGCTGCAAGGCCGCGCCGCGCAGAGCGAAACCGCCGAGCTGAAAGGCTTCGACCAGCCGGTGCCCTTCCTGCGCCTGCGCGCGGATTAGGCCTGGGCCTGCGCGCGGGTTAGGCTTATCAATCCTCCGTCAGCGCCGATAGGCCGAGCTGAGCGCGGCGGCGCAGCCAGAGGCTGGGGCGATAGCGGTCGTCGCCGGAGATGCTTTGCAGCTGGGTGAGGATTTCCAGCACGGCGCCGGGGCCCATGCGATCAGTCAGCGCCAGCGGCCCCAACGGATAATTCAGGCCCAGCATCATGCCCTTGTCGATATCGGCGGGCGAAGCCACGCGGATCTGCGCCATCTCGCAGCCTAGATTGGCCACCATGGCGGCGATGCGCTGGGCGACGAAGCCCGGCGAGTCGAAGATCGTGCAGAGCTTGCGGCCGGCGGCGTTGAACTGCGCCACCAGGCCATCGCGCAGGGCCCGCACCGCGCCCGGCGCCTGCATCAAGGTAAGGCGCTGATCAATGCGGCCGGTGAGATCGAGGCCGAACAGCCGGCGATGATCGAAGCCGCGCCGCGCCGCGTAGGAGGAGATATCCTCGCCCAGCGGCGCGCAGAGGATCGGGCTCTGGCCGTCGTCGAAGCCGGAAACCTCGAAGCCCAGTTCGCGCAGCAATTCGGCCAATGCCTGGTCGTCCTCGGCCAGCGCCACCCGGGTGATCGGCGCGGAATCCGACACCGCGTCGGCGCTGGGGAATTCGCCCTTGCCGCCCTCGCCATAGCGGAAGAAACCCTGGCCGGTCTTGCGGCCGTATTGGCCGCTTTCCGCCATCGCCTGATGCAACGGCGCGGTGGCCAGCCGGCGGTCGTAGAAATAGCCTTCATGGATGATCTGGCTGACCGGGAAATTCACATCAATGCCGGTCAGGTCCATCAGCTCGAAGGGGCCCATGCGGAAGCCCCAGACATCGCGCATGATGGCATCCACCTGGGCCGGCGTGGCGACGCCTTCGGAAACGATGCGCAAGGCTTCCTGCGTATAAGCGCGGCCGCCGAGATTGACCAGGAAGCCCGGGCTATCCTGCACCACCACCGGCACGCGGCCCATGCGTTCGCCTGCCTTCACCAGAGCAGCCACCGTGGCATCCGACGTGGCCGGCGCGCGGATCACCTCGACCAGCTTCATCAGCGGCACCGGGTTGAAGAAATGCAGCCCGGCGATGCGCTCGCGATGCTTGCAATTGCGCGCGATCAAGGCGATGCGCAGCGAAGACGTATTGGAGGCGAGCAGCGCATCGGGCCGCAGGATGGCTTCCAGCTTGCCGAACAACTCCTGCTTCACGGCAAGATTTTCGACGATGGCCTCCACGGCGAGATCGGCCGGCGCCAGCGCTTCCAGAGCATCCACCACCGTCAGCCGGGCCTTGGCGGCCTCGGCTTCAGCGGCCGGCAGACGGCCCTTGGCGACCAGGCTGTCGAGCTGGGCTTTCACGGCCTCGGCGCCCTTGGCGGCGGCCCCGGCCATGGCATCGAACAGCAGCACGCGCATGCCGCCCTGGATGCTTACCTGAACGATGCCGCGCCCCATGGCGCCGGCGCCGATCACCGCCACTGTACCGATTACCGCACCCGTGCCGATTGCCGTACTCTCTGCACTCACGACCCTTCCCTCCCTACCAAGTCTTTGAATCCGCGAGAGGCATCCTGCCGGGAAGGGGCTTGAACCGCAAGGGCGGACACCCCATCTGAAATACCATGGCAGGGTGCCTATGCGGGCCCTGCCGACCGAACTCGCTTTCGCAAGGGGTTTTTCGATGTCGCGCCTATCGCTGTTTTCCAGCCCGCTGCTGCTGGGCTTCGATCATATGGAACGCATGATCGAGCGCGCCGGCAAGGCCGGGGCCGATGGCTATCCCCCCTACAATATCGAGCAGACCGGCGAAGACGGCCTGCGCATCACCCTGGCCGTGGCCGGCTTCACCATGAGCGACCTGACCGTTCTGGTGGAAGACAACCAGCTGATCCTGCGCGGCAAGCAGGCCGAGGACAAGGATCGGGTTTACCTGCATCGCGGCATCGCGGCGCGGCAATTCCAGCGCGCATTCGTGCTGGCCGACGGCATCGAGGTGACGGGCGCCAGCCTGGCCAATGGCCTGCTGCATATCGACCTCACCCGGCCCAAGCCGCAGCAGCAGATCCGCCAGATCAAGATTCGCGATGGCGGCGCCGAGGACGGGCCGCTGGGCGTGAATGGCCGCTGATTTCCATCCGGATATCTCAGGGCCGAAGAGAGTGCGTAAAGGAGGCAGCCATGCCTGAACAGACCATCAAGAATTCGCAGATCCAGCTATCGCCCGAGGATTTCGCCAATCTCGGCGCGCCGGTGCTGGCTTATGTGCGCCCGATCGAGACGCCGGACGGCGCCGCCTTCGGCATCTTCTCCGCCAGCGGCCAGCAACTGGGCATCGCGCCGGAACGCGAAATCGCCTTCGCCGCCGCGCTCCAGCATGAATTGCAGCCGGTCAGCATCCACTGAAAAAATGCCGTCACCACCGGACTTGTTCCGGTGGTCCATGCCTGACGCATGACCGCTGCCGAACCATGGATGCCCGTAACAAATACGGGCATGACGATTGTTATTTAAGCCGCGCGCCGGAGCTTAAATTAAGCCGCGTGGCTGGCCGGCGTGTCGGTGAGCAAGGCGTAAAGCGCATCCGGGCCGTCGGCGCCGCGCAGCTTTTCGCACATGGTCTTGTCGCGCAGCAGGCGCGACACCCGGGCCAGCGCCTTGAGATGGTCCGCGCCAGCCGATTCCGGCGCCAGCAGCAGGAACATCAGATCCACCGGCATTTCGTCGATGGAATCGAAATCAATCGGGCGCTCCACGCGGGCGAACAGCGCATGCAGCTTGTTCAGGCCGCCCAGCCGGCCATGCGGAATGGCGATGCCATTGCCCACGCCGGTGGTGCCCAGCCGCTCGCGTTCGAGCAGCGTGTCGAATATCTGCCGCTCATGCAGGCCGGTGATGCGCGCCGCGCGCGCCGCCAGTTCCTGCAAGGCCTGCTTCTTGCTGTTCGCCTTGAGGTTGGCGATCACGCCATCAGGGGTCAGCAGATCGTGGATTTCCATGGATGCGTAGCCTCTACAGCCGGCAGACGGATGCAACGGCGCTTCACGCCGAAGCAAGCTGTCCCGGTTTGCCGGCGTGATGGTTGCGGCGCTTGCGCTTATCGCGCCGCACCTGCTTGGCGAGTTTCTCCACCGCCAGATCGAAGCTGGCGTAGATTTCCGCATCCTCGGCATCGGCCTGCATGTCGATATTGGCGCCGACATGCACGGAGCAATGGCAGCGGAACATGCTGCCTTCCCGGCTGAAGACGACGCTGGCCTCGACGGCCTTGTCCATATATTTGCTGACGGCTGCGTTGAGCTTTTCGGTGACATGGGCGCGCAATGCGTCGCCGAGATCCACCTGCTTACCCGAGATGAGGATTTTCATGATCTGCCGTTATCCGATTTATACGTTCGGTGCGGTTCAACAATCCTACTGGCAATGATCCTACACGGATGCTGCCTGGATTCAATATCGTAACGCATGCCCCTGTCTGCAAGCCCGCCGGCAAGTCCGATTGCAAGCCCAGGAGGAGCGGCGGGGGCGGACCATAGAGAAGCCGCCCGAACCTGTCAACGCAGGCTAAGGCATTGAAGCCGCGCGATTAATATGTTTTAGCGGCGCGCCGTTAAGCTTTGTCGGGCCGGGTATGGTGAATCGCCGCCAAACCATCGGGACCGTTCACGCTGCAACCTAGATCGCGTACCAGGCCATTCGATATGCCGTAGACCCAACCATGCAGGTTCAATTCCTGGCCGCGCGTCCAGGCATTCTGCACGATGGTGGTCTTGGCGAGATTGACCACCTGCTCGCGCACATTGATCTCGCAGAGCAGTTTGAGCCGCTTGTATTCGTCGACGATG
>JAYSEE010000183.1:0-7375 GCA_041914045.1 Ferrovibrio sp. | reverse complement strand
TCCAGGCGAAATCGGACTAGCGGGTGTTATACCAAACACTAGCCAAAGCCGAGAAGATAATCGCGAAAATAAATCGAGCCAATAAACAGCGGTTGTTAGTATTGTTTAACGCAAATATTGGACGTGTAGGGAGCGAAACGCCTCATTGATGAAGAAAAATGGTAAACGGCGGCGGGCCCGGGTTTCCAGCGGGCTGTAATGCCTTGTGCCCTGGCGGTTTGTTCGGCGCCGCCGCCGGCTGGCGTATATCCGGGCGGTCCTGGGCCGGGCGGGAATGTTGGCGTGGAGACAGGCAGGCGATATGATTTGCCGGCAATTCAACGTCAATCTGTTTTAGACGGTGCGGCGGCAACAATAACGAATAATGGGTGAGGAGCGTCTGTCCATGCGTATTCCGCGCAATCCTTTCAAGCATGCCTTGGCCGAAGGCCGGCCGCAGATCGGTCTGTGGTGCTCGCTATGCAGCAATATCGTGGCGGAAATCCTGGCCTCCAGCGGCTTCGATTGGATCGTGCTGGATACCGAGCATTCGCCCAATGAATTGCCGATGGTGCAGCAGCAATTGCAGGCCATGCAGGTGGATGCCAATACGGCAAGCCCGGTGGTGCGGCCGGCCTGGAACGACCCCGTGCTGATCAAGCGCTATCTCGATATCGGCTCGCCCAACCTGCTGCTGCCTTTCGTGCAGGATGAAGCCGAGGCGGCCGATGCGGTGCGGGCGACGCGCTATCCGCCCAAGGGCATCCGCGGCGTTTCCGCCATCCAGCGGGCCAGCCGCTATGGTCTGGTTGCCGATTACCTGCACACCGCCGAGCAGGAACTCGGCCTGATCGTGCAGGTCGAAACCATGCCGGCCGTGCAGCGAATTCCCGAAATCGCCAAGCTGGACGGCATCGACGGCATTTTCATCGGCCCGTCCGATCTGTCGGCCGATGTGGGCCATTTGGGCAATCCCGGACATCCGGAGGCCCAGGCGGCGATTATGAAGGCGTTGCAGCTTTGCAAGGCGGCCGGCAAGCCGGCCGGCATCCTGGCGACCAACGAAGATGATGCGAAGCGCTATCTCGATGCCGGTTTCACCTTCGTTGCCGTCGGCATCGACCAGGCATTGCTGGCGCGCCATTGCCGCGACCTTGCCGCGCGCTTCAAGAAATACGCCGCGGGCTGACCCTAGGGTCCGCACCTAGTTCGGCTTGCGCAGCCAGAAGCGATAGCAATTCGCGAACAGATCGGGATTCTGCCGTTCGAACTCCGCCCAATGGCTGAAGTCGACGGCGCGCGGATCCTCCGGGTATTGCCGGCGATACTGCGCCAGCGTATCCGGCGTGGTGAAATCGAAGCCTAGGAAATGCAGCCCGGCATCGTGGATCAGGCTTTCCAGCTGATGCGGGAAATAGCGATGTTCCTGGCGATGGAAGACCAGATCGCGCAAATCCGACAGGCTGTGGAAGGCGCTTGAGCGGCGCAGCCGTTCGGTCAGATCCGGGTCCAGCCGTTCCAGATCGGCGCGGAAGCGGCGGATATCGTCGGGCGCGTCGCTATAGCCATGCTTGGCTAACCCCCGCCGCCCCGCCACCACGTCGCGGCGGCCGATCTCGCTATACAGCCCCAGCATCATATAGCCGCCGGGCTTCAGCAGCATGGTCAATTGCGCCAGGCCGGCGGCCGGCTCGCGCAGGTGATGCAGCACGCCGAAGGATTCGATCACATCGAAACGATCCGGCAGGCTGCCGAGCTTCAGGATGTCGGCTTGGGCGAAGCGCAGGCCGGGTATGCCGAGTTCGGTCGCTTTACGCTTGCCATAGGCCAGGCTGGCGCGGCTCAGGTCTATCGCCAGCACATCGGCATTGCGGTAGGTGGTGGCGGCCAGGATGGCTTGCAAGCCTGTGCCGCAGCCGGCAATCAGCACATGCGGCCGCTCGACATGGAATTCCGGGATCGTCTGCAAGGGCAGCAGCGCGCGCAGATGGCGGGCCAAGGGCATGTCGTTGCCCAGCACCGGCTGGTTCCAGCGCGGAAACGGGCTTTCCTCATACATCGCGCGCACATCGCGGCTGGTGGCATCCTCGATCGGCGTGAGCGCCGACAATTCGGCGGCGATGGCGATTTCGCGCAGCGGCTCGCTCAGCAGGATGCGCTTCATCTCGTGCAGATTGTCCGGCCAAGCCAGCGCGGGCAGCAAGCCGGCGAAATCCTCGCGATAAAGCGGCCGGTAGCAGCCCAGCAGGGTCAGCAGGCCGGTCGGCGCATCGCCGCTTTGCGGCAGCTTGGCCAGCGCCTTGCGGATGCGATGCCGCAGCAATTCCAGGCGCTGCTTTTCTTCGTCGGTTTCGGCATCGAGGAATTCCGCATGAAAATTGCGGATCGCCAGCGCCGCCAGCCAAGTTGCATGACGCTGCAATGCAGCCGGATCGCCAAGGCCGAGGGTCAGCGCACCGCGCCTCAGCGCCGTGAGCAGGCTTTCCAGATCGCGGTCGCTCACCAGGCCATGGCGCAGCCAGGCCATCAGCAGCGGCAATCGCGACAGATCGGGTGCATTCGGGCCTTGCAGGAACAGCGCGATCTCGGCGCTGCCATGGCCGGGCAGGGATTTCAGCACCGCTATGGCCGGCTCCAGCAACAGCGCGCTTTCCACCAGGGCGGACAGATCACGCGGCTCCACGCCCGGTGCGCCGAGCAACGGAAACACGCTGCCGATCAGATCGGGATCGGGCCGGGTCAGGCGCAGGCCGCGCAGAGCGCGCGCATAGGCGCTGCGATAGCGTTGTTCTTCGGGCTTGAGCGCCAGGGCGATGCGGAAATTCACCATCGCCTTTTTCGGCTTGCCGCGCGCCATTTGCGTGAAGCCGAGCAGGAAGCGCAATTCCGGATCGCGGTCGTTCACCGCCTTGCCGTTGCGCAGGGCTGCTGCGGCCTGATCGTAATCGCCTTCCGCCAGCAGGGCCTGGGCGAGGCCGGTATAGGCGCTCAGCGATTTGTCGTTCAGCGCCAGCGCCGCGCCGAAGCAGTGTTTGGCCGTGGCTACATCGCCTTGCGCCAGACGGATCTTGCCCAGGGTTTCATGGTAGGTCTCGAAATGGAAATCCGCGTCGATGGCGGCTTGCACCAGCCGCGCCGCCTCGGCGAGCTGCCCGCGTTGCAGCGCGACATGCCCTTTGAGATGCAGCGCATCGGCAAAACCGGGCTCTTCGGCGAGAATTTTATCCAGCAATGCCTCGGCTTCCTCCAGGCGCTGGCTGCTGGCCGCCGCGATGGCGCCGCGCAGCAGCGGCAGAAGATGGGCCTTGGCGGCAATGGTTTCCTCGGTCGGCAGCGTCATGTTGCTTTACGCAAGAAGTAAAGGGCGGTGGGGGGTAAAGGCGGCGGAATTCAAGCATATCGGCTGGGAGTTAACAGAATGAAAACCAATGCGGCCAAGCGGTTCCAAATGAGGGTGAAGCACTCTAGGCTGCGGGAAACCTCAACGGTCGTTGATCCCATGGCACATCACCGCATTTCCGGGCCGGCCTTCGCCGCCGGTCTGCTGGCCGCCTTTGTCGGTTTCGCCAGTTCTTTCGCCGTCATCATCCAAGGTTTGAGCGCCATGGGCGCCAGCCCGGCAGAGGCGGCTTCCGGCCTGATGGCGCTGGCCGTGGCGATGGGGCTGGGCGGGGTTTTGCTCAGTCTGAAGTCGCGCATGCCGATCAGCCTGGCCTGGTCCACGCCGGGCGCCGCGCTGCTGGCCAATAGCGGCGCGCCGGAGGGCGGTTTCGCCGTGGCTGTCGGGGCATTCATCGTTTGCGGCGCGGCGATCTTGCTGGCGGGCGCCTGGAAGCCGCTGGCGCGCGCGGTCGCGATGCTGCCGGCCTCCATCGCCAACGCCATGCTGGCCGGCGTGCTGTTCGGCCTCTGCCTGGTGCCGGTGCGCGCGGTGGCGGAATTTCCCTGGCTCGGCCTGTCGATCATCCTTGCCTGGCTGGCTGTCGGGCTGTGGCGTAAGCTATGGGCGGTGCCGGCGGCCTTGCTGGTCACCATGGCGCTGATCCTGTTCGTGCTGCCGCCGCCGGATTTGAGCCAGGCATCGCTGCTGCCTGCTCCGATTCTGATCTGGCCGCGCTTCTCGCTATCGGCCGCCATTGGCATAGCGCTGCCGCTATTCCTGGTGACCATGGCTTCGCAGAATCTGCCAGGGATCGCGGTGTTGAATGTGAATGGCTATCGCCCCAATGCCGGGCCGCTATTCAGCGCCACCGGCTTGCTCACGCTTGCCGCCGCGCCCTTCGGCGGCCATGCGGTGAATCTTGCCGCGATTACGGCGGCTTTATGCGCCGGGCCGGATGTGGACCCGCGGCCGGAGCGGCGCTATTGGGCCGGCGTGGGTTCCGGCGCCTTCTATATTCTGTTCGGCCTGAGCGCCGGCGCGGTGATGGCGCTGATCTCGGCGGCGCCGCCGGTTCTGATCCAGGCGGTGGCGGGGCTGGCCCTGCTCGGTTCGCTGGCTGCATCGCTCAGCAACGCGCTGGCCGTGGCGGAGGAGCGCGAAGCCGCCGTCATCACCTTCGCGGTCACGGCTTCCGGGCTTACGCTGTTCGGCATCGGCGGCGCCTTCTGGGGGCTGCTGGCCGGCGGCGCGGTGCTGGCGCTGACCCGTTGGCGCGCCAGCCGGGCTAGTTGAGCCGCCGCAGCAGCGTTTCGTTCGGCGGATCGTTGGGTTTGCGGCTGTCGCTGCGCCGCGCCAGCAGGCTGCCATCGGCTTGCGGCAGCAATTCGAAACGCAGCGGCGTCTGCTCGAACAGCAATGCGCTCCCGGTGCCGCGTAATGGCAACGATTGATTCTCCGGCGCCTCGGTGCTCATGCCGCGCCCCAGCATGTATTGCATCTGGCGGCTATTGTCGGTGCCGGGCAGGGCGATGTTGATGGCGATGAAGCGCCCGGTGCCGGAGGTGCCCTGCCAAAGTCCGGCGAAGGCATCGCCGGCCGTGCGGATCGCGGCCGGCGCGCGCAGGCCGAAGGTGGCCAGCGCGTCGCGCTCGCCATCCTCGCAAGCCGGGGATTTTTCGCTTTCCGCCAGCAGCAGGATGCAGGCGGCATAGCGCCGGGCGAAGGGCAGCGTAAGGCCGGCATTATGGCCGCGCATGGCCGGGTAGGGCGGCTCGCCGATCACCAGATTGGGCAGGCGCGCCCGCGTTAGTTCCTGCCGGGCGATGGCGGCGCGCTTACCGGGCTCGACGCGCTCGTAATACGGATCGTCGGCGAAATAGGCGGCGGCGATGATCACGCGTTGCGGCCCCAGGCGACGCCAGAATTCGCCGATCACGGTTTCGTTGCGCCGCCAATTCGCGCTGTCCTGACTGGCTGTGCCGTAGCCGGCCGGCGCCAGGGCTACCAGGCCGATGGCGGGCGCGCCGCGCGATAGGGTTTCCAAGGCGAGGAAACCGCCGGCCGATTGCCCCATCAGCAGGATGCGGCGATAGCCCAGCGCCTGGCCCTGCTCGATGCCGGCGGCGATGATGCGGTTGGCGACATCGCGCACATCATGCGTGCCGAGCCTTGCCTGGGCATAGACATCCCAGCCGGCGCGGGCGAATTCCCAAGCCAGCGGCGGGGCGATCACAGTGGCGGCGGCCGCCACATCGCGACCGTGATTCCAGATCACCAGGCCTTTCGCCTTGGCCGGCCCTTGCGCGGCGATGGGCGGCAGGCCGCGGGTGAATTCGGCAGGCGCAAAACGATACAGGGCGGGGTCGAGCGGCCCGCGCAGATGCTTGGGGTCGCGTTGGTCGGGCGTAGGCTCAAGCGCCCATGCGCTGTGGCCGATCCCGGCGCTGCTGCCGATGCAGGCGAAAAACAATGCGGCGGCCAGCCTGCCGGCCCAGCCGCCGCATCGTAAATTGCGGGGTGCTCCGCCGCTCAGGATGCCGCCTGCTGCTTGCTGGCGGCGAATTTCTTGGTTTCTTCCTCCACAAGCTCCTTTTTCGACAATTTGCCAATCAGGGTCTTGGGCAGGGCATCGCGGATTTCCATCGCCGCCGGCATTTCATGCTTGCCGAGCTTGTCTTTCAGGAAATCCTTCAATTCCTCTAAGCTGAAGCCGGCGGCGCCGGCCTTCAGCTTGATGAAGGCCTTGGCGGATTGGCCGCGATATTCGTCGGGCACGCCGATCACGGTGCATTCCTCCACGCTGGGATGCTCGTAGATCGCTTCCTCGATGTTGCGCGGATAGACGTTGAAGCCGCCCGACAGGATCATGTCCTTCTTGCGGTCGACGATGAAGATATAGCCGTCCTCGTCCATATAGCCGACATCGCCGGTATGGAAACGGCCGCCGGCGAAAGCCTCGGCGGTGGCTTCCGGCTTGTTCCAATAGCCCTTGGTGACATTCGGACCGCTGATGCAGATTTCCCCGCGCTCGTTGATGCCCAGCACCTTGTGCGGGTCCTCCACATCGACGATTTCCATGATCAGGCCGGGCAGCGGCAGGCCGCAAGAGCCCTTCTTGCGCGGGCCGCCATAGACGGTCTGGGTGCCGGCCGGCGAGGTTTCGGTCATGCCCCAGCCCTCGATCATCTTGTGGCCGGTGATGTACTCGAATTTATCCTGCACTTCGGCGGGCAGCGGCGCGCCGCCGGAAGCGCAGAATTTCAGCGACGACAGGTCGTAATCCTTGATGCTTGGCATGTTCACGATGGCGGCATACATGGTCGGCACGCCGGGGAAGATGGATATCTTCTTCTTGTGCAGATCCTCGATCACGGCCTTCAGCTCAAAGCGCGGATGCAGCACCATCTCGGCGCCGATCGCCATCATGCGCAGCAGCACGGCGCTGAGGCCGTAGATATGGAACATCGGCAGAACCATCAGCACCCGTTCCTCGCCCTCGTTGAGTTCGAGCTTGGGGCTGGTCCACGAGCAATACATCTGCACGGTGGACACGATGTTGGCATGGGTGAGCATGGCGCCCTTCGGCACGCCGGTGGTGCCGCCGGTATATTGCAGCAGCGCCACTTCTTCCTTGGCGTCCTTCACCGGATGTGCGGTATAGCGCCCGTCATTGGCCACCAGGTCGGTGAAGCGCACGTGGCGGTCGTCCTTCGGCACCTTGGCGATTTCCTTGCCCTTCACCAGGGGGAACAGGAAATTCTTCGGGAAAGGCAGCACATCCGGCAGCCCGCCTACCACGATCTTCTTCAGGCGGGTGCCGGTCAGCAGCTTGGCGACATTGGGGTACAGCGCATTCAGATCGAGCGTGCACATGATGTCGGTCTGGCTGTCTTCGATCTTGTAGCGCAGCTCGCGCTCGGCATCGAGCGGGCTGTAATTCACCACCCGGCCGCCGGCCTTGAGGATGCCGAAGAAGCAGATCACGTAATGCGGCGTATTGGGCAGGAACAGGCC
>JAYSEE010000182.1:0-7425 GCA_041914045.1 Ferrovibrio sp. | reverse complement strand
GGGTCTTTTTCGGTGGCATGCTGCTTGGCCAGCTTGGAATTGAAGATCGCCGGCACCACCACGGCCATGTCGGGCAGGGCCAGCTTGTCCGGCTTGGGCAGGTCGACGCGGAAGGTGTAATCGTCCACCACGGTGAACTGATCGGGCTTGGTCAGGCTGCCGGCGGCCATCTGGAAGGTCGGGAAGCCGCCGACGCTGACCGCGCGGTCGTAGGACCACTTCACGTCATGCGCGGTCACCGGCGCGCCGTCATGGAATTTGGCGTTGCGGCGGATTTTGAAGGTGAAGGATTTGCCGTCCGGCGCGGCGGTGAAGCTCTCGGCCAGTTCCGGCTCGATCTTGCTGTAATCGTAGCTCAGCGTACCATCTGGCAGGGTCTTGCGGCCGAAGGTGATCAGGCGGTCATACATGTTCCAGGCCGCCACATAGGAGCGGAAGCTGGTGCCCACGCCGTGGATATCCAGGCTGTTGGGGCCGTTCTCCACCAGCACCACCAGGGTTTCCTGGCGCGATTGCGCGGCAACGGGCGCGGCGGCGGCAAGCAGCAGGCCGGTGGCGGTGAGGATCGAACTCGCGAACAGGAAAACGCGGCGTTGCATGGTGGTCTCCTCTGGATTTCTGTGTCGGCGACATCTGATTTGCGTCCTTTCCCGCACTGCAACCTGTGTGCCATTGCGGCTGCCCAAACAGACACCAGAGGCATCAATATGAATTCGCGTAAAAAATTCTTTTTTGGGGGTGTTTTTGCTTATTTATTGAGCATTTTTATTTTTCCTATTTATGACGCAATTATAGGCAACGTGATTAGCAACACTGATTATTCAAACGCCAAAAGCGCCCAACAATATGATGAAATTCCAGCAAAATATTGGCTTCCTGGGTCGGTATGGCTATTGCATACACAACTCTATGAAAGCCCCTTCCAGGAGCCCTGAACCATGTCTATCGGCAGCCTCGACAGCCAATTTCTGCGCGATGCATACCAGAGCGGAAAGACCAGTCCGACAGCCGTGATCGCGGCGGTTTACGACCGTATCGCCAGCCGGGGAGAGGATGCGGTCTGGATCAGCCTGGTGCCGCGCGAGCAGGCCCTGGCGATGGCGGCGGCGCTGGAAAAGCGCGGCCCGGCCGGGTTGCCGCTTTACGGCCTGCCCTTCGGCATCAAGGATAATATCGACTTGGCCGGCCTGCCCACCACGGCGGCCTGCGCCGAATACGCCTACGCGCCCGCCGCCTCGGCCAAGGCGGTGGAGCGGCTGATCGCCGCCGGCGCGATCCCCATCGGCAAGACCAACCTGGATCAATTCGCCACCGGCCTGGTGGGCGTGCGCTCGCCTTATGGCGTGGCGGCGAATCCCTTCGATAAGGATTATGTGCCGGGCGGTTCGTCGTCGGGTTCGGCGGTGGCGGTAAGCTCCGGGCTGGTGAGCTTCGCGCTCGGCACCGACACCGCGGGCTCGGGCCGGGTGCCGGCCGGGTTCAACAATATCGTCGGCCTCAAGCCCAGCATCGGCCTGATCCCGGCCAGCGGCGTGGTGCCGGCCTGCCGCTCGCTGGATTGCATTTCGGTCTTCGCGCTCACCACCACTGACGCCATGGCGGTGCTGGACGTGGCGCGCGGCTTCGATGCGGCGGATGCCTATTCGCGCAACGCGCCGCTGGGCTATCGCGCCGCCATCGCGCCCAAGCCGGCGCATTTTCGGTTCGCCGTGCCGAAGCCGCTGGAATTCTTCGGCGACGCGGAAGCCGCGCGGGTTTTCGCTCTTGCCATCGAACGCCTGCAAGCCATGGGCGGCGAGATGACGGCGGTGGATTACGCGCCATTCGCCGAGGCGCAGGCGATGCTGTATTCGCCGCCCGGCGCCGCCGAACGCACGGCCGCCTTGCGGGATTTCCTTGCCGCGAAACCGGAGGCGATCCATCCCGTCACGCGCGGGATTCTGGCAAGCGGACAGAAAGCCGACGCCGTGGCGCTGTATCGCATGCAGCAGCGCCTGCGCGCCCTGAAACAGCAGACCGATCCGCTCTGGCAGCAGGTGGATTTCATGCTGGTGCCGACCAGCGGCACGATCTATCGCGTGGCCGAGATTCTCGCCGAGCCGCTGAAGCTGAACGCCAATCTCGGCTATTACACCAACTTCGTGAATTACTTCGATCTCAGCGCATTGGCCGTGCCCAACGCGATGCGCCGGGATGGCCTGCCCAGCGGCGTTACGCTGATTGCGCCGGCTTTCCAGGAACCCTTGCTGGCGGCTTTCGGCGATGCCTTCCATGCCGCCAGCGCCTTGCCGCTCGGCGCCGGCACGACGCCGCAGCCGACGCGCATGCCCGCGCCGCCGCTGGCTTATCCGCGCGCCGCCGTTGCGGTGTTCGGCGCGCATATGAGCGGCCAGCCGTTGAATCCCGATCTGCTGGCGCTGGGCGGCCGGCTGCTCGCCCCCTGCCGCACTGCAAAATGCTATCGCCTGTATCGCATCGGCGAAGGCCGCACGGCGCGGCCCGGTCTGGTGCGCGCAGCGGAAGCTGGCGTGACCGTGGCCGGAGAAATCTGGGATCTGCCGCTGGCCGGCTTCGGCGCTTTCATGGCCAGCATCCCCGCGCCGCTGGGCATCGGCACGGTAACGCTCGACGACGGCAGCAATGTGAAAGGCTTTCTCTGCGAGGCCGCCGCCGCCAGCGATGCCGAGGATATTTCTTCCTATGGCGACTGGCGCGCCTATCGGGCGGTCACGGTCTAGGGTCCGGACCCTAGTTAATCGGCCGCCGGCTCCACATCGCTGGCGGAAGATTGCCGCCGGCCTTCGATCAGGCTGGCCGAGGCCACGCTGACCCGGCCGACATGCTCGCGCATCGCCGCTTCCGCCGCCTGGGCATCGCCGCGCAGCACGGCTTCCACGATGCGGTCATGCTCGGCGAAGGAATTCGCCAGACGGCCCAGCACGCGGAACTGGCTGCGCCGGAATGGCTGCACCCGGCGGCGCACGGAAAGCGTCGTCTCCTCCAGGAAACGATTGCGCGTGCCGCGATAGAGCAAGGAGTGGAAGGACAGGTTGATGGCGTCGTAATCGTCCAGCTTGCCCTCGCGCACATGCTCCAGCGAGCGGCGATGCAAAGCCTCCAGCTCGCGGCGCTCGCCGGCATCCATGCGCAGGGCGGCGAGCCGGGCGCAGAGCGCCTCCATCTCGGCCATCACCTCGAACATCTCGGCGATGCGGTTCTGTTCGGGAAACGCCACGATCACGCCGCGATGCGGGCGATACTCCGCCAGGCCCACGGCGGCCAACTGGCGCAAAGCCTCGCGCACCGGCGTGCGCGACATGCCGTAGCGGTCGGCAAGGTCATGTTCGTCCAGCCGGCTACCCGGCGGCAATTCGCCGCCCATGATGGCATCGGCCAGGCGGCGGCGCAGGTCGTCGGCCAGGGTGGGCCGGCCGCCGGCGCGGCGCGGCGTATCCTCCAGGGTGAGATCGAGCAGAATCTTGCGGGTTTCGACGGGCGCACTCACGGCTTTGTTCCAGACTGTAAAACGATACGAAAAATGACTTTGCGTCACTGCGACGAAATTCCTAGCGAAAGCCGTGCCAAGTGCGGCGGCTTTCCGGCCCCATCGCTAAAATTTCATCGCCATGCTACCAGTCGGTGCCATGCTGCCCGCTTCGCTTGTGCCGGCGATCCTTTATCGCGATTCCAGCCTGATCGTGTTGAACAAACCGGCGGGCATAAAGCTGCATGCCGGCCCGGCCGGCGGCCCGGCCTTGGAAGACGGCTTCGGCGAACTGACGTTCGGTACACGGCAGATTCCGCGCGCCGCGCATCGGCTGGACCACGATACCAGCGGCTGCCTGCTGCTGGGCCGGCACGATAAAGCGATCAAGAAACTCGGGCGGCTGTTTTCCGAAGGCCGGATCGAAAAGACCTATTGGGCCATCGCATTGAATCGCCCGAAAGAACCCGAAGGCGTGATCGACGCGCCGCTGCTGAAGCGGCATTCCCCGGCCGGCTGGCGCATGGTGGTGGATCCCGCCGGCCAGCGGGCGGAAAGCCAATACCGCCTGCTGGCGGAAAAGCACGGGCTGAGCTGGCTGGAATTCCGCCCGCGCACCGGCCGCACCCACCAGATTCGCGTGCATGCCGCCGCCCTGGGCTGCCCGCTGCTGGGCGATCCGCACTATGGCGGCAGCCCGGCCGCCGATGGCGGGGGTTTTCTGCTGCATGCCCGCGCCCTGGTTATTCCCTACCGCGAAGGCGTGCCGCCGATCCAGGTGGAAGCGCCCTTGCCGGACCGCTTCCGCAGCCTGCTGCAAGGCATTGCCGGGCCCGACACCCTGCCCAATCCGTAGCAACCCGCCGGCGACCGGCAAAATTCTGCTCAATTAAACGCCACAAAGCCGCCTGTTTGTGCGCCCAAAACCGCCAGGACTTGGTTTGCATGCGGATTTCGCTTGCATCCCAGCCGGCATACCGATTGCATTTCAGGCCAGGGTTTCTAGGGCTGGGTTTCCATTACGGCGGTAAACATGAGCATCCAGGTCGCGCTGCACCATCGCACCACTTATCGGTATGACCGCCTGATCAACCTGGGTCCCCAGGTGGTGCGGCTGCGTCCCGCGCCGCATAGCCGCACGCCGGTGCTGAGCTATTCGCTGAAAATCTCCCCCGGCGACCATTTCATCAACTGGCAGCAGGACCCCCAGGGCAATTACATGGCCCGGCTGGTCTTCCCGGAACGCACCGACCATTTCGAGGTGGTGGTGGATCTGGTCGCCGACATGGCGGTGATCAACCCATTCGACTTCTTCCTCGAGCCAGAGGCCGAGGAATTCCCCTTCACCTACGATCCCACCCTGGACGAGGAACTCGCGCCCTTCCGCAAGCTGGCCAATCCCGGCCCGCTGCTGCGCAAATGGCTGGCCAGCGTGGACCGTTCGCCCAAGCGCACGGTGGATTTCCTGGTCGGGCTGAATCAGCGCCTGTCCAACGAGATCAAATATCTCATCCGCATGGAGCCCGGCGTGCAGAGCGCCGAGGAAACCCTGAGCAACGGCAGCGGTTCCTGCCGCGATACGTCGTGGCTGCTGGTGCAGGCTTTGCGCCATCTGGGTTTCGCGGCGCGTTTCGTATCGGGCTATCTGATCCAATTGGTGGCCGATGTGAAGCCGCTGGAAGGCCCGGAAGGCCCCACGGCGGATTTCACCGACCTGCATGCCTGGTGCGAAGTCTATCTGCCCGGCGCGGGCTGGATCGGTTTCGATCCCACCTCCGGCCTGATGGCCGGCGAAGGCCATATCCCGCTGGCCGCCACGCCCGAGCCGCAATCGGCGGCGCCGATCTCGGGCCTGATCGGCGAATGCGAGGTCAGCTTCGATTTCGACATGCATGTGCGGCGTTTCCATGAAACCCCGCGCGTCACCAAGGCCATCGACGACGAGGCCTGGGCCGCCCTGCTCAAGACCGGCGATGCCGTGGAAGCCGCCTTGCAGGGCGGCGATGTGCGCCTCACCATGGGCGGCGAGCCGACCTTCGTGTCGATCGACGACATGGAAGGCGCCGAATGGAACACCGAAGCGCTGGGCCCCAACAAGCGCGCGCTGGCCGGGCAGCTGATCCGCAAGCTGGCCGACAAATACGCCAGCGGCACTTTGCTGCATTACGGCCAGGGCAAATGGTATCCCGGCGAGCAATTGCCGCGCTGGGCGCTATCCTGCCATTGGCGCCGCGATGGCGAGCCGATCTGGCGCGACCGCAGCCTGCTGGCCGCCGATGAAGATGCCGGCGACAATGCCACCGTATCGGATGCCGATATCTTCACGGCAGCCCTGGCCGAGCGTTTGCAGGTCGATCCGGGCTATCGCGTGCCGGGCTTCGAGGATGCCTGGTATTACATGTGGCGCGAGCGCCGCCTGCCGGTGAATGTCGACCCGTTCAAATCGCGCCTGAAAGACCCGCAGGAGCGCGCCCGCCTGGCCCGCATCTTCGAGCAGGGGCTGGAGAAAGTGGTGGGCTATGCGCTGCCGCTGTTCCGCGAACGCTCAGGCATAACCAATGGCCCGCCGCCGCGCTGGCGTTCGGGGCCGTGGTTCTTCCGGCCGCAGACGATGTTTTTGCATCCCGGCGATTCGCCAATGGGCTATCGCCTGCCGCTGGACAGCCTGCCCTGGTCGGTGCCCGGCGACATGCTGCAAACCGCCGAACCCGACACGATGGAGCGCCGTCCGCCGCTGCCGCCGCTGGCGCAGTTCCGCGAGACCGACCGCCAGACCCGCGAACGCATGCAGGCCTGGGCGGAAGCCTTGAAGGGCCGCGGCGGCGCTTATCGTCCGGCCGGCCTGCCGACGATTTCCGGCAGCGTGCCCGCCGCGCAGAGCTCCGCCGATGGCGTCGTGCGCACCGCGCTTTGCGTGGAGCCGCGCGGCGGCCTGCTGCATGTCTTCATGCCGCCGGCCGAACTGGCCGAGGATTATCTCGACCTGATCGCCGCCATCGAGGATACCGCGGCGCTGATCCGGCATAAGGTGGTGATCGAAGGCTATCTGCCGCCGCGCGATCCGCGCCTGCTGCATTTCAGCGTCACTCCTGATCCCGGCGTGATCGAGGTGAATATCCATCCCTCGGAAAACTGGCGCGAGCTGGTGGACCGCACCAGCGTGCTCTACGAGGAAGCGCGCCAGACCCGGCTGGGTACGGAAAAATTCATGCTGGATGGCCGCCATGTCGGCACCGGCGGCGGCAACCATGTGGTGATGGGCGCGGCGCAGCCGGGCGACAGCCCCTTCCTGCGCCGGCCCGATCTGCTGCGCAGCCTGGTGGGCTATTGGCAGAATCATCCCTCGCTGAGCTATCTGTTCTCCGGCCTGTTCATCGGCCCGACCAGCCAGCATCCGCGCGTGGACGAAGCCCGCGACGATGCGCTGACCAATCTGGCCGTGGCCTTCGAGCAGGCGGACCGCTTCGCCAATCCGCCGGCCTGGCTGGTGGATCGCATCTTCCGCAATGTGCTGGTGGATTTGACCGGCAACACCCATCGCACGGAATTCTGCATCGACAAGCTGTTCTCGCCCGATGGCCCCACCGGCCGCCTCGGCCTGGTGGAATTGCGCGCCTTCGAAATGCCGCCCGATGCCCGCATGAGCCTGGCGCAGCAGGTGCTGCTGCGCGCGCTGCTGGCCGGCTTCTGGCAGAAGCCCTATAAGCGCCCGCCGATCCGCTGGGGCACCCGCCTGCACGACGAATTCCTGCTGCCGCATTTCTGCGTGCAGGATTTCAACGAAGTGCTGGCCGACCTGAACGAGCAAGGCTTCGCCATGCAGCCGGACTGGTTCGCCGCCCATGCCGAATTCCGCTTCCCCAAGGTGGGCGAGATCGCCGCGCGCGGCATCGAACTGGAATTGCGCCATGCGCTGGAGCCCTGGCATGTGCTGGGCGAGG
>JAYSEE010000181.1:0-7513 GCA_041914045.1 Ferrovibrio sp. | reverse complement strand
ATCTTGTCGGCATGCTTCATCTCGTCGATGGATTCTTCGTATTCATGCTTGCCGAGCTTCTCGAAGCCCCAGCTCTTCCACATCCGCGCATGCAGGAAATACTGATTGATCGCGGTGAGTTCGTTCTTCAGCGCCGCGTTGAGATGCTTGATGACCGTCTTGTCGCCCTTCATGTCCCACCCTCCTACAATCAATACCTGGAAGATCTACTAGGCGCAGAATCACGCTCAGGCAAACGAAAAGCCTGCTCCTGCGAATGACTTACAAAGATAAAATGCCAGATGGAAATCAGTCGCGCTTGTCGGGCGTTTCGCGACGGCTCAGGCGGCGTTGCAGCAGGACTTTTACTACCAGCGCAGCCAGCGCCACCACGCAGACCGCCAGCACCAGGGATTTCTCCAGCATCGCGCGGGCCTCAGGCTTCGGGCTTGGCCACCGCGCCGAGCGGTGCCAGAACCGCCGCGCCATGGCCGGCATGATTGCGGCATTCGCGCAGCATGCCGCGCACATCTGGCACGCATTTGCCGCATTGCGGACGGTCGGCCAATTGCCGATACACCGCCGCCACCGACCGGCAGCCGTTATCAATGGCGCCGCGCACCTCGCGTTCGGTCAATCCATGGCACAGGCAGACATACATTCCGGCAACTCCGCCAAAACCGGCCCATAGCAGCTACATTGCGACTTAGTCGCAGCCGCAGAGATAGCGCAATTGCGAAACACTTGCAAGATGGATCGGCGGATTATCCCGGAAGGCAGGGTCTTAGACGGCCCAAGCGACAGCAAGGATGCAGCAACGGCCTTGACCCGCGCCCACTCGGCCCGTAAACAAACCCCAGGCGGACGCTGACCCCGCCCGCGCCCACCTGAATTTTATTGCATTTCAATATGTTGCCGGATTAGCTCAGCGGTAGAGCAGCGGTTTTGTAAACCGAAGGTCGGGGGTTCAATCCCCTCATCCGGCACCATCTCCTCTCGCCTGCCCCTGGACCTGCCCCGGGCCTGCTCTTGCGCCTGCCTCACCCCTTGCCGCGCAGGGCCAGATAGATCGCCGGAATCACCAGCACGGTGAGCAAGGTCGACGAGGCCAGGCCGAACAGCAGCGAAATCGCCAGGCCCTGGAAGATCGGGTCGAACAGGATCACCACCGCGCCGATCATCGCCGCCAACGCGGTGAGCAGGATCGGCTTGAAGCGGATCGAACCGGCCTCGATCAGCACATCGCGCAGCGATTTGCCCGGCGCCGCCGCATGGCGGATGAAATCCACCAGCAGGATCGAGTTGCGCACGATGATGCCGGCCAGCGCGATGAAGCCGATCATCGAGGTGGCCGAGAACGGCGCATTGAAGATCCAATGGCCCAGCATGATGCCGATGAAGGTGAGCGGAATGGGCGTGAGGATCACCAGCGGCAGCCGGAACGAACCGAACTGCGCCACCACCAGAATGTAGATGCCGACGATGGCGATGGCGAAAGCCAGCCCCATATCGCGGAAGGTCACCCAGGTGACTTCCCATTCGCCATCCCACAGCAGGGTGGGCCGGCTTTCATCGCGCGGCTGACCGTGCAGCGCGATTTCCGGCTTCGGCAGATCGCCCCAATCAATGCGGTCCAGCGCCTTGCCCACTTCGAGCATGCCGTAAAGCGGCGCCTCGAATTCTCCCGCCAGTTCGGCCGTCACCATTTCGGCGGCGCGGCCGTTATGCCGGAAGATCGGAAAGGATGCCGTCTCGCGGCTCACCTGCACCACATCGCCAAGCTCCACGATGCCGCGGTCGCCCGGCAGCAGATTGGCCGGCACCGGCGTGGCCAAGCTGCGTTCGTCCAATGTGCGGTCGGATTTCGGCCGGGCCAGCCGGATCGGAATCGGCTGCCGCCCTTCGCCGCGATGGGAATAGCCCACCGTGACGCCGCCATGCAGCAGGCTCAAGGTCTCGAACACATCGCGCTGCTCCACGCGATGGAATTCCAGATCGTCGTCGGCGATGGTGACGCGCAGCCGATCCGGCGGAATGCCGTAGCTGTCGTCCACATCGACGATGAACGGCACCGCCGCGAAGGCTTCGCGCACCTTGGCGGCCACGGCCCGCCGCGTCGCCGGATCGGGGCCGTAGATTTCCGCCAGCAAGGTCGCCATCACCGGCGGGCCGGGCGGCGGCTCCACCAGCTTCAGGCTCGCGCCCTGCGGCAGCTTCAGGCCGGCCAGCTTTTCGCGCAGCCGCAAGGCGATCTCATGGCTGGCGGCGGAGCGCTGCTCCTTGGGCACCAGATTGATCTGCACCTCGCCCATCTCCGGCGAACCGCGCAGATAATAATGCCGCACCAGGCCGTTGAAATTGAACGGCGCGGCGGCGCCGGCATAGCTCTGGAAGGAAAGGATATCGGACGAAAAGCCGATGCCGCGCACGATATCGGCCAGCACGCGGTCGGTATCCTCCACCGAAGCGCCTTCCGGCATGTCGAGCACCACCGACAATTCCGGCTTGTTGTCGAAGGGCAGCAGTTTCACGCGCACTTGCTTGGTGTAGAACAGGCCCAACGAAGCCAAGGTGGCGAAGCCGACCAGCAGCAGGAATATCCAGGCGCGCGAACGGTTGAGCAGCACCGGCCCGGCAAGCCGGGCATAAAGCCGGCCCAGGCGGCCGCCGGCTTCCGCGCCATGGCCGTCGCCGGACGCGCCATGATCGCTGGCGCCGAATTTCACCATCAGCCAGGGCGTGACGCAGACCGCCACGAAAAACGAGATCACCATCGCCGCCGAGGCATTGGCGGGGATCGGGCTCATATACGGCCCCATCAGGCCGGAGACGAACAGCATCGGCAGCAACGCAGCGACAACCGTCAACGTGGCGACGATGGTGGGATTGCCCACTTCCGCCACCGCGTCGATGGCGGCGGCGATGCGGCTGCGGCCGTCTTTCATCGCCCAATGGCGGGCGATATTCTCGATCACCACGATGGCGTCGTCCACCAGGATGCCGATGGCGAAGATCAGCGCGAACAGGCTGACGCGGTTGAGCGTATAGCCCATCAGCAAGGCCGCCAGCAGGGTGAGAAGGATGGTGATGGGAATCACGATGGCCACCACCATGGCCTCGCGCCAGCCGATGGCGACCAGCACCAGGATGACGATGGAAACCGTCGCCAGCCCCAGATGCAGCAGCAATTCATTGGCTTTTTCGTTGGCGGTCTCGCCGTAATTGCGGGTGACATGCACCTCGATGCCATCGGGCAGGATGCGGCCCTGCTGCAACGACACGGCTTGCAGGATTTCCTCGGCAATCGCCACCGCATTGGCGCCGTGGCGCTTGGCGATCGCCAGCGACACCGCCGGCACCCGCTCGGGCCCGTAATGCGACACGCGATTTTCCGCCGGCACGGTATCCAGCGCGATATCGGCCACATCGCGCACATAGACCGGCCGGCCATCGCGTGTGGTCAGCAGCAGATTGCCGATCTCGGGCAAGGCCGCCAGGGTCTGGCCCGCGATGACATCAATCTGTCGGCCATCCTGCCGCACGCTGCCGGCGCGGAAAGCGCGGTTCGCGCCCTCCACCTTGGCCATCAATTGCTGCAAGGTCACGCCATACAACGCCAGCCGCGACGGATCGGGCCGCACCTGGATTTCCTCGGATTGCTCGCCGACCAGATAGGTCAGGCCGATATTCGGCAGCTTGGCGAGTTCGACGCGCAATTCGCGCGCCAAGCGCGTCAGCCCATTGGCATCCCATTGCGCGGCGGCCTGCGGTTTCGGCGCCAGGGTGAGCACCACGATGGCGACATCGTCGATGCCGCGCCCCACCACCAAAGGCTCGGGGATGCCGGTGGGAATGCGATCCATATTGGCGCGAATCTTGTCGTGGATGCGCAGCACGGCAGCGTCGGAGGATGTGCCGACCAGGAAGCGCGCCGTCACCACCACGCCATCGTCGCGGGTCTGCGAATAGACATGCTCCACGCCATCCACCGCCATCACGATGGTTTCCAGCGGTTCGGTGACCAGCTTTTCCGCATCCGCCGCCTTCAGGCCGTTGGCGACCACATGGATATCCACCATCGGCACGGAAATCTGCGGCTCTTCCTCGCGCGGCAGCAGCAGCAGCGCCATCAGGCCGAGAATCAGCGCCGCCAGCAGAAACAGCGGCGTCAGCGGCGATGCGATGGATACACGGGTAAGCCCGTCGGCAATGCCGCGCTTCATGGCGTCACCACCCGGTCGCCGGCTTGCAGGCCGGACAATATCTCGATCCGGGTTCCCTGCGGCGTTTCGATCCTGCCGCCGGCAATCACCGCGACATCGCGCGGGCCGCCTTCGCCGGCCAGCCGCACCCAATCCACGCCCTGCCGGGTGGAGATGGCCTCGGGCGGCACCGCGATGGCGAGCCGTCGGCCCACTGGCACATGCACCAGCATGCGTTCGCCGACGAAGGCTTTTTCCAAATTATCGACTTCCACATCGAGCAGGATATGGCCCTGCTCCAGCTCGGGATAGATTTTCGCCACGCGGCCTTTTGCGGGCTGACCACCTGCGCGCGGCGCGATCAGCACATCGCCATCGCGATCCAGCAGATGCGCATGGCGCTCGGGCAATGCCAGGCGCAGGAACAGGCCGCCGCCGGCGATGGTGGCGATGGTTTCGCCCGGCATCACCACCGATTGCGAACTGACCGGCACCACCAGCACCCGGCCCGATAACGGCGACAGCACCGCGCCTTCCTGGGTTTGCCGCACCAGCACCGAGCGGTCGGCCCGCGCCGCCGCGATCTGGCTCACCAGCACTTCGCTCTGGGTGCGCAACTGGTCCACGCGCTGGCGCGTGGCCGCGCCGCTGGCCAGCAGCTTCTGCGCGCGGTCGAGATCGGCGCGGGCCAGATCGAGTTCCGATTGCAGCGACCGGATGCGCGCATCCAGCGCGCCGAGCTGCAGGGCCAATTTCTCGTCCAGCACGCTGGCGATGGCCTGCCCGGCCTTCACCTCGGAGCCTTCGCTGACCTTGAGCTCCGCGATCACGCCGCCGATCCGCGCCCGCGCCGGCACCACATTGCGCCCGCGCACCTGGCCGTAGACCGCCTTCATATCGGCAATCTCCTGAGCCTGCACGGTCAGCTCGCCGGCAAGCGCCGGCTGCGCCAGACAGGCGAATCCGAACAGGGCCAGGGCGGCGAAATATCGGGCTGAAACTCGGTTGCCCATGGCGGTTTTCCCTCTCGTTTTCATCCGGCCGCCGCGCTTTCGCGGGGGCGGAAGGAAGTCAATTGACACTTTCTATTTGTTGTATTATATTCGAATATACTGATATGTCAACCGGGCCCAAGCCATGAGCATCGCCGACGCATTATCGAGCAAGGCCAGCACAGCTTCGTCGCTTCTCGGCGCGATGGCGAATGCCCATCGCCTGATGGTGCTGTGCGCTTTGCTGGATGGCGAAAAATCGGTGGGCGCATTGGCCGGGCATGTCGCGCTCTCGCAAGGCGCGCTCTCGCAGCATCTGGCGAAGATCCGCTCGCTCGGTCTGGTGCAGACCCGGCGCGAGGGCCAGACCATCTATTACCGCCTCGCCGGCCGCGAAGTGCAGGCGGTGCTGGATACGCTGCATCGGCTCTATTGCATATCGGATGCCGGCGCGGCCCTTAGCGCCGCGCCCACTCTTCCCCAAAGCAAACAGAAAGGAAAATCACCATGAACGTCGATAAAGCCGTTCTGTCATTCGCAGGCATCATGGTTCTGCTCAGCCTGGCGCTGGCGCATTGGCATCATCCCTATTGGCTGCTGTTCACCGCCTTCGTGGGGCTGAACATGCTGCAAGCCGGCTTCACCGGCTTCTGCCCGGCGGCGATGATCTTCAAGCGCCTGGGCCTTGCGCCGGGGAATGCCTTCCGCTGATCCCGGCCCTGCCTGATCCCGGGAGCCGATGCCGAAACGATGCCGGCTCCCGGGCCATGGCCCACTCGATAAAAAGCCTTATGGAGGAAACCCATGCATCCGTTGCCCGAAGACACGGCGCAGCCGTTATCCCGCCTCAGCCGCCGGCGCTTCTTCGGCGCCGCCGCGCTTCTCGGCGCGCTTGGCGCCATGCCGTCCGCGCGGCCGGTGCAGGCCGCGCCGAAACTGGCCTCCAAGGCCAGGATTGTCATCGCCGGCGCCGGCGCGGCCGGTCTGGCCGCCGCCTCGCAGCTTTCCGCCAGACTGGACGGCGCGCAGATCACCCTGGTCGATGCGCGCAAGCCGCATTACTACCAGCCCGGCTTCACGCTGATAGCCGCCGGCCTTAAATCCTCCTCCTATTCGGTATCCGCCACCCGCGACCATGTCGCCAAGGGCGTCGATCTGATCGAGGAAGCGGTGGCCGAATTCGATCCCGAAGGCAACCGCATCGTCACGCAAAGCGGCCGCGCGGTGCCCTATGATTTCCTGATCGTGGCCACCGGACTGCAACTGGACTATGCCGCCATTGCCGGCATGGACACCGCGCTGATCGGCCGCGACGGCATCGGCAGCGTCTATGCCGGGCCGCAGGAGGCCGAGGCGACCTGGCGCGAGATGGCGCGCTTTTCCGAACGCGGCGGCGTCGGCCTATTCAGCCGCCCGATCACCGAGATGAAATGCGCCGGCGCGCCGCTGAAATACGCCTTCATCACCGACGATTACCTGCGCAAGAACGGCCAGCGCCAGCGCGCCAAGCTGATCTACGCCGCGCAGAACCAGACCCTGTTCGGCGTGCCGATCGTTTCCGAGAAGGTGCGCATGCTGTTCGCCGACCGGGGCATCGAAACCGCCTATAGCCATGTCATGGTCGGCATCGACCCCGGAAAGCGGATCGCCACGTTCAACACGCCGAACGGGCAGAAGGAAATCGGGTTCGATTTCATCAACGTGGTGCCGCCGATGCGCGCGCCGCAGGCCGTGCGCAACAGCCCGCTGCCCTGGCGCGAAGGCGCGCTGGCCGCCGACGGCTGGCTCGAAGTGGACCAAAAGACCCTGCGCCACCGGCGCTATCACAACGTGTTCGGCATCGGCGATGTGGCCGGCGTGCCCAAAGGGAAGACCGCGGCGAGCGTGAAATGGCAGACGCCGGTTGCCGTGGATCAACTGGTGGCCAGTATCGCCGGCAAGACTTCGAGCGAGGTCTATAACGGCTATACCTCCTGCCCGCTGATCACCAAGATCGGCCGCGCCATGCTGGTGGAATTCGACTACAACAACAATCTTGTTCCGTCGTTTCCAGGCATCATTGCGCCGCTGGAGGAGTTATGGCTCTCCTGGCTGATGAAGGAGATTGCCCTGAAGCCGACATACATGGCCATGCTGCACGGCCAAGCATAAGGAAAGGCGGATACCATGAAGGAATTCGACATCGCAATGCTTTTCGCCGTGCTGCAGGAGATTCTCGGCCATACATTCTGGCCGCTGGTCGCCGGCGCGGTCGCCGTCACCATCGCTTTCGCCTTCCTGCTGCTGCGCAATTGGCGGCTGGAAGCAAGGCTGATCGTGGCATCCGAACTGATCGGCGCG
>JAYSEE010000180.1:0-7523 GCA_041914045.1 Ferrovibrio sp. | reverse complement strand
CATCCAGTTTTCGCAGCAGGGCCGCATCCTGCGCCAGGGCCCCGCCATCCAGGCTGACGATGGGCTGGATCAGACGCAGGCTGTTCACCGCGAAAACCAGTCGCGCCGCGCGCAAGCGCGCCGGATCAAGGCTTTGCGGGCGGGCATCGAGGCCTAATTCTCCGGCGCGCTGCAAAATCGCCTGCCGGGTGATGCCGGGCAGCACGCCATCCTCCACCGGCGGCGTGAGCAACGCATCGCCGATCAAGGCGAAGATATTGCCCGCCGACGTGCAGGCCGCGCGACCCTGGCCGTTCAGCAGCAAGGCATCATCCGCGCCCTGCGCGACCGCATCTTCCAGCGCCAGCACATTATCGAGATAGCCCAGGGTTTTCAGGCGCGAAAGCGGCGAGCTTTCATTGCGCCGGATCGCCGATTGCCGCAGCCGCAGCGGACCGCCGGCATCCAGCCGCCATGGCGACAGACTGGCGAACACGCTGGGAAGCGGCGCATCGGGCAGCCGCAGCCCGCGCTGGCCCGGCCCGCGCGTCACTGTGAGCCGCAAGGCCCAGCAGCCCTGCGGCGAGGCGGCAGCCAGATCATCCAACGCCCGCTGCGGGCGGCCATCCAGCGGCAAAGCCAAGGCCGCGGCGGAATCGCGCAGGCGCTGCATATGCTCCGCCTTGCGCCAGAGCCGACCATCCAGCAGCAGCAGGGTTTCGAACAGGCCGTCGCCCAGCAGCAGACCGCGATCGGTTGCCGGCAGCGACAGCCGGTCGTCGGCGATCAGCTTGCCGTCTTGCCAGAACAGCGCCGCCGCGCTCAATGCCAACTCTTCATCAATGATTGCCCGCATCGTCGGTACGGCCCAGCACCGGCGAGGTTTGCGACACGGCGGCGAACGGCGTGCGGCGCTGCGGCGCCGGCTGCCGGTTGAGCCGCCATAGCGTCAACCCGATGAAGATCGCGCTCAGCGCCACCAGATAACCATGCAGGCCGCGCGGCCCGGCGAATTGCATCACGAAAGACATCAGCATCGGCCCCACCGCCGAGCCGGAAGCCCAGACGAAGAGCAGGCTGGAAGACAGCGTGATGGCGCTGTCGCGGGCGGATTTGTCGAAGGCATGCGCCACCGACAAGGCGTAGATCGGCAGGCAGGCGCCGCCGATCACCGCGAAGGCGAAATAGCTGAGATAGAGCGGCAGCGGCGAAAACACGAACAGCAGCACGGCGGCGGCAAGACCGACGAAAGCCGTGGCAAGCATCACCTTGCGGCGATCCATGCGATCGGACAGGAAACCCAGCGGCCATTGCATGCTCATCGCGCCCACCTGCACCATGGCGGTGAGAATGCTGATCGCGCTGGGCGGCAATTCGCGCAGCACGCCATAGGCCGGCAACATGCCGATCAGCGCGCCGCCCACCAGGCCGACATAGAAGCAGCCGAAAATGCTGATCGGGCTGGTGGCCCAGATTTCGCCGAGCCGCACCTTCACGATGTCGGGCCGCTTGGGCGGCCGCGTGCGGGTGAAGCCCACCGGAATCAGCGAGGCGGAAAACAGCATGCCCATCACGATGAAGGCCACCGTGCTGGTGACGGCGGTGAAAGCCGGCCAGAGCTGGCCGGTGATCATCGCCAGCCGATTGACGATATTGTAAACCGCCAGCACGCGGCCGCGATAAACCCGCGGCGTGCGGCCGTTGATCCAGCTATCCACCACGATGGACAGGCCGGCGCCGGCAAAGCCGCCGGCGAAGCGCAGCGGCAGCCAGGCCGCCGCACCATCGGACATGGCCAGCGCCAGCACGGTGCAGGATTGCGCGGCGGCGAGAATGGCGAAGGCGCGGATATGGCCGACGCGGCGCGCCAGCCGGCCGGCGAACAGACAGCCGGTGAGAAAGCCCGCCGCATAGGCCGAGGCCACCAGGCCGATCATCGCCGTGGCCTCGCCCTGCAGGGCCATCTGCAACGGCACCAGCACGTTCAGCGCGCTGCCGGCCAATTGCAGCAATACGCTGCCGCAAACCAGCGCCGCCAGGGAGAGCGCGGAAACCGGGGCGAATTTGCTCGAACTATGCATCGCTTCACTACGCGTAGGATCCGTTTCCGGACCCTACGCGAGTTGCGCTTTAGTGTCGATGCAGTGCCGCAGCTTAGCCTGCGGCTTTATGCCGCCCGCTTAGCCTCCAGCGCCTTGTGCGGCGCGACATAGGCCAGGCCGGTGCTTTCGGCCAGGGCCGGATGCGTGATCTGGCCGGCATGCACATTCAGGCCATCGGCCAGATGCTTGTCGGCCAGAATGGCCTGCACGCCGCGATCCGCCAACGCCAGGCCGAACGGCAAGGTGGCGTTGTTGAGCGCATGGCTGGAGGTGAGCGGCACCGCGCCGGGCATGTTAGCCACGCAGTAATGAATCACGCCGTCCACCACATAGGTCGGCTCGGCATGGGTGGTGGCATGCGAGGTTTCGGCGCAGCCGCCCTGATCTATGGCCACATCCACCAGCACCGCGCCGGGCTTCATCCGCTTCAGCATCGGCTTGGTGATCAGCTTGGGCGCATTCGCGCCCGGCACCAGCACCGCGCCGATCACCACATCGGCTGCGAAGACTTCGCGTTCGAGGGTTTCCATGGTGGAGAAGACGGTGCGCGCGCGGCCGCCGAACATGTCGTCGAGCTGGCGCAGGCGCGGCAGCGAACGGTCGAGGATGCTCACCTCGGCGCCGAGGCCCACGGCCATGCGCGCCGCATGGGCGCCCACCACGCCGCCGCCCAGCACGACCACCTTGGCAGGCGCCACGCCGGGCACGCCGCCCAGCAGCAGGCCCGGCCCGCCGGCCGGCTTGCGCAGCGCGGCGCCGGCGGCTTCCAGCGCCAGACGGCCGGCCACTTCGCTCATCGGCGCCAGCAGCGGCAGGCCGCCGCGCGGATCGGTGACGGTTTCATAGGCCACCGCCGTGCAGCCGCTTTTCAGCAATCCCTGGGTTTGCTCCGGATCCGGAGCCAGATGCAGATAGGTGAACAGGATCTGCCCGGGGCGCAAAAGCGACCATTCGCTGGGCTGCGGCTCCTTCACCTTCACCACCATGTCCGCCTTGGCGAAAATCTCTTGCGCCGTGGCGGCTATTTCGGCCCCGGCTGCTCGGTAGGCCTCGTCGGCGGCGCCGATGCCGGCCCCCGCCCCGCTCTGTATCAACACGCTATGGCCATGATGGACATATTCGCGCACCGCACCGGGCGTGAGCCCGACACGGTATTCCTGGGGTTTGATTTCTTTCGGCACGCCGACAAGCATGGTCCGCTCCCGTTTTGATGATGGAAAACTGCCTGGAAATCAGGCTGCCCATAGCATAGCCAGAGCCGATGTTGGGTTCCGGGCGAAGTCACGGCATTACTGTTTTATTTTAATGTTTTCCTGCGTATAAATAGATATTAACGCAGGAAAATAGCATAATGGACCTGGATCGCATAGATTACGCCCTTCTGGCCGCCCTGGCGAGCAATGCCCGGCTGAGTCATGTGGAGCTCTCCAACGCCATCGGCCTGTCCACCACCGCTTGCGCCAGGCGGATGAAGGCCCTGGAGGAGGCCGGCATCATCGCCGGCTATCGGGCCGAACTGGGGCTGAAGCTGCTCGGCCTGTCCACTCAGGTGCTGGTGCGCATCACCCTGGAAAGCCAGAGCGAAGAAGCCTTGCAGGCTTTCGAAACCGCCGTGGCGGCCTGCCCCTCGGTGGTGCGCTGTCTGCTGATGTCGGGCAGCGACGATTACATCGTCACGGTGATCGCGCGGGATATCGAGGATTACGAACAGATTCACAAAACTCAGCTTTCCCGCCTGCCCAAGGTGGCCCGGCTGCAATCCAGCTTCGCCTTGCGCCAGGTGATCGACCGCCCGCTGCCGCCTTCAGTATATGAGCCAGCGCGGCGCAAGCACGCATGAAGCATGTCACACTGTGCACAATCTTCGCGCATTTGGTTGATTCATCAAATTTCATATCCGCTCGCTAGAAACCCCTACCGGCCCGGCTCAGGCGCGGTATAGTCGCACCATGGATTTCGTGGCTTCATTGCCTGCGCCGCTTGTTTCGCGCAGCAAACAGTTTTTGAGCATCTGGCATGGCTGGCGGCGCGGACGCCTGCTGCCGGAGCGGCAGGATATCGACTTCGGCCAACTCGGCGATCTGCTGGGAACCTGTCTGCTGCTGCATGTGCGCGGGCATGACGATATCCGCGTGGATTGGGTGGGCGAAACCATCACCGATCTGCTCGGCTACGATCTCACCGGCATGAATTACCTCGATCTCACCACGCCGGAGAACCGCGCTTGGCGGGCCCATCTCACCATGGCGCAGATGGCCCAGCCTTGCAGCGTGGTGATCTATTACATGCTGCAACTCGCCCAGGGCGGCGTGATGCCGGTGGAATTCGTCTCCGGCCCGCTGCGCGAAGACGGCGCGGCCGGCAATGCCAGCCTGATCCTGTGCTGCGCCTCCGGCCTCACCGGCCTGCATCAGGGCCAGGGCAAGGCGGTGAACCCGGATTCCTACGAGGAAGGCGAAGGCATGCGCTTCATCGATATCGGCGCCGGCGTGCCGCCGATGGTGCCCAGCGTGCGCCAGGATGCGCGGCTCGTACAATAATAGCTCGTACAGTAACGCCCGGCCCTTAGCCGCCTGAACCGCGAAGGACGCGCCGCATGAGCCTCGATTTCATCCTGCTCGCCACCATCCTCACCGTCACGCCCGGCCCCGGCGTGATCTTCACCCTCGCCACCGGCCTTTCGCGCGGCGGCAAGGCCGGCATCGTGGCCGCCTTCGGCTGCACGCTGGGCATCGTGCCGCATGTGCTGGCCGCCATCACCGGCCTGGCCGCCCTGCTGCATGCCAGCGCCCTGGCTTTCGAGATGGTGAAATATGCCGGCGCGGCCTATCTGCTCTGGATGGCCTGGGCGATGTGGCGGGACCGCAGCAAACTTTCGCTGGACGCGATGAGCCGGCAGGCCGATGCCGCGCCCGCGCTGCGCATCATCTTCGAAGCCGTGCTGATCAACCTGCTCAACCCCAAACTGACGATCTTCTTCTTCGCCTTCCTGCCGCAATTCATACGGCACGACAGGCCGGATATGCATGGCAGCGCGCTTGCGCAGATGCTGCTGCTCAGCGCGACATTCATGGCGCTCACCTTCGGCATCTTCGTGCTGTATGGTTTATTCGCGGCAAGGCTGCGCAGCCATGTGCTCAGCCGCCCCGCCATCCTGCTCTGGCTGCGACGCAGCTTCGCCGCCGCTTTCGTCGCGATGGGGGTCAAGCTGGCGGTGGCGGAGAGATAATATTTCCAATTTTTGGAAATTCTGTTAAACTGCCGCCATGATCGTGCTCGGCACAGAATTGGCTGAACGCTATTTCGCAGCCCATGCCGGCCATAAAGGCATCAAAGCCGCGCGCATGCAGTACGAGGCATGGCTGGCCTTGGCGCAGGCGGCCAATTGGCGTTTGCCCGAGGATGTGAAAAAGGCCCATCCGAAAGCCAGCATCCTCAAGGGCGGGCGCGTGATTTTCAACATCAAGGGCAATGATTACCGCCTGATTGCCCTTGTCGAATATCGGGCGGGCGTTCTGATGATCCGCTTCTTCGGCAGCCATGCCGAATATGACCGAATTGACGCGGAAACGGTTTAGCTGGAGCCAGTGCAATGAAAACCACTCTGGTCGTGATCGAGAATGATGCCGATCTTGCGGAAGCCAAGGCGCTGCTGAGCCAACTCATGGTCAAGCGCGGCGCATCGGACGCGGATATCGCCCGCCTGCGCGCCCAGGCGCAATTGATCGAAACTTACGAAGCCGCGCGCTGGCCGCGACGCAAAGCCAAGCCGGCTGAAATCATCCGCTATCTGATGGATCAGCACGGGCTGAGCCGAACCGACATGATCCCGCTGCTGGGCACGGCCAGCCGGGTCAGCGAAGTGCTGAACGGCAAGAAACCGCTCAGCATGAGCATGGTGCAAAGACTACGCGCACGCTTCGGCATACCGGCGGATTTGTTGTTGCCCGCGCCGATGGGGCGGCAACGGGAGGCTGCTTGATTGGAAGAATCGACGACAAAACTTCAAGTGGAATTCGAGAAATTTCGAAATGAATGCATTCGCCTAAGAATCTATTACAATACATATTTGCATCTTTTTGAATCAGGAACGGAAATTACAGAGATACTAGAGAAAACGGCACACATATTTTTCCACGACTTAAATGAACTACTCATAGAGTATATCTTTTTACAAGTTGGTCGGATCACAGATCCAGCTACAACACTCTCATTCGAAAACCTTACGTGCAACTATTTTAATGAGAAGCTCAAAGAGAGAAACTCTCTTTCTTCTATTATCAAAAAGCATTCAGATGAAATGCTGCGATATAGAAAGTTGATTGATCCAGCACGAAACAAATGGATCGCCCACATAGATAAAGACACTGCATTAAAAGGCACACCTCTTGGCAGCCACAAAAAAGATGATGTCGCCTCATTCTTTTCAAATTTACAAGCGTACAATGATCGTGTTGCAGAAGTTTTGGGCTTACGCCCTTTAGATTTTTCCACAAACGCAGGGCCAGGGGATGTTCTTGATCTAATACGAGTTTTAAAAAAGGCCTTATAGAATAACTCGCCACAAAAAAAAGCCCGGTGTTTTCACCGGGCTTTTTGCTGGGCCCTCGAGCTGAATCCGAAGGCTGCGGTCTGTGCGTGCCGCGCGCCTTACGCGCCCGGCATCGGCTCCGGTTCCAGGCCCGAGGGGCCGGACTTCTTGCCGCGATTGGTGCTGGGCACGGCGGATCGCGGGCCACTATCGCCCGGCGTCGGCTTGCTGTCGTCCGGCCGCACGATATCCTCGCCGCGCAGCAGGGCCTTCACTTCGTCGCCCGAGAGGGTTTCGTATTCCAGCAAAGCCTGCGACACGCGCTCGAGATCGTCGCGATGTTCGGTGAGGATGCGCTGGGCATTGCCCTCGGCTTCGTCGATGATACGGCGCACTTCCTCGTCGATCAGCTTGGCGGTGGCATCCGACACATTCTTGCGCTGGGTGACGCTATGGCCGAGGAACACCTCTTCCTCGTTATCCGAATAGCGCAGGCGGCCGAGCTTGTCGGACATGCCCCATTCGGTGACCATGCGGCGCGCCAGGCCGGTGGCCTGCTGAATGTCGTTGGAGGCGCCGGTGGTGACATTCTCGCGGCCGAACACGATCTCTTCCGCGATGCGGCCGCCGAACATCATCGCCAGCCGCGATTCCAGCTCCAGCTTGGAAACGCTGAGGCGGTCCTTCTCCGGCAGCGACATGGTGACGCCCAGCGCACGGCCGCGCGGAATGATCGTCACCTTATGCAGCGGATCGCATTTTGGCATGAACAGCGACACCAGGGCATGGCCGGCCTCGTGATAGGCGGTGAGCTTCTTTTCTTCCTCGCCCATCACCATCGAGCGGCGCTCGGCGCCCATCATCACCTTGTCCTTGGCGGATTCGAAATCGGCCATGGTGACGACGCGGCG
>JAYSEE010000179.1:0-7565 GCA_041914045.1 Ferrovibrio sp. | reverse complement strand
ATCCGCACCGAAACGATCTTCCGTCAGATCGACTATTGGGCGAATCTCGTCGGCCCCGAGCATGTCGGCATCGGATTCGACTGCGTTTCGGATAGCGAAGTGCTGTTCGGCTTGGTCAGCGCGAATGCAGGCAAATATCCCGCCGGCCAACAATACGACAAACTGCCCAGCTTCGCCGCCCCCGAGCAGGTGCCGGAATTGACCGAACTGATGCTGCGCGCGGGCTATGACGAAGCCAAAATTCGCGGCATCCTCGGCGAGAACTGGCTGCGCGTCGCCCGTCAGGTCTGGAAGTGAGGCGAAAACGGCGCTTCTCTCAAATGCGGCGCGACATCTATTGGTGCGAAAACATTTTCCGCCCGGGCTGCGGCATTCGTGCGCGCTGGATGCAGCCGCTGGAAGAATCAGTGATATAGAGGTCTTGGCCCTGTTCGCCGCCAAAAGCGAGATTGGTGAGCAGTCTTCCGGCTGTCGCGCTGCGAATGCGCCCCAAGGATTCGCCAAAACGGTCGAAAACCAAGACGCAGCCCAACATCGGTTGCGCGATATAGAGCGTGTCGTCCACACCCGCCGCCAAACCATCCGGGCCGCCGCCGCCAGAAAGATTGAGAAATACTCCCACCTTCGACGTGCGGCCATCCGGCCCAAGCGGCAGCCGCCATATCTGATTAGCTCGGGTCACGGCGAGCAGCAGGCTGCGTTCGTCGCCCGTAAGCACCAAGCCATTCGGGCTCGGAATGCCTGCAAGCACCAGATCGAGCCGGCCGGTTCTATCGAGGCGAAAGACACGGCCGCTCGGGTCCTGCAAGCCGCTCTGGCCTTGGTCAGTGAAATAGAGATCGCCGTTGGAGGCGAAAAACAAATCGTTGAGTCCCTTGAACGGCTCGCCGAATGCGCCAGCCAGCCGCGTTTCGACGCGCCGCGTGATGGGGTCGATGATCAAAAGGCCCAGCTTGTGATCGGCAACAAATATCCGCCCGTCGCGATGTATCTTCAGGCCGTTTGGCGCCCCATCGTATTCCAGAAAGCATTCGATGCCGCCATCGGCCGCAATACGCAGAATGCGGCCATAGGCGATATCGACGCAATAGAGCCGGCCCTCGCGGTCGAATGACGGGCCTTCGAGGAAGGAACCCATTTTATGGTCGTGGTAGGGCCGGTCCGCCAGCCATTGCGAAGCGCGTCCGCTGGCAGAGAGGTCCATCTCGGGCGGCAAGCGCGCGAAGACTTCCGCCACGATGTCGATGCGGTCCATCGCTTTAGCCCGGCACAAAAGCGGTGAGGCCCGGAAAGGCCAGCAGCAGGGCGATGAACAGGAAGATGATGAGGCAATAGGGCAAGCTGCCCTTCAGCACTTGGCCCATCGGCTCGCCGCTGATCTGCTGAATCACGAAGAGATTGAGACCGAAAGGCGGAGTGATCAGGCCGAGCTCCATCATCACTACCAGAAACACGCCGAAAAAGACCGGATCAATGCCAAGCGCCTTGATGACGGGGAACAGCACTGGAACCGTGATCATCGTCATGGCGACGCCATCCATGATGCAGCCGAGGATGGCATAAAGCACCACGAGCAGCACCAAGAACGCTATCTTGCTCAGCCCCAGCCCTGCGATGAAAGCGGCCAACCCGCCGGCTATGCCGCTGGTGCTCAGCGCATAGGACAAAACCTGCGCCATGGCGATGATGAGCAGCAGCGCGCCCGAGACCCGCACTGTTTCATGAAGGGATTGCATGAGCCGCGCGAAATTGAGCTCGCCGACCGTAGCGCCAATAACGCCCGCCGCCAGGACGCCGAGCGCCGCCGCCTCGGTAGGCGTGGCAATGCCGAGATAGATGCTGCCGATCACGACCAGGATCAGCGCTAGGAATGGCACCAGCCGGATCAGATCGGCAATCGCGGAACCCGTGACCGCCACGGCTGCCTCCCGCATGCCGCCGCGCGCCCGCAGCGCGATGAAGGCCATGAACATACCAGCCAGGATGAGACCAGGCAGTATGCCGGCGGAAAACAAGCGCGAGATCGAGGTATCGGTGAGCACGCCATAGATGATCATGGCGCCGCTGGGAGGAATCAGAATGCCGAGCGTGCCGCCGGCGGCAAGCGAGCCGCAAGCCGAACGCATATCATATCCCTGACTGCGCATTTCCGGCAATGAGACCCGGGCGATGGCGGCCGCCGTCGCCACGCTGGAGCCGCAGACGGCGGAAAAAGCAGCGCAGCCGGCGATATTGGTCAGCAGCAGACCGCCCGGCAGATAGCGCGTGAAGCGCGCCAGGCCGCGATAGACGCCGGCGCTGATATTCGATGCAATGAGTATCTCCGCCATCAGAATGAACAGCGGAATTGCGGTCAGCACAAAGCTGTTGGCGCCGCCCCAAAAAATCAAGCCAAGCGCATTCAACTCGCGCAGGCCGCCGCTCCAGAGCAGCAGGCCTATGCCGGTCAGGCCGATGGTGAAGGGAATCCACATGCCGCTGGCCAGCAGCACAGTGATCAGAACGAAAACCAGAAGAATATCAATTTGCCAGTTCACCTCTGCCTCCATCAATCCTGCAGGCGATCCGCGGGCCCCGGCTCAGCGGCGCTGGCGCCGGGAGCGATCGCCTCGCGCAGACAGGCTATGGCGAGCAGGAAGGTGCCAATCGCCATCATTGTCTGCGGCATCCAGAGCGGAATGGCGGCCAGCGTCGGCGATACGATGCCATTGGCGATCGACGAGCCGACCAGGCGGAGCATGTAGTAGCCGATCGCGGCGCATAGCGATGCCGCGATCAGAGCGAGCGCACGCGTCAGCCGGCGCTGCAGCACGGGACTGAAGCGGGCATAAAGCATATCGACACGCATGAAGCGGCCAGAGGCAAAGCTATCCGCGGTCGCAAGAAATGTGATCGCGACGATGAGATAGCCTGCCACTTCCTCCATGAACTCGAAGGAGACGCCAAACGCCAGCCGGCTAAAAACTTCTCCGCCGACCAGCAGCGTCAGCATGGCGATTGAAGTCACGCCCAAAACCCGGCCAAGGGCCGCAACCATACGGAACATTGCTTCCTCTATCTGCGCGGCGCGGCGACCGGCTATTTTCCAAGCGCCTTGCGGATTTCAGCCAGCATGGCCTTGGCATCGGGGCCTTTCTGCTCTGCCCAGCTGCCCCAATAATCCCGCATCGTACGCTCCACCAAGGTGGCTTCCTCGGCGGCAGGCTGCGTGATGACCATGCCTCCCGCCGCGAATTCGCGGGTGAGCACTTCATCCGAGGACAGCAAATCATCGTTTATCGCCTTGATGCTGGCGCCGACAAGCTGGTCGAAACTGGCGCGATCCGCTGGCGACAAGGCGGCGTAACTGGATTGATTGGCTATGAAAAGGAAAGGGGTGTAATTCGTGCCGATGCGGTAGCTGGACTTGAACAAGTCCTTCCAAGCCCGCCCGCCGCCGCTATTCGACGTGATGACGCCGTGAATCACGCCGGTGGAGAGCGAGGAAGAAACCTCCGGCGAGGAAATCACCACCGGGATGGAGTTCCAGCGCCGAAGCATTTCCGATTGTTCGGGCGTCGAGACGCGGATCTTCTTGCCCTGCAGGTCCTTCACGGAGCGGATCACGTCGGTGCCGAAGATCGCAGCTTGTGGAAAATGCGCCCAGCCGATCAGCCGCACGCCGCGCGCAGCCAAAGCCTTTTCGATGAAAGGCCCGGCAACCTTGATGCCGGTTTCCAGCTCCCGGTCGTTGCTGAACAGCCCAGGCAACGAAAGTATCCCCGAGAAAGGCATGAAGGTTTCAAACGCATTCGGATTCGCCGAGGCGAATTGAACGATGTTGTCCGCTACCGCTTGCACGATGGTCTGCGACTTGATCGGCAGCGAACCGCCGAGATGGCAGGTGAGGCTCAATCTCTTATCCGTCGCCGCCGTGATCTTCGCCGCCAGATCGACATGCGCCAGGAAGGTTGGGTCCGTGGCCACGGGCACGAAAGTATAGCATTTCCAGGACTCGGCGCGAGCCGGAGCACTGGGGCCGAATGTGACGATGCCAAGAAGCAGAGCCGCCGCAGCAATGGCTCTTGCAGGGAATCCGGGGTTAGCCAGCAGGCGCATATGCGAATTTCCTCCCAGGTTGTTTTGCCGCAGTGTCCATATCCGGCGATGAAAGAGCAATGCCCGATTGGGTATGAGCCGATACCGATCCGGTATTTGCTTCCGGGGCCGGCTTTGGCGAATCCTTTCGCCCGCAAGGCTGGCGTCAGTCCGGCGCCGAATAATTACGCACAGGCGTTTGGTTAGGGGAGTGATATGGCGAGCATAAAATTGCTATCCGCCACTGGAATGCTGGGTTCAGGTTTTCGCGAAAGCTCGGTGCAAGCGGCGGTGGCCGAAGGCGTGGATCTGATCGGCTGCGATGCCGGCACCACCGATGGCGGCCCCTCTTACCTGGCCACGGGAAAGGCCGCCTTTTCCGATGCCGCGATCAGCCGCGATCTCGACCTTCTGATCAAGCATGGCACGGCGGCCCGCAAGCCGGTGGTGATAGGCTCGGCCGGCATGTCCGGCTGCGATGCCGGCGTGGACAGATTGGCCGGCATGGCTCTGGAATCGCTGCGGCGGCATGGGCTGAAGGCCCGCCTCGCCCGCATCTATTCCGAGCAGACCGCGGAAACATTGCGGCCCTATCTCGAACGCGGCGACGTAGCGGCGCTTCCGCCGGCCGCATCATTGCGCAATGCCGATCTCGATCAATCCGTTCGGATCGTGGCCGTAATGGGCGTGGAGCCGATTCAGGCCGCGCTGGATGATGGCGCCGATATCATCATCGCCGGCCGCTGCACCGATGCCGCGATTTTCGCCGCCCTGCCGCTGATGAATGGCGCCGACGCCGGTGCAAGCTGGCATATGGGCAAAATTCTGGAATGCGGGGCCGCCGCCGTTGAACAGCGCAGCGCGCCGGATTGCATGATGGCCACGATTGAAGGCGACAGCTTCGATGTAATGCCGCTGCGGTCCGATTATCGCTGCACCCCGCAGAGCATCGCCTCGCATGCGCTCTACGAGACCGCAGACCCGCTGGTGCTGATCGAACCTTCGGGCATCCTGCACTTGGCTGATTCGACGTATAGCGCGATATCCGATCGCGCCGTGCGCGTGCGCGGCTCGCGGTTTCAGCCGGCATTCCGCTACTCCAACAAGATCGAGGGGGTGCGCCAGGCCGGCTTTTCCAGCATCGTCATCGGCTCGATCCGCGATCCCTTCATCCTTGCCGATCTGGACCGCTGGCTCGAAACGCTGAGCGATCTGGTCGAGAACCGTTTAGCCAATACTGCCGGCGGCGCGCCGAACGCGCGCTACGAAATCTTCACGCATGTTTATGGCCGTGATGGCACCATGGGCAGGCAGGAGCCTAAGCCGGTGGTGGAAGGCCATGAAGTGGCGATACTTTGGAACGTGGTGGCGGAAAGCCAATCCTTGGCCGAATCCATAGCGACCAGCCTAAACCACCTGGCTTTGCACAATCCGATCGCCAAATGGAGCGGGCTGATCACCGGCGTTGCCCTGCCCTTCTCGCCGGCGCAGGTGAATCGCGGTGCGGTCTATGAATTCCACTTGAATCACGTCGTGTATCCCGGCACGCCGCGAGAATTGTTCCGCACGGAGTTAGACAATGCCTGAAACTACAGTTTTGTCCGATCTGGCGCGGCTGATACGCTCGAAGAATGCCGGCCCATTCTGGCTCACCATCGACATTATGTTCGACAATGAAAATGCCTATCGGCGCGCAAGCATGAGCGACCTCATGTCGGCCGAAAAGATGGCCATGTGCCTGATGCAGGATCCCGGGCAACTCAAGATCCTGGCATTGGATAACGCGTTGGCAATCAAGATCAGCTTTCCAAGGCGGCGCAGCGCCGGCTCGCCTGGCGACAGCGATGTATTGGGCGGGCAGCAATATGCCGCCTTGCTGAATCAGCCAATCCCCTGAAGGATTCGCTCAAGGGCTTAGGCGGAGGGCCGGATTTCCGCCGAGTGCGCGCTATCCATGAAGGCCGCCAGCACGCCAGTCGGCTTCGGCACCAGCGTGACGAGCCCAAGGGTCAATTCATCCTCGCACTCGATATCGCGATAGACCACATGGCCGGTGCGGGCCGGGCGCATGCAATCCGGCACGATAGCAACGCCGAGACCCGCGGCAACGCTATCAATCGCCGTGTCGAGATCATCGACCTTATGGATGCTGCCCGCCTGTTCCAAAAGGCGCATGATGCGCGTACCGATGGATGGCGTGCGGCAGCCGTAGATTACAGCATGGCCGCGCAGCAAGGCCGGCGTCAGCTTGCCATGCCGGGTAAGCGGATGATCGCTCGGCAAGGCGACGCAGAAACGGTCTTTCTGCAGCGGCAGGCTTTGCGCCGAGGCGAGATCGAAGGGCAGCCAGGCCAGACCGACGCTTATCTCGCCGGTTTCCAACGCGCTCACCTGCTCGCGGTTGGTCAGGCAGCGCAGATGCAACTCCGTTTCCGGCATGCCTTCGCGGAACTGGCGCACGATTCGCGGCAGCAAGCCATAGGCCGCCGCGCTCACGAAGCCCACCGAGAGGCTCGGCCGCTCAATGGCGCTGTTTTCGCGCACCACGCGGCGCAGGCTGTTAAGCCGCGCAAGGATATGCGTCGCCTCGTCGCGCATCGCCAGTCCGGCGCGGGTAAGCGCGAGGCCTTTCTGTGTGCGATCGAAAAACGGCGCCCCGATTTCCTCTTCCAGGGCTTTGAGCTGCCGGCTCAGCGGCGGCTGAGCCATATTGAGGCGCTCCGCTGCCCGCGTGAAGCTCAACTCCTCGGCGACCGCCAGGAAATAGCGCAATTGACGAATTTCCATATTGCTTCCCCCTCCCCCGGCTTTTCTGCTCACCCAACTCTATCGGATCAGCCATAAACTATCACATTAGACCGGCCTGGCCCATACGGGCGGCTGGGGTGGCGATTGATCCCCGCCCCACGGCCCTCCACTGAAGCAGTCCGATTTGATGCATTGTTTTTGGCATCAAGGTGGACCGTATGCGGCGGAAAATATATGTGCCGGAAGAGATAGTTGCGAAGTCGCCCCCCCAGGCGGCTGCGCTGATCGCGCGGGGCCAGAGCGCCGCTGAGGCGATTTTCCGGCACTAATAACGGCTACATTCCAACGGGTGGGCTGGGAATTCCTCATCCTACGTATGCCGCCAAAAAAGCGGCAATCACATCCCGGATACGGTCGCGCTTGCGTCGCAGAATGGAGATAGAGAGGGGAAGCGCCATTCCGGCAGGATAGCCCGCTGCATGGCGCTACAACGAGATAGCCCAAGGTGCGCTTGCTACATAATGCCGGCGAGATTGGCTGGGGGACTAGGAAGCCCCTCAATTCCACAAAAACCCTAGTTTACCAGCATTTCTTCTTCGCGGGATGGAACACCAGAACTGGATTGGTGTACCAGATTAGCGTTCCTATCTTTGCCCTATTCGGACGCTTCATTACAAGGGCGAAGCTAGTCATCGGAACCTGCCTTCTCGTATCGCCTCGACCACTGACCGATATTCCGG
>JAYSEE010000178.1:0-7618 GCA_041914045.1 Ferrovibrio sp. | reverse complement strand
GCTGCTGTCGGTGACCACCCCGGCGCGTTCGCCGCGTTTCCCTGATGTGCCGACGATGGCGGAAATGGGCTACAAGTCGCTGCGTTCGGTGCAGGGCATCATCGGCCCGGTCGGCATTCCGGCGGCCGAGCGCGCCAAACTTGAAAGCGCCTTCCGCGCCGCGCTGAAGGACCCGACCTTCATCGAGACGATGCAGCGTCTTGCCATGGTCGTGGTCGATATGCCCGGTGCGGAATTCCAGAACATGGTTCAGGGTGAGATCAGCCGCGCCCGCACGCTGCTGGCGCAAATCAAGCAGTAGAGTGGTCGGGTCATGCGAGGGAGCTTAACGCCGCTGGGCGTATCGGCACTGCTGATGATCGGTCTTGCCGTAGCCTTTGGCTACGGCTCCCTCCGGCTCGGTTTCTGGGATTACGGCATTCCGGGTTCAGGTCTGCTGCCGATGATGGCCAGCGTCATGCTGCTGCTGCTGGCCGTCATCCTGCTCTGGCAGGCGCGGAAGCGGGAAGGGGAAACCACATTCCATCCCTCTCCGGCGATGGCTCTTGTTTTGATGGGGGGCTATGCCGCGATCCTGCCATTGCTCGGCTTCGTCATTCCTACGGTTGCCATGATTTTTGTTTGGGTGAAGTTCATTTACCGCCGGCCGCTTTGGGTCGCGCTGCTCGTGGCGGGGCTGCTTACGCTGGGCGGCGTCGCGCTGTTCAGCATCCTCCTCGATACGCCGATCAAGGTTTGGCCGAATGCTTGAAGCGCTACAGTCTGTCGCCCATGGCTTTTCGCTGGCGATCCTGCCCGAGAATCTGGTTTACGCCCTTGTAGGCTCGCTACTCGGAACGCTCGTCGGCGTTCTTCCCGGGCTGGGACCGGTTACCACCATTGCCGTCCTGCTGCCAATCACCTATCAGGTCGGTTCGCCGCTCGGCGCGCTGATCATGTTGGCTGCGATCTATTACGGCGCCATGTATGGCGGATCCACCACCTCGATCCTGCTGAAAGTGCCAGGCGAAGCCGCGTCGGTCATCACCTGCATGGACGGGTATGAGATGGCGAAGCGGGGGCGAGCCGGGCCTGCGCTCGCCATAGCCGCCATCGGCTCTTTCATTGCCGGCACCCTGGCCGTCGTCGGTCTAACCGTCATCGGCCCGATGTTCGCGCGGTTCGCCCTCAGCTTCGGCCCACCCGAATATTTCGCGCTTGCCGTCTTCGGGTTGATTCTCGCCAGCACGCTGTCCGGCGGACCGCCGCTGCGCGGGCTTTGCATGGTTTTCCTAGGCATCCTGCTCGGCCTGGTTGGGCTGGACACCATGACGGGCGATATCCGATTCAGCTTCGGCATTCTCGATCTGACCAACGGCATAGGCATCGTGCCGCTGATGATGGGAATCTTCGGCCTGGGCGAGATTCTCTACAATCTCGAGCAACGCGGCGAGAGTAGCTTGGTCACCAGCAAGATCGGCCGCCTTATGCCATCGAAGCAGGATTGGAAGGATTCCGCCGGTCCGATCGGACGCGGCTCGGTCTTGGGTTTTCTGTTGGGGCTTCTGCCCGGCGGCGGCGCCATTCTGGGATCGCTGCTGAGCTATACCATCGAGAAGGGCCTGTCCAAAAACCCGGAGACCTTCGGCAAAGGCAACATTGCCGGTGTTGCCGGCCCGGAATCGGCCAACAACTCCGCGGCTTCGGCAGCCTTCATCCCGCTCCTTACCCTGGGTATTCCGGGCAATGCCGTGACCGCCGTGCTGCTTGCGGCCTTGCTGATCCAGAATATCGAGCCCGGTCCGCTCATGCTGGTAAAGCACGCCGATGTGTTCTGGGGCGTCATAGCCTCGATGTATGTCGGCAACATCATGCTGCTGATTCTGAACCTGCCGCTGGTCGGACTTTGGGTTCAGTTGCTGCGCGTGCCGTTCTGGATTCTCAGCCCGATCGTCTTGGTGATCGCCGTGCTCGGCGCCTACAGCCTGCGCAATGCCTGGTTCGATGTCGGCGTTCTCGTGGCCGGCGGCGTCATCGGCTATCTCTTCCGCAAAGCCAGCATCGAGGCGGGGCCGCTGATCATGGCCTTCATCCTCGCCGATCTGCTCGACACTTCGCTGCGCCAAGCCCTGCTGATGGGGGATGGCAATCCGATAATCCTGCTCAGCCGTCCGTTGTCAGCCGTCATCCTTGCTTTGGCTGTCATCGTGCTGGTCATGCAGCTTCTCGCATGGCGCAAGAATGCCGCCCTGCTGGGATTGGAAACGCAGGAAGAGCCGAAATGACGGCAGATTCCGCGTCGATCCGGCGTGACGCAGCCGAAAAAGTTACCGGCGCAGCGCGGTTCATTACCGATATTGCTCTGCCCGGCATGCTGCACGCGCGGATTCTGCGGAGCACGATGCCGCATGCGCGGATTTCGAATATCGACGCATCGGCCGCTATCGCCATGCCGGGAGTCGTCGCCGTGCTGTCGGGAGCGGATTTCGCCGGCTTGCATCACGAATGGGGCTTGTTCCTGCGGGATCGCCCGCTGATCGCGGTGGATAAGGTCCGCTATGTAGGCGAACCGGTGGCGGTCGTGGTTGCGGAAGATGAATACAGTGCAGAAGAAGCTCTGGATGCCGTGATCGTCGATTACGATCCGCTGCCATATGTGACGGACGCGAACGAAGCTCTGTTGCCGGATGCCCCGCTGGTTCGCGACCGGATGAGCACTCTGAAGGACTTTTACTTCAAGGGCGAGACCCGGCCGGTTCCCGGCACCAACATATTCCAGAACTACAAATACGAGCATGGCGATGTGGATGCGGCATTCGCTGATGCAGACCGGGTTTTCGAAGAGACTTACGACTTCCCGATGGTTTTCCACTACGCAATGGAACCGCACTGCGCCATTGCCGATTACAATCCGCGCGACGGCTTCACGCTTTGGAGCTGCGGCCAGTCGCCGGGTGCCGTGCAGAAGACGATAGGCGGTATTTTCGGAATTCCGTTGGGCAAAATCCGCGTCATCGTTCCTTATGTTGGCGGCGGCTTCGGCGGCAAGGCCTCGGTGAAGATCGACCCGCTGGCCGCCGGACTTGCCTGGAAGATCGGCCGCCCGGTTCGGCTATGCCTGTCGATCAGCGAATCCATGCTCACCTGCCGCCGCCTCAGTGCAACCGTCAGCCTCCGCACCGGCGTGCGCAGCGATGGAATGCTTCTGGCGAAATCGGCGCGCATCGTCATGAATGGCGGCGCTTATGCGGATACCGGGCCGGCGGTCGCCATCAAGGCTGCCAATCGCGCCATCGGTCCCTACCGGATACCGAACCTGCGCCTGGAATCCATTGCAGTCTATACCAATACCGTGCCGGGGGCGGCATTCCGCTCCATTGGCGGACCGCAAGCGGTCTGGGCTACGGAATCGCAGATGGACACAATGGCTGCCGCGCTGGGGATCGATCCGATCGACATGCGCCGCCGCAATCTGCTGCATCGCGGCGAAACCGTAAGGCCAGATCTGCGGCCCATTGATGTGGATATGGCCGATGGCATTGATCGTGTTGTGCAGGCCTTGCCGCTGGCAGCCGAAAACGGCGGCGCCATGCGCGGACTCGCGGTGGCTGCCAGCGATCCGGGCATTCTGCCGCTGGCTTCGGCCATGGTTCGCCTGAATATCGACGGCTCGATCATTGTTTTCGCCAATAGCGTCGAGATCGGACAGGGCGTGCGGGCTGTATTGGCGCGGCTGGCTGCGGAGGCGCTTGAGCAGCCTCTATCTGCGGTCGATGTGGCGGAGCCGGATACGCGGATGGCGCCTTTCGATTGGGGCACTGGCGCCAGCCGATCAACCGTGATTATGGGGCTGGCGGTGCAGGAGGCGGCCGCCGATGCGGCTCGGAAGGTGATTGCGCTTGCCGTGACCGCCTTCGGCGTCGATGCCGGCGAATGCCGCCTTATCGAAGGAGGCGTGCTGGTGCGTAACGAGTCGCGCTCTTTCCGAGAGATATTCCACCGTTGTTTCGGTATCGACAGCGGAGATGTGACCGGGCTCGGCGCCATCACGCCGCAGTATCGAGACGGCGCCTTCGTGCAGGCTCCGCTATTCTGGGAAACCGCCGTCGCTGGCTGCGAAATTGATGTGGATGACGGCACCGGAGAAATCCGGGTCAAACGCTATGTCAGCGCAGCCGATGTCGGTCGAGTGATCAATCGGCTTGCCGCCGAAGGGCAGGATGAAGGGGCGGCCATGCAGGGCCTGGGGCATGGGCTGTTTGAGGAATTGCTTTACGAGGACGGCCAGCCGGTCAATGCCAGCATGATTGATTACCGCGTGCCGATGATCGACGATATTCCGTCGAGCTTCGAAACGATCCTGATCGAGAATGGCGATGGCCCCGGCCCGGGCGGTGCGCGTGGCATGGGCGAGGGCGCGATCCTGCCGGTGGCGCCGGCCATCGCCAATGCACTGGCGCGCGGCTATGGCGCAAGAATCACCAGTCTGCCGCTGACGCCGGAGCGCGTCTGGCGCAGCCTGCGGGCGGCTAAGGAGCGGGGCTGATGGATTTCGCGATGTCCATGGAATTGCCGCGCGAACCGGCCGTCGTCTGGCCAATCCTGCTGGATTTCCGCCGGGTCGCTGCCTGCATTCCCGGCTGCGAACAAGTCGAGGAGTTGGTCGAGCTGTCGCATTACAAGGCCGTTCTGAAGCAAAAGGTCGGCCCCTTCAAGCTCGAAGTTCCGGCCGAAATCTTCATCGAGGAGCTGCGGGCTCCGGAATTCGTACGGGCCAGGGCGACCGGCCGCGACAAATTCACCGGAACCACTTTCAGCGTCGCGCTGGAAGTCTCCCTGCAGGCGGAACCAGCGACGGCGCTGAATGTTCAGGCCGGCCTGCAGGTGGCCGGGCGTCTGGCGTCGCTGGGATATTCGGTGATCCGCAAGAAGGCCGATGAGAATTTCGCGGCCTTTAGCGCGCAGCTCAAGCAGGAGGTCATGGGCTGATGCTGCTGCGCCGCTTCGATCTGCATCGGCCGCGATCCCTGCCGGAGGTTTTCGACCTTCTGGATCGTCATGGCGACGACGCTTCCGTCATCGCCGGAGGAACCGAATTGCTGATTGCCCTGAAGGCGCGCGTGCTGCATTACCCGCATCTGGTCAGCTTGAAGGCCCTGGCTGGCCTCATGGAAATCCGCGAGGAGGGTGATGTGCTGGTAATCGGCGCGCTAGCCAGCCACCATAGCATCGCCACGCATCCGCTGGTGCGGAAAACCGTGCCGGCCTATGCGGAACTGAGCAACGGCATTGCCAATATCCGCGTCCGTTGCGCGGGAACGCTGGGCGGGAATCTCTGTTTTGCCGAGCCGCATGCCGATCCTCCAGCCATGTTGGCGGCGTTGGGCGCCAGCGTACGCCTCGTCCATGCCGGCGACAGCCGCGACTGCCTCGTTGCCGATTTCATCCAGGGCGATTTTGAAACCGGTCGCGAGGCGGGCGAAATCATGACGGCCATCCTGATTCCCAGGCCGAAAACGAATGCGCATGCTGCCTATCGCTCTTTCGGTCCAGGCGAACGCCCCATTGCCGGTGCAGCCGTTGTGCTTGCCGTCGGCGCGGATGGCAGATGTGCGTCGGCCGAGTTGTGGGTCGGCGCGCTAGCCGGCCGGCCGGTGGCCTTGCCCAAAGCGGCGGCGGCTATTGCGGGTCAGGCCTTGGCCGATATTCCGCAGTTGCTGGCAACGGCGGCTCTGCCTGAAATCGACGGCATCGAAGCAGTCAACGACAATTATGGCAGCGCCGATTACAAACGGCATCTGGCCGCGACCATGCTGCAGCGTGCGGCTGCAGCTGCCTTACGGATGCCGACATGAGCGTGCAGCCGGGAATCGCGGTTATGCGGATATCGACCACGGTCAATGGCGTGGCGCACGAACTCGAGATCGAACCACGCGAATTGCTGGTCGATGTGCTGCGCAACCGTCTTGGCCTGACCGGTGCGAAACGGTCATGCGATGTCCAGGTCTGCGGCGCCTGCACGGTATTGCTGGACGACCTGCCGGTCAGCGCCTGCTCGACGCTGGCCGTCGAGGCCGATGGCCATGCGGTCCTGACCATCGAGGGCGTTTCCCGGAATGGCGAGATGGATCGCATTCAGCGCGCCTTTGTCGATCGTGGCGCGCTGCAATGCGGGTTTTGCACGCCCGGTTTCGTTCTGGCGGTGCGGGCGCTGCTGATGATGAACGAAAAACCATCGGATGAAACCATCGCGCATTTCCTGCGTGGCAATATCTGCCGGTGCACCGGCTATGTGAAAATTCTCGAAGCGGTGAAAAGCCTTGTTTGATCTGAGCATCAGCTCCGATGGGCGCGATGCCCCGACTGCGTTCTTTGGCAAGATCGCCACGGGCACGCAGTCCGGCCGGCGGCGCATATGGATTGCCAATCACCTGTTCCAGCGCGACCCAATCACGTTGGCCGCATCGGCGCTGGCACGCGATCCGCACATTGATGTCGCCTTGATGGCGATGAGCCCATTCACCATGCATCCGGCCCAGTTGGCGATGGCCGCCGCCACCTTGGATGAGCTTTATCCAGGTCGCGTTACCCTTTGCCTGGGCGTGGGCGCGCCGGTTGATCTGGGTTCCGTCGGTCTGGATGCAGAAAAGCCGCTGGCGCCGATGAGAGAAGCGATCCGGATGATCCGATCGCTGCTGGCCGGCGAGACGGTCAATGCGCAGGGCGAGACCTTCCGCATCGAAAGGCGCAAGCTGGTCAACGGCCACGCCGCGGTGCCCGTGGTGCTGGCGGCTTCCGGCCCGAAGATGCTGGAGATGGCTGGCGCCGAAGCGGATGGAGTGCTGATTTCCGCCGCAACCTCGATTGAATTCATGCGCTGGTGCCAGCAGCATGTCGATGCCGGCGCGCGGGGGCGGCAGGTTCGACGCATCGGCCTGCTGTACGGATCCGTCGCCGCCGATCCGCTGGCGGCGCATGAGCGCCTGCGCCGTATCCTGGCGATCACGCTGCGCGGCCGGCATCACAGTCTCAATCTCCAGATGGCCGGAAATACGCTCGACCAGGAAGCGCTTACCGCAGCCGTGGCGGCCGAGAACTGGCCGGCGGCATTGGAGATGATCACGGATCGCATCGTCACGACTCACGCCGCCAGCGGTACGCCGGCGGATGTGGCCGCGCGGTTCGCAGCCTATCGCCAGGCAGGGCTCGACGAGCTCGTCCTGAGCGGAATTACCGACAGTCAGCAACTCGCAAGCTTGATCAGCGCGGCCGATGCGGCCGTCAAGGGGGACCTATGAAATTCAGTATCTGCCTGCCCACCGGTTTCGAAGGCGTGATGTATCCGATCCCGTTTGTGAAGCCGGAGGATTTCGTCCGCCTCGGTGTGAAATGCGAAAAGCTCGGTTATGACTCGGTCTGGGGCAATGACCATATCACCACGCAGAAATACGTGCAGGAGCTGTTCCCCGGCACGCCGCCGGCCTTCTACGAACCGCTGATTACGCTGGCCGCCATCGGCGCGGCAACCACCAAGCTGCGGTTGGGTACGGCGCTGTTGGTGATGCCGATGCGCGATCCGGTCTATCTCGCCAAGCAGATCACCTCGCTCGACCAGCTGAGCAATGGCCGCTTCACCCTG
>JAYSEE010000177.1:0-7646 GCA_041914045.1 Ferrovibrio sp. | reverse complement strand
GCGCATCACGAAGCCTTCATTGCCGCCTGCGTGGCGGCCAATCTGCCGCATCGCTGGCGGCAGAGCGATCTGGTGCCGGTGGAAGCCTTGCGCATCCAGGCGCGCGCCAGCGATCTGGTGATCGTCGGCCAGCCCGATCCAGCGCCCAGCGATCCCGGCACCATTCCCTACGGCACCGATGTGCTGCCGCAGGAATTGGCCTTGCAGGCGGGCCGTCCGGTATTGGCGGTGCCGCATCAAGGCAACTTCACCGATCTTGGCCGCCGCGTCATGGTGGCGTGGAACGGCAAACGCGAAGCGGCGCGCGCCACGCATGATGCCATGCCGCTGCTGAAAGGTGCGGAGAGCGTGGTGCTGCTGCGCATCGGCCCGGATCGCAAGGGCCGCACGCCGTTGGAAGACGGCGCCGATCTGCTGCGGCGTCACGGCATCCGCGTGGAAGCCGCGACCGTCGAGGATGGCGGCATGAAGGTGGGCCCGGCTTTGCTGGCGGAGGCCGCGAAGCGCGACTGCGATCTGATGGTGATGGGCGCTTTCGGCGCTTCGCGGCTGCGCGAACTGGTTTTCGGCGGCGTCACGGAAAGCATTCTGTCCGGCATGGCGCTGCCAGTGCTGCTAAGCAATTAGCTTATCAGCACGCGCTGGCCGTCGATCTTAAGCCGGCCTTCCGCCAGCAGGCGCAGCGCCTGTGGATAGAGCTTATGCTCTTCCGTCAGCACGGCATCGGCCACCTGCTCGGGCGTGCTGTGTTGCGCCACCGGCACGGCGGCTTGCAGGATGATCGGGCCTTCGTCCATTTCCGGCGAGACGAAATGCACGCTGCAGCCGGTGAAGCGCACGCCGCTTTCCACCACGCGCTTATGCACGTCCAGCCCCTTGAAAGCCGGCAGCAGCGAGGGATGGATGTTGAGCATGCGGCCATACCAGGCCCGCGTGAAATCCGGCGTGAACAGCCGCATGAAGCCGGCCAGGCAGATGATTTCGGCTTTCGCTTCGCCGAGCGCCTTGCTTAAACCGGTTTCGAAAGCTTCGCGGCTCAGGCCCTTGCTGGCGATGGCTTGCGCCGGCACGCCGAGCGCGCGGGCTTCCTGCAAGCCGGGCGCGTCTTCGCGGTTGGAAATCACGCAGGCGATGCGGGCGGGAAAATCCGCTGCCTGGCTTGCCTCGATCAGCGCCCGCATGTTGCTGCCCCGACCCGAGATCAGGATCGCAACGGATTTTTTCATTTCCAAGCTTGGGCCATATGGAGGGTTTCGCAAACCGGCTCGGCCTTCGGATCGGGCAGGGCTTCGATATGGCCGATGCGGTAGGCGGTTTCGCCCACGGCTTTCAGGCGGCCGAGCAGCGCATCGGCATCTTCGGCGGCGGCGGCGATCACCAGACCGATGCCGCAATTGAAGGCGCGGGCCATTTCGGCATCGCTGATTTTGCCGGCCTGGCGCAGCCAGTTGAAAATCGGCGGCAGCGGCCAGCCGCGTGCGTCGATTACGGCCTTGGCGCCATCTGGCAGCACGCGCGGCACATTTTCGGTAAGTCCGCCGCCGGTGATATGCGCCATCGCCTTGATCGCGCCGGAGCGCACATCGGGCATGCAGCTTTTCACGTAGATGCGGGTGGGGGCCATCAGGATTTCGGCCAGGCTGCGGTCGTTGGCGAACGGCGCCGGGCTTTCGAATTCCAGGCCGTTGTCGCGGATCACCTTGCGCACCAGCGAAAAGCCGTTGGAATGCACGCCCGACGAAGCCAGGCCGATCAGCACGTCGCCGGCCCGCACGCCGCGCGGCAGCAAGGTGCCGCGTTCGGCGGCGCCCACGGCGAAGCCTGCCAGATCGTAATCCTGCGCGGCATACATGCCGGGCATCTCAGCGGTTTCGCCGCCGATCAGCGCGCAGCCGGCCTGACGGCAGCCTTCGGCGATGCCGGCCACCACGCGCTTGGCGGTTTCCACATCCAGTTTGCCGGTGGCGAAATAGTCGAGAAAGAACAGCGGCTCGGCGCCCTGCACCAGAATGTCGTTCACCACCATGGCGACAAGATCAATGCCCACGCCGTCATGCCGGCCGGTCTCGATGGCGATTTTCAGCTTGGTGCCCACGCCATCGGTGGAGGAAACCAAGATGGGGTCCTTGAAGCCGGCGGCCTTGGGGTCGAACAGCGCACCGAATCCGCCCAGCGCGGCATCCGCGCCACGCCTGCGTGTGCTGGCGGCCAGCGGCTTGATGGCATCCACCAGGGCTTCGCCGGCATCGATATCGACCCCGGCGGCTTTATAGAGCGGCGACGTGTTGATGGCAGCCTCGCTTGTCGGCTAGATTTGACGGCGCCACCTTACCCATTCCGGCTTTGTTTGCAATGCTTCGATGCAGTCTTCTCCGGTCCCCCGCCAAGCGGGCGGCCTGCCTTCTGACCGGGGTTCTTTTCGGAGCCTTGATCGGTATTTCCGCCGTTGCGCCAGGGGCTTATGCCCAGCAGGCGGCCTCGCGCCCGGAATTCCGCCAGCTTCCGGTTTTCACCGTGGCCGGCGTGCCGGTGGATGCGTCGTCGGACAGCGCCGCCAATGCCCGCCCGGTGGCGTTGCAGGAAGGCCAGCGCCGCGCTTTCAGCCAGTTGCTGCGCCGGCTCACGCTGTATGCCGATCATGGCCGCCTGCCGCAGCCCAACGAGGCTCTGCTGAATGAATCGGTGGCCGGTTTCGAGATCGACGAGGAGCGCACCTCGGCCACGCGCTATATCGGCCGCATCACCGTGCGCTTCCGGCCTGAGGCGATCCGCAGCTTGTTGCAGGGCGAGAAGCTGACCTATTCCGAAGTGCGCGCCAAGCCCGTGCTGCTGATTCCGGTCTGGCAGACTGCGCAGGGCGCCGTGCTGTGGAGCGGCGAGAATCCCTGGCGCGACGCCTGGAAACGCCGCGCCGATCCTCAGGCCCTGGTGCCGCTGCTGCTGCCCGAGGAAAGCGCAGCCAATCCGCTGCCGCCGCTGGATCGTCTGCTTGCCGAATCCGGCCGTCTGCGCAGCTTCATCGAGGCGCAGAATGCCGGCGAAGCCTTGCTGATCGCCGCGACCCCGGTGGGCCAGGGAGGGGGCCAAGAAGAAGGCGCCATCCGCATCGAAATCTATCCGTCGCAAAGCGGCCCGGCTTGGGATGCCAATACCGCGGCGTTGGAAAAGCTGGAGCCCTTCGTCGCCTCCGGCCGCGATGTGGAAACCGCGTTGAACAATGCGGTTGATGCTCTGGTTCTACGCTTCGATAATCGCTGGAAGAATGTCACCCGGCTGGATTTCGAGCATCCCGCCAGCATTTCCGCCGCTGCCGGTTTCGGCGGCCTGGCCGAATGGGTGAAACTGCGCGAGCAACTGGCGGGCGTTGCCCCGCTGCGCCGTTTCGAAGTGCTGCGCATGAGCCATCGCGATGCGCAATTGCGCCTGGATTTCTTCGGCGCGCCTGAACAGTTGACCTCCGCCATGGCGCAACGCGGGCTGGAGCTGCGCGAACGCGACGGCTTCTGGGAGTTGGGGTTGCGCAAGCCATGAGCCGCCGTCAGCAATTCATCGCCTGGGCCGTTCTGATCGGGCTGTTCCTGCTGCTCCTGTCGGTGTTGAGCGACGTGCTGCTGCCTTTCGTGGCGGCGATGGCGCTGGCTTATTTCCTCGATCCGCTGGCCGACCGGCTGGAGCGTTTGGGACTGAACCGCACCTTGGCCACCACGGCGATCACAGCGGCCTTCTTTCTGCTGCTGCTGGTGCCGGTGCTGAGCGGCCAGTTGAGCGGCTTCCTCTCGCGGCTGCCGGGTTATCTCGATGGCTTCCGCGAGAAGGTGCTGCCGGTGATTCAGGATTTGGCGGCGCGCTACGACATCCCGCTGCGCATTGATGTGAAGGCGGCGCTCGGCAATTACGCCGCCGATGCGATCAAGGTGATGGGGCAGGTTTTCGGCCGCGTGCTGGGGGGCGGACAGGCCGTGCTGGGTCTGCTCTCGCTGCTGGTGGTGACGCCGGTGGTGGCTTTCTATCTGCTGCGCGACTGGGATCGCATGATCCACCTGATCGACCAGCATTTGCCGCGCGACCATGCCGCCGCGATCCGCCAGCAGGCCCGCGCCATCGACGAGGTGCTGGCGGGTTTCGTGCGCGGGCAGACCATGGTCTGCGTGGCGCTGGGCAGCTTTTACGGCATCGGCCTGTCGTTGATCGGTCTGGATTTCGGCCTGGTGATCGGCCTGGGCGCCGGGCTGATCTCGTTCATTCCCTATGTCGGCAGCATCCTGGGTTTCGTCATCGCGATGATCGTGGCCTTGGTGCAATTTTGGGGCGACTGGACCTGGATCGCCGCCACCGCCGCGGTATTCGCCGTCGGCCAGTTCATCGAGGGCAATTTCCTCACCCCCAAGCTGGTAGGCGAGCGGGTGGGGCTGCATCCGGTATGGGTGATGTTCGGCTTGTTCGCCGGCGGCGCGCTGTTCGGCTTCGTCGGCATGCTGATCGCCGTCCCGGTTTGCGCCGTGATCGGCGTGCTGACCCGCTTCGCGCTGGCGCGCTATCGCGCAAGCCCGCTTTATACCGGCATCGGCTCAGCGCAGCAGGGCGATGCCGCCATACACCGCGACGAGGCAAAGGGCGAATAATATCGCCGCCGCCACGATGCCGGGGCCTTGCGCCGAAGCGGCGACTTTATCGGCTTCGGCAGGTTCAAGCTGCTTGTTGCCGGTCACCATCGGCCTCACCAGATTTTCCCGCTTCACCAGCAGATAGAACAGCGTGGCGAGCAGATGGATGCCGACCACGATGTAGATGGCGTCGATGGTCAGGCGATGCAGCGTGCCCATGCGGGATGAAACGCTGCTGGAAACCAAGCCGAAGAGCGGCCCGTCGGTGGCGATGTCGTCGCTGGTGAACAGGCCGGTTACGGCTTGCAGCAGCAGCAGCGCCAGCATGGCGAAAACCGCGTAGCCGCCCACCGGATTATGGCCCACGTAATGCGGCCCATTCTTGCCGAACAGGCCGCGCAGATACGCCAAGGCGGCGCCGGGGCCGGCAAGGAAATCGGCGAAGCGCGCCTGCCGGTTGCCCACGAAGCCCCAGATCAGCCGGAACAGCAGCAGGGCCAGCAGGGCCTGGCCGATCACCATATGCTGTTCCAGCTTGCCGGCGAGGCCGGTGCCGACCATGACGATCACCAGCATTACGAGCAGCCAGTGGAACAGGCGGGTGGGCAGGTCCCACACTTTTGCGGTGCGCAGGCTGGATGGGGCGGCGGGTTGTTGCATGGGGCGATCCGAAGAGTTTTGCCTGGGGGGCGGGAGGGGCGAGGAGTTTTCAGTTTAGAAGTGTTGCGACCCGGCTGGCGAGGGCCTAATCTGTCCCAAGCGCCACCGTTTCGGCGGTGGCGGATGGTGGGGCGCGGCGTAAGTCGCTGTTAAATAAAATCTTCGTGAGGGGCGAGGGCGGTGCGAGGCAGTCGGTTCTTCTTCACGCTTCTCATATTGGCTGTGATCGGCATCCTTGCCGTGATCTTTTTCCGCCATGATCCTGCCGAGCAGCGCGGCGCTTCGCCGCAGGCTAGTTTGGGCTCCGCGCCGCCTTTGCCGGTGCCGCCGCCGCCGCCGCCGCCGCCCAAGCCCGCAGAGATTGTGCCGCCGAGTTTCGACGTGGTGCGCATCAGCCGCAATTGCACCGCCGTATTCGCCGGGCGCGCCAATGCCGGCGCCGTGGTGGTGGTGAAGACTGGCAGCCGCGAGATCGGTCGCGTCACCGCCGATTCGCGCGGCGAGTGGGTGCTGGTGCCCGACCTGCCGCTGGAAAAGGGCAATCAGGAATTCGTGCTGGAAGCGCAATTGCCCAACATGGACCCGGTGAAAGCCGAGGCCAGCGTGGTGGCCGTGGTGCCGGAATGCGATCCCAATGCCTCGGGCGAGCAGGCGATTGCCGTGCTTACGCCGCTGAAGGGCGCCAGCCGCCTGCTGCAGGGGCCGAATGCCGCGCCGCTCGATCCGGCGCGCAAGGGCCTTTCGCTCGATGCCATCGAATACGATCAGGATGGCAACCTGATCCTGTCCGGCCGCGCCCAGCCTGGAGCCACCGTGCAGGTTTATCTGAACAACGCGCCGATCGGCGTGGCTACCGCCGACGCCAATGGCCGCTGGCAGCTGCGCCCCAGCGAGAAAGTCGAGCCCGGCATCTATTCGATGCGGGTGGATCAGGTCGAACAGGCCGGCGGCAAGGTCGCCTCGCGCCTGGAATTGCCGTTCAACCGCGCCTCGCCCGAGGAGATCCGGATTTCCGGCGGCAGCGTGGTGGTGCAGCCGGGCAACAGTCTGTGGCGCATCGCCCGTCGCGCCTATGGCGAAGGCTTGCGCTATACGGAAATCTATCAGGCCAACAAGACGCAGATTCGCGATCCGGACCTGATCTATCCAGGCCAGGTTTTCGCGGTGCCGCAGTCGAAACAATAGCGCCGATCCGGGGTCTTGCGGCCCCGGAAGCCTTATCGTCCGGGCTTCCCTGGGGTAAAGTCCCGCCGTGGAATCCGAACTAGGCAAAGCCCCGCGCCAGATCGGCGCCGGCGCCCCTGCGAAGGGCGGCGCGCGCATGCCGCCGATCTATGCCGCATTGGATCTTGGCACCAACAATTGCCGCCTGCTGATCGCTCGGCCGCTGCGCGATGCGTTTCGCGCGGAAAATGGCCGCAACGACGCCTTTCGCGTGGTGGAAGCGTTTTCGCGCATCGTGCGGTTGGGCGAGGGCCTGACCAGCACCGGGGCGTTATCCGAGGCCGCCATGGCGCGCACGCTGGCCGCCTTGAAAATCTGCTCCGAGAAGATGGCGCGGCGCGGCGTGACGATGGCGCGCGCCGTGGCCACCGAAGCCTGCCGCCGTGCCGCCAACGGCGCCGAGTTTTTGCATGAGGTGAAGGCCGCCACCGGCATCGGCTTCGACATCATCTCCACCGCCGAGGAAGCGCGGCTGGCATTGGCCGGCTGCACGCCGCTGCTGGAGCCGCAGCATGACCAGGCCGTGGTGTTCGATATCGGCGGCGGTTCCACCGAGGTGATGTGGGCCAGGCTGCATAAGGGCCGCCGGCCCGAGGTGCTGGATTGGATTTCGCTGCCTTTCGGCGTGGTCACGCTTACCGAGCGCCACGGCGCCGGCCATATGGATACCGGCAGCTATGCCGCGATGATCGACGAGGTGGCCGCGCATCTTGAGCCTTTCGAGGCCAGGCATGGCCTTAGTGCCGCGATGCAGGAGGGGCGGGTGCAGGTGCTGGGCACGTCGGGCACCGTCACCACCCTGGCCGGCGTGCTGCTTGGCCTGCCGCGCTACGAACGCCGCCATGTGGATGGCTGCTGGCTGGAATTTCCCGCCGTGATCGAGCAGTCGCGCAAGCTGGCGGCGATGGCCGTGGCCGAGCGCGCCAAGCATCCCTGCATCGGCGACGAACGCGCCGATCTGGTGGTGGCGGGCTGCGCCATCCTGGAGGCCTTGCATCGCTTCTGGCCGGCGCCGCGCCTGCGCGTGGCCGATCGCGGCGTGCGCGAAGGCGTGCTGTTCGAGATGATGCGGGGCAGGGGCTGAGATGGCCGACAAGCCGAAGGGCCCTGGCGCGCCTAGCCATCGCGCGCATGTGAAGGTGAAGAAGGCGCGCGGCC
>JAYSEE010000176.1:0-7650 GCA_041914045.1 Ferrovibrio sp. | reverse complement strand
GCCCCAGTTATGGGTGAGTTCGATCACCGTATGGTCGATCTCGCTGCCGTAACCGACGAATGCCAGGGTGAATTCGCCGCTCGGATAATCCTGCCGCCGCAGCAGATTCATGCCCATCTTGTCGACCCAGAAATCCAGAGATTTCTCCAGATCGAAAACCCGCAGCATGGTATGCAGCATGCGATAGGGCGTTGCGTTTGCGGTGTTTGTCATGGGGCGCTCCGGTTTTTCGACTTCCACTTTTCAGCCTGCGCCAGCACAGCCGTGGCGGCGCGTTGATTGGGGCTCGGCTGTTGAACTTCGCCATTGCCGTCCAGTCCGAGCATTGCGCCCACGCGGCGGCAAGCGGCGAGCTGTTCCGCGCGCACGGCGGGATCATCCAGCAGATTGCCCAGGGCGGAGGCCAGATTCTCGGGCCGGCATTTCTCCTGCAAAAATTCCGGCATCGCCTCGCGATTGTCCAGAATATTAACCAGGCCGGCATAGGGCACCTTGAGCATCCTGCGCACGATCGCCGCCGTAAGGCGGTTGACGCGATAAGCCAGCACGGTCGGCGTCTGCGCCAGCCCCAGTTCCAGCGTCGCGGTGCCCGAGGCGGCCAATGCCAGATCGGCCGCCAGCATGGCCTGATAGCGCTCGGCCGGCGCAACGACAACGCGCGCCGGCGCCGCCAGATTGGGCAGCACGTTCAGCACCATCGGCGCAACATCCGGTACGCTGGGAATCACCACCTGCAAATCGCCATGGCGTTCGGTCAACCGCGCAATCGCGGCCGAGAAAACCGGCAGCAGCTTGGCTGCTTCGCCGCGCCGGCTGCCCGGCAGCATGGCAAGCAGCGGCGCTTTATCCGCAATCTGATAACGCTGCCGGAAGCCATTGCCAGCCGCCGTTTCATCCGCCGCCTGCCGCCGCGCCGCCGCGATGGTTTCCACCGCCGGATGACCGACGAATTCCGCGCTCAAACCCTCGCGTTCGAAATACGGCGGCTCGAAAGGCAGCAGGGTCAGCAGGTGATCCACCAGGCCGGCCAGCGTCTTCGCCCTGCCCGGCCGCCAGGCCCACACTGTCGGCGCGACGTAATGCACGATGGGAAAGCCGCGCTTATGCAGCCGCTTGGCCAGGCGATGGGTAAAGCCAGGACTGTCGATCGTCACCAGTACATCGGGCGGATCGCTCTGCAACTGCGCGGCCAGTTGATCCAGCCGTTGCAGAATCTTGCGGGCGCGCGGCAGCACTTCCACCAAGCCCATCACCGCCAATTCGGCAATCGGAAACAGGCTGTCGAAGCCTTCCGCCTGCATGCGTTCGCCGCCGATGCCGCTGAAGCGCACATTGCCCGCATGCTGCGCGCGCAAGGCGCGGATCAGGCCTTCGCCCAGCGCATCGCCCGAAGGCTCGCCGGCCACCAGCGCAACATGCAGCGGCTTATCGGCCATTGATCTCCACTCCAACCAAGAACAATCCCAAACGCTCGGCCGCAGCTTTGCAGGCCGCGCGATCCACGATCAAGGCCGCCCCGGCCTGTACCGCCACGCCGCTCAAGCCGGCGGCGGCCGCATTCTCCAATGTCGCGACGCCGATAGCGGGCAAATCCACCCGCCGCTCCTGCTGCGGCTTGGCGCATTTCGCCAGCACGCCGCCGCGCACTGTGGGATTGCCGCGCAGCCTCAGCAGCAACGCATCGGTGCCGGCTTGATCTTCCAGTCCCACGGTTGCGCCTTGCGCCGCCACGGCTGCCTGGCCTTTGTCTTGCGCGCCCAAATCGCGAGCGGCAGCTAATGCCGCGCTGATGTCGATTTGCTGCGCTTCGTTGGGCGGCGGCCCGCCGATCAGCCCTGCCGGAGCCAGCAAGCCGGCAACGATTTCATCCACGCCGCGCAGCTTGAAGCCTTCCGCTTCGAAAACCTCCACCGCCACGCGCAAGACCGCATCATCGCCCTTGAGCGCCGCCAGCGCAAAACGCGGCAGCAGCTTGGCGCCGGCCCAATCGGGTTTCAGGCGGGTGAAATCCGGCCGCGTCACCCGGCCGCACATGACGACCTCCTGCACGCCGGCTGCGCGCAAGCCATGCAGCAATGCGCCCACCTGGGCCAGTTCGAACCAGCCATGCTCGGCGCCGGCCACGGTTTCGGGGTCGCAAAAGCCGCGCAAGGCGGCAATGAACAGCGGCCGCCCGGCATCGGCGCAGGCAGCGCGGGCCAGCGCGGGAACCTGCCCTCCGCCGGCGATCAGCCCTAGTTTAGGCGGATTTGCTGCCATCGGGCAGCGGCAGGCAGATGCCGCGCGACGAAGCGTTGCGCGTGAAATCCACTACTTCCTGCACCAGCTCCACATCTGTGAAAAGCTGGGCCACATCCTCGATCCGCTCGGCCAGCGTGCCTTCATCGGCAAACAGCATGCGATAGGCCGCGCGCAGCTTGTGGATGGCATCGCGGTCGAAGCCGCGGCGCTTCAGGCCGACCAGATTCAGGCCGGAAAGATGCGCACGATTGCCGATTACCATGCCGTAGGGAATCACATCCTGCTCCACGCCCGACATGCCGCCGATCATCGCATGCTTGCCGATGCGGCAGAATTGATGCACGGCCGCCAGACCGCCGACGAAGGCGAATTCGCCCACCTCGATATGGCCTGCCAGCGTGGCATTGTTGGCCATGATCACGTTGTTGCGCACATGGCAATCATGCGCCACATGGGCGCCGGCCATCAGCAGGCAATCGTCGCCCACGCTGGTGAGCATGCCGCCGCCTTCGGTGCCGGGATTGATCGTCACGCCTTCGCGGATCTGATTGCGCTTGCCGATCACCAGGCGCGAAGGCTCGCCCTTGTATTTCAAATCCTGCGGCTGATGGCCGATGGAGGCGAAGGGAAAAATCTTCGTGCCCTCGCCGATGCTGGTGAGGCCCGCCACGGCCGCATGGCTGACCAGTTCCACGCCATCGCCCAGTTCCACCTGGGCGCCGATGGTGCAGAACGGACCGATCTTCACATCGGCGCCGATCTTGGCGCCCGGCTCGATCACGGCGGAGGGGTGAATCTGGCTCATCACTTATCCAGGATCATGGCCGAGAAGATGGCTTCGGCGGCAACCTTGCCGTCCACCATCGCCTTGCCTTCGAATTTCCAGACCGGCCCGCGCTGCTTCTGGCAATTCACATGGATATACATGCGGTCGCCGGGCGTGACGGGCTTGCGGAAGCGGGCTTCGTCGATGGTCATGAAATAGACCAGCTTGCCTTCGGATGCCTTGCCCAGCGAATGCACCACCAGCACGGCCGCCGTCTGCGCCATGCTCTCCACGATCATTACGCCGGGCATCACCGGCTGGCTGGGGAAATGGCCGGTGAAATACGGTTCGTTGATGGTGACGTTCTTGATGCCCACCGCGCTCACGCGCGGCTTCATCTCCACCACCTTGTCGACCAGCAGCATGGGATAGCGATGCGGGATCATTTCCATGATCCGCAGGATATCCACGCTGGTCATGGTTGCATCCAGCGTTGTTTCAGGCGCGGCGCCGGCAGTGGCGTCATTCATTCTCGGTTCCTCTTGTCTTGGCCAGGCGGCGCAATGTGGCCACCTGACGAAAATGCTCCTTCGCGCGCGTCGACGGAATGCCGGCATGGCGTTCGCCGGAGGGAATATCCGTCATCACGCCGGACTTGGCGCCGATCTGCGCGCCCATGCCGATGGTGAGATGCCCGGCCAATCCGGCCTGGGCGGCCACCACCACGAAATCCTCCAGCCGCGTCGATCCGGCAATGCCGGCCTGGGCGATCACGATGCACCCGCGCCCCATGCTGACGTTGTGCCCGATCTGCACCAGATTATCAATCCAACAGCCCGGCCCGATCACCGTATCGGGGCCCGAGCCGCGGTCGATGCAGCTATTGGCGCCGATATCGCAATCGTCGCCGATCCGCACCCGGCCCAATTGCGGCACTTTCACATGGCCCGTGGGATGCGGCGCGAAGCCGAAGCCATCCTGGCCGATCCGCGCGCCGGTATGCAGCGTTACCCGGTTGCCGATCAGGCAATGGCTCAGCGACACATTTGCGCCGATGCGGCAGGCTTCGCCCAGCACCACATTGCGGCCAACGACCGTGCCGGGCCCGATGCTGCTGCCGGCCCCGATTTCGGCTCCGGCCTCGATCACCGCATGGGCGCCGATGCAGACGCCCTCGCCGATTTTGGCCGTCGCATCGACAATGGCCGAGGCATGGATGCCGGGCGCTGAACGCGGCAACGGATAAAACAGTTGCGCGGCGCGGGCATAGGCAAGGTAAGGCTGCGGCGCGACCAGCAAAGCCATGCCTGCCGGCGCGCGGCTGGCGAATTTCTCCGCCAGAATGCAGGCCGAGGCCTGGCTGGCGCCGAGACCCGCGGCATATTTCGGATTATCGAGAAAGGTAAGTTCACCGGCGCCGGCGCGGTCCAGCGGCCCCACATCGTGCAGGCTGAGGCCGGCTTGCGCTGGATCCGTCAGCTTGGCCCCGATCCGCTCAGCGATACTGCCGAGCGTGAACGGCCCGGCATTATCGAAGAAGCGCGGATCGGCCATCGCAGCTTACTGCGCCGCCGGCAGGTTGACCTTCACCGACGGCAAACGCTGATCCAGCCGCTTCAATACCTCGACGGTGAGGTCGATATTGTCGCCGATGATGACATGCATCTGCGAGCGGTCCAGCACCATGTTGAAGCCGCGTTCGCCGCCCAGCTCCTCAAGGATTTTCACCACCTGCTGGGCGATCTGCTCGCGCACGCCGGCCATGCTCTTGTCCACGGCCTGCGAACGCTCCTGCACCCGGCGCTGCACCTCGATCACCTTGGTCTGGAACGCCTGGCGGCGCTGATCCCAAACCTCCGGCGTCAGGATGGAACGCTGGCGCACCAGTTCCTGATCCTCGGCGCGCAGCTTCTCGTCTTCCTTGGCCATCTCGGCCTGGAAGGAATTGCGGAATTGCTCGAGCTGCTGGCGCGCGCCCTTATGCGCCGAAGCATCGCGCATGATGCGCTGGATGTCGATCACGGCGATCACGGCCGGCGGAACCTTGCCGCCCGCGGCGGGGGCCCGCTGGGCTTGCGCCAGTGCCGGCAAAGCGGCTCCCAGCACCAGGACAGCGGCAATCAGCAAACTACCCAGCGAACGGATCATACGGGGCATGACGGGACGAGACATGATACGGTGCCTTGCTTTCGTGGCGTTCTAGAAACGTGAGCCGAAATTGACGCGGAAGATTTCGGAATCGTCGAATTCTTCCTTGCGGAGCGGATAGCCGAGATCGACGCGGATCAGGCCGAAGGGCGATTTCCAGGACACGCCGGTGCCGATCGACACGCGGACGGATTTGGAATCCAGCACATCCGGGCCGGTCTCGCCGGATTCCCAAAGCGCGCCGGCTTCTGAGAACAGGCGTCCCTTGATGCCGAAATCGTTCGGCAGGCCTAATGGGAAGGTCAATTCAACATCGCTCTTATAATAGTAGCGGCCGCCAAGCGCCTTCGAATTCAAGGTTTCGCGCGGGCCGACGCCGCCAGAGGAAAAGCCGCGGAAACTATCGCCGCCCAGGAAGAAGCGGTCGGAAATGCGCAGCCTTTCGCCGAAATCGTAGAGCAAGCCGCCCTCGCCGCCGACGCTGAACACGACTTCGTCGGAAACCGGGAAATAATGCGCGCCTTGTGCGACGTTGCGGATATAGCGTTGCGTACCGCCCAGGCCGGCCACTTCCTGATTGAGGCGCAGGATATAACCGCTGGTCGGCTCGATCTTATCGTCGCGGCGGTCATAGGTCAGAACATGGCCGACCGACGAGGTGACGGTGCCGCCTTCCTCCTGCTTGATGAAACGCGACTGGTTCGATTCCACATCGTCGATTTCATCATGCTTCAAGCGATAGAAAGCGGTCTCGCTCAGATATTCCGTGATCGGGAAGCCGGCGCGCAACGCGCCCATCGTGGTGGTCTGCGTAAAGCCGGACCGGCGAGTATAATCCGAACGCCGGCGCTGCAGGTCGAAACCGGCCGCCAATTCCCGATCCAGGAAATACGGCTCGGTAAAGCTGAGATCGGCCTGCTGACGACGGGCCGACAGCGTGAAGCCGACGCGCAAATCCTGGCCGCGACCGAGCAGATTGCGTTCGCGGACCGATACGTCGCCCAACACCGAATCCGTGGTGGAGTAGCCGACGCCGAACGATAATTCGCCGGTGGATTTTTCCGTCACATCGGCGGTCAGCACCACCTTGTCCGGCGCGGAGCCCTTGGTCTCGCTGATGTTGACCTTGTCGAAGAAACCCAGGCCGCTTACGCGCGTGCGGGTGCGGCGCAGCTTGGCGGCATTGAAGGCATCGCCTTCGACCAGGCGGAATTCGCGGCGGATCACCTTGTCGAGCGTGCGCAGATTGCCGACCACGTCGATGCGCTCGACATAGACGCGCGGACTTTCGCCGATATTGAAAGTCACATCAATGATGCGGCGGTCGCGGTCCTTCTTCACATCCGGGCGCACATCCACGAAGGCATAGCCCAAACGCCCGAGCTCGGAGGTGATGTCCTGCACGGATTTTTCGACCAAGTCGGCGTTGTAGACATCGCCCTTTTCGATCCGCACGAAAGACCGCAGCGAGGCGCCGTCGACGCCTTTGATCTCGCTGGCGACATCGAACGTGCCGACCCGATACCGCGCGCCCTCTTCCACCGTGAAGGTCAGGAAGAAGCTCTCGCGGTTCGGCAGCAATTCGGCCACCGCATTCACCACGCGAAAATCCGCATAGCCCTTGGAAAGGTAATAGCGGCGCATCTTCTCGCGATCGAAGGTGACGCGGTCGGGATCGTAATTGTCGTCCGACGACAGGAAGCGCCACCAGACCGACTCTTTGGTCTGGATCACTTCGCGCAGCTTCGAATCGCTGAAAGCGCGGTTGCCGATGAAGCGGATGCGGCTAATGCCGGTGATGGTGCCTTCGTTGATCTCGAAGACCAGATCGACGCGGTTCTGCGGCAGCTGAATGACCTTGGGCTCGACGGTGGCGGCAAAGCGGCCCGTGCGGCGATAGACCTGCTGGATGCGCTGGGTATCGGCCTGCACCTTGGCGCGGGTATAGACCTGACGCGGCTTCAAAGTGAGTTCGCGGCGCAAAGTATCGTCCTGCACGCGGCGGATGCCTTCAAAAACCACGCGGTTGATCAGCGGGTTCTCGGTGACGCGCACCTGCAGCACGCCATTCTGCATGCGCATGTTCACATCGGAAAACAGCCCGGTGGCGAACAGCGCCTTGAGCGACTTGTCGGCCTGATCGTCGGAATAGACATCGCCGGGCTTCAGGGTGATGTAGCTCTGGATGGTGGAGACCTCGATACGCTGGCCGCCTTCCACCTGGATGTCGCGCACCACTTGGCCCACGCCGGCGCGCGACTGCGCCAAGCCCGGGACCGACAAGCCCCAGGCCAGCATCACAGCCACGATCAAGAGGGCGGCGCAGTGGCGCAGCCTGTGCGCCCTGGTTTGAAACGCCGGAGCCATCCCTAGAATCATCCCCATTACCGAACGAACCGCCCTGACATAGCTGTTTTCACGAAAAAAGCCCAGCGATGAAATTGAAAACCGGCAGGCGGTTCAAGTCGTTCCAGGTCGCGAACAGGAAAAGCGAC
>JAYSEE010000175.1:0-7667 GCA_041914045.1 Ferrovibrio sp. | reverse complement strand
GCGATGGGAGTCGGGCAGGAACAGGTTCCACAGGCCTTGCGCCTTGGCCTTGGCCTTCAACTCCTCCACCACCTTGGTCGGCTCCCAGCGGTCGGCCTCGGCGATCTCGGCGAAGAAGCGGTCCTCATTCGGATAGATGTGATCGTCCATGAAGCGGGAGACCTGCTCTTGCAGTTGCTTCACGCGATCGGAGAAAGTGAAATCCATGGCTGTCGTCCCGGCTGATGTCTGTCTTGCTGTGTTTGCAGGACGGACTTTATCTGCGGATGCCGAAAAAATCACGCAGCAGCGTTACGCTTTCCGTTGCGGCAATACCGGGATAGACCTCGGGCGCATGATGGCAGGTGGTTTGCGCGAAAACGCGCGGACCGTGCAACACGCCGCCGCCCTTGGGGTCCTCGGCGCCGAAATACAGCCGCCGCAGCCGGGCGAACGAAATCGCGCCGGCGCACATCGGGCAGGGCTCCAGCGTCACATACAGGTCGCAGCCTTCCAGCCGCTCGGATTGCAAGACGGCGCAGGCGCGGCGGATCGCCAACACCTCGGCATGGGCGGTGGGATCGTTGAGCGCGCGCGTCTCGTTGCCGGCCATGGCCAGCACCCGGCCGGACGCGCCCTCCACGATTACCGCCCCCACCGGCACCTCGCCCCGCCCAGCCGCCTGCCGGGCCTGCTCCAGCGCCTGTTGCATGTAGTCGTTCATGGGGCAGACCCTGGGCCAGGCGGCCGGGGGCGTCAAGCCCTCGATATTACGTATTGCGTAATATTTACGGCGTATTATACTGCCCACCATGATCAAAAGTTTCCGCTGCAAGGAGACCAGCGCGCTGTTTCGCGGGGAAAAGACCCGACGCTTCGAAACTATCCGCGCCGTCGCCTTCCGGAAGCTGGATATGCTCAATGCCGCCGCCGCGCTGACCGATCTGCGCGAACCGCCGGGCAACCGGCTGGAAGCCCTGAAAGGCAATCGGCGCGGCCAGCATAGCATCCGGATCAACGATCAATGGCGCATCTGCTTCGTCTGGCGCGACGGCGCCGAAGATGTCGAGATCGTGGATTATCATTAGAGAGGCGACCATGCGCATCACCACCCATCCCGGCGAAATCCTGCGCGAGGAATTCTTGCTGCCGCTGGGCCTGAGCGCCAATGCCCTAGCGCTGGCCCTGCGGGTGCCGGCCAACCGCATCGGGGCCATCATCCGCGAGGAAAAGCCCCGTGCGGTAACCGCCGACACTGCCATGCGGCTGGCCCGCTATTTCAAGACTACGCCGGAATTCTGGCTCAACCTGCAGACCGCCTACGACCTGTCGCTGGCGCAAAGCCGGTTGCAGGCGCAAATCCTGCGCGATGTACGGCCCAGGGCAGCTTAGTGGGCGGCCTAGGCGGTAGCCTGGGCTTGACCATTGCCGGCAGCCGTCTATAACCCCGCCATGAGCAAATCTCCCGCCCCGCTGATCGGCCTGACCCTGGATTCCGAGGCGGCCGGCGGCTACTCGAAATTCCCCTGGTATGCCCTGCGGCAGAATTACTGCTCGTCGGTGAGCGAGGCCGGCGGCGTGCCGCTGGTGCTGACGCAGGAGCCGGCGGCCGTGGGGCGCTATATCGACCTGCTGGACGGCCTGATCGTTACCGGCGGCGCTTTCGATGTCGACCCTGCCTTGTTCGGCGCCGAGGCCAAGCATGCCAGCGTGACCACCAAGGATGCCCGCACGCAATTCGAATGGGCGGTCACCAAGGGCATGCTGGCGCGCAACAAGCCGGTGCTGGGCATCTGCGGCGGCCAGCAATTGCTGAACGTGGTGCTGGGCGGCACTCTGATCCAGCATATCCCCGATGCAGTGCCCGACGCGCTGGCCCATGAACAGCCCAATCCGCGCGACCAGGCCGGCCACAGCGTGCGCATCGCGCCCGGCAGCCGGCTGCATGCCATCGTGGGGCGCGACGAATTGCCGGTGAATTCGGCGCATCATCAGGCGGTGGACAAGCCGGCGCCGGGCTGCATCGTGGACGCCCTGGCGCCCGATGGCGTGATCGAGGGCATCGAGCATCCGGATTACCGTTTCTGCATCGGCGTGCAATGGCACCCGGAATTCTTCATATCGGAAGGCGACCGTGCGCTGTATGCCGCCTTCATCGCGGAGGCACGGCGATGACGGAAAAAGACGCCCGAGACGGCGAACGCATCGCCAAGCGGCTGGCCCGCGCCGGCCTGTGTTCGCGCCGCGATGCCGAACGCTGGATCGCCGAAGGCCGCGTGATGGTGAACGGCCAGAAGCTGGACAGCCCGGCCCTCAATGTGACCGAAACCGATCTGATCGTGGTGGACGGCAAGCCGCTTTCCGCGCCCGAGCGCACGCGGCTGTGGATGTATCACAAGCCGCGCGGCCTGATGACCACCCATCGTGATCCGGAAGGCCGGCCCACCGTATTCGGCTCGCTGCCCGAAGGCATGCCGCGGGTGATCTCGGTCGGCCGGCTGGATTTCAATTCGGAAGGCCTGCTGCTGCTCACCAACGACGGCACGCTGGCGCGCAAGCTGGAGCATCCCAGCAATGGCTGGCTGCGGCGCTATCGCGTGCGCGTGCATGGCCAAGTGGTGCCCGCGCATCTCGACAAACTGAACAAGGGCGTCACCATCGACGGCGTAGCCTATGGCAGCATCGCGACATCGCTGGAGCGCCAGCAAGGCGACAATGCCTGGCTGCTGCTCGGCCTGCGCGAAGGCAAGAACCGCGAAATCCGCAAGGTGATGGACTTTCTCGGCTATCCGGTGAGCCGCCTGATCCGGGTTTCCTATGGGCCCTTCCAGCTCGGTGCGCTGACATCGGGCGAGGTGAAGGAAATTCCCGGCAAGGTGCTGGCCGAGCAGCTTGGCGAGAAGCCGGCCCGGCCGGCCGGCGCCAAGCCCGCGCGCCCGCACAAGGCCTGAGCCATGCGTATCGTCGGCGGCAGCCATCGCGGGCGCCCGCTGCTGGCGCCGGCCGAGCATACCACGCGGCCCACCACCGACCGGGTACGCGAAGCGCTGTTCAACATGCTGATGCATTCGCCGTCGCTGATGTCGGATGAGGGCCGCAGCAAGCTGGAGAATGGCGTGATCGTGGATGCCTTCGCCGGCAGCGGCGCGCTGAGCTTCGAGGCTTTATCGCGCGGCGCGCTGCATGCCTATCTGTTCGAGATCGACCCGCAGGCCCGGCGCATCATTCAGCGCAATGCCGACGCTCTGAAACTGGCCGAGCGCATCACCCTGCGCGCCGCCGATGCGCGCCAGCCCGGCAAGCCGATCGCGCCGGCGGATATCGTGTTCCTCGACCCGCCCTATCGCTCCGGCCTGGGCACGCCGGTGCTGGCGCAGTTGGATCGCGAAGGCTGGCTGAAGCCCGATGCGCTGGCCATCGTGGAAACCGACGCCAAGGGCGCATTCGCCGCGCCCGCCGGCTTCGATCTGCTGGAAGAGCGCCAGCAGGGGCCGGCGCGGCTGACGTTTCTCAGGAAGAAGATTTAGGCGTCGCCGCGCGGAATCCAGGGAATGCTGGCGACCTCGATGCCTTCATCGGCCAAGTCCTTGGCTTCCTCGGCGCTGGCCTCGCCATAGATGTTGCGCTGCTCGGCATCGCCGTAATGGATTTTGCGGGCTTCCTCGGGGAATTCCTTGCCCACGTAATCGGCGTTGCGCTCCACATGCTCGCGCAATTGCAGCAGGGCTTGGCGCGCGGCTTGCGCCTGCTTGGCTTCGTCGGATGCCTGGGCCTCGCGCGAACGCGCCAGACGCGGCGCCATCGGCGCTTTGCTCACCTTATGGGTATCGCAAACCGGGCAATGCACCTGCTTGCGGCCGCGCTGGCGGTCGTAGGTGCCGCTATCCTGAAACCAGGCTTCGAAGACATGCCCGGAATCGCATTTCAGTTCGTACTTGATCATGCCCTGCTGCTTGCTTTCGCCGGGGAGCGGCAAGTATTGATAATCATGGGATAATACATGGGGTAGTTGCGCGTGGATAGCAAGGGGGAAGTCCTTTCAGCCTGGGTCCGGCGCTGGGCCGGCCGGGCGCCCGGCGGCGCGGACATACTGGATCTGGCCTGCGGATCGGGCCGCCATGGCCGCTATTTCCTGAGCCTGGGCCATCCCGTGCTGCTGCTGGATATCGACCTGTCCGGCGTGGCCGACCTGCAAGGCCAGCCGGGTGTCGACTTACTGGCGACCGATCTGGAAAACGGCGCTCCCTGGCCTCTGGAAAACCGCCAATTCGGCGCGGTGATCGTCTGCAACTATCTCTGGCGGCCGCTATTCCCTCATCTGGTCCGCGCCGTCGCGCCGGGCGGCCTGCTGCTGTACGAGACTTTCATGCGCGGGCAGGAAAAATATGGCCGCCCCAGCAATCCGGATTTCCTGCTGGCCGAGAATGAATTATTCGAACGGCTGAAGGACAGCTTCGATATCCTGGCCTTCGAACAAGGAGAGGAAACCGAACCCAAACCGAGCTGTCGCCAGCGCATCGCGGCGGTGAAGCGATGAACCCGCCCGAGATGCAGACCGAACGCCTGACCTTGCGCGGCTTCCGGCCCGAGGATTGGCGCGCGCTGGCGCGCTTTTACGGCGACGACGCGGTGATGCGCCATATGCTGCCGCAACGCGGCCTGCCGCTGAAAGAAGCCGAGCAGCGCGCCAAAAGCAACATCCACAATTTCAACGAATCCTGGCGCGACCGCGGCTATGGCGTCTGGGCCGTCACCACCCGCGAGGGCGGGCATCTGATCGGGCAATGCGGCCTGCGCTTCGTGCCGGAAGCGGAAGCGGTGGAATTGCTCTATCTCCTCAACAAAACCCATTGGGGCAAGGGCCTGGCCTCGGAGGCCGCGCGGGCGGCGGTGGACCATGCTTTCAGCGCCGCCGATTTGCCGGCCTTGTTCGCGGTCACTTCTCCGCTGAATGCCGGCTCGCGCGGCGTGCTGCGCAAGCTGGGCTTCATCGAACAGGGCATGCGTGTGCTATGGGAGCGCGACGTGCTCTGGCACGATCTGGCGAAACGGAATTAGACGAAGAAATCCGGGATCAATTCGCTCTCCGCCACGCCGTCATGGCGATAGGCGGAAAGATCGCTGACGCCGGCCTCGCGCAGCACTTCGTCGTCGATGAAGAAATTGCCGGTGCAATCGCGGCTCGGCCGGGTCAGCACCCAATGCGCGGCATCGGCCATGATCTCCGGCTTGCGGCAGCGCAGGCGGAAATCCGGCCCGGTAATCACATTCATCGCATCGGTATCGACGGCGGTGCGCGGCCAGAGCGCATTCACCGCCACGCCCTTCTTGCGGAATTCGCCGGCCATGCCCAGCACGCACATGCTCATGCCGAACTTCGCCATCGTGTAGGCCACATGCGGCGCGAACCAGCGTTCTTCCATGTTCAGCGGCGGCGAGAGATTGAGGATATGCGGATTGGCCGCCTTCAACAGATAAGGCAAGGCCTTCTGCGAGCACAGATAAGTGCCGCGCGTATTGATCTGGTGCATCAGATCGTAGCGCTTCATCGGCGTTTGCAGGGTGCCGGTGAGGCTGATGGCGGAAGCGTTGTTGATCAGGATGTCGATGCCGCCGAATTTCTCCGCCGCCTGCGCCATGGCGGCCTCCACCGCCGCTTCCTCGCGCACATCCACGGCCAGCGGCAACGCCTTGCCGCCGGCGGCCTCGATGGCCTCGGCGGCGGTGAAGATCGTGCCGGCCAGCTTGGGATGCGGTTCGGTGGTCTTGGCCGCCACCACGATATTGGCGCCGTCCCGCGCCGCGCGCTTGGCGATCGCCAGACCGATGCCGCGGCTGGCGCCGGTGATGAACAGCGTCTTGCCCTTCAGATCGGCCATCGCCCCCTCCCCTTGTTTTTTTGGAATTACTGCGCCGCCATGGCGATATCGGCGCGCTGGTATTCATACACGCCGGCCGCATTCAGGCGGCGCTCGATCAGCCCTTCGGCCATCAGATGATGCAGATGCGCCAGCGCTTCGCCGGTGGCAAGCTGCAGATGGCCGCTGATATCGCGCTTGAACAGCAGCGGCAGGGTTTCCATCACGGTATGCGGCTTGTCGAGCGCCAGCATCAGGGCATCCAGCCGTTCGCGGTGATGCCGCTTGAGATAGGCGATGCGCGCATGCAGGCCCGTGAAGGCGTCGCCATGGGCCGGCAGCACCAGCACATCGGCAGGCAGATCGGCGAATTTCTCGAGCGAGCGCAGATAGAGCGTGAGCGAACGGGAATCCGGCTCGCTGGGATAGACGCCGATATGCGGCGAAATGCGCGGCAGCACCTGATCGCCCGAGATCAGCAGATTCAGCGATGGGCTGTAGAGGCAGGCATGCTCGGGCGAATGGCCGCGCCCGACGATGACGCGCCAATCGGCATCGTTGATGCGGATATGATCGCCCTCGACGATGCGGGTATAGCTGCGCGGGATCGGGCTGACATTGCGGCTGAAATTGCCGAAGCCGCGCGCCTGCAATTCAGCGATGGCCGTCTCGCCGAAATCGCAGCGGCGATAGAACAGGATATCGGCATCGGGTACTTGCGGCAGGGCTTCCAGCTCCAGCATGCGGCCGAAGCTCCATTCGCCCAGGGTCATCCATAGCGGCGCATCCCAGCGCTGCTGCAGCCAGCCGGCCAGGCCCAGATGATCGGGGTGGAAATGCGTGCAGATCAGCCGGGTGATCGGTCGGCCTTCGAGATAGCGCTCGAAAATGCCTTCCCATATGCCCTTGATCTTGGAGCTCTGCAGGCCGGTATCCACCAGGGTCCAGCCACCCTTGTCGCGCAGCAGCCAGAGATTGATGAAATTCAGACCCGGAATCGGGATCGGCATGCGCAGCCAGAATACGCCGGGCCGCACCTCCAGCGCCTCGCCATCCTTGGGGCGCGGGCCGGCCGGATGTTCGACGAAGGGATAGGTCAGGCCAATTTCGCCTTCATGGCGTTCAGACACGGGAACACGTCCTTACGATGGGGGGCTATTTTTTAATCTATGGGGATAGTTTATGGGGCGGTTAACGCAAGCGTCAATCCGGCTTGGGGCGGCTTTCAGCCCGGATTGACGCAGGGGAACCAGCGGTTTCGCGTGAAACACGCCTGGGGGAAGCGAATCCCAGGCCCGGAAGGCCTGGGAATATCAGTCCGTTACGCCCGCAGCAGATCGGCGTTGGCGGCCTGGATGTCGGCGGCGCTGGAGCGGGCGCTGGTGCAGCGGCCGGGCACCGCGCTGAGCACCTGTTCGGCATAGAAACGCGCCGAGAGCAGCTTGGACGTGAAATACGGATCGGTGGCGCCTGCCGCGATCTCGGCCTTGGCGGCGAGCGCCAGGCGGGCCAGCAGCCAGCCGCCCACGGTTTCGGAAAACGCGCGGTGATAGGGCGTAGCGCCGGCCAGGGCGGCATTGGCATCCTTGGCCAGCGCGCCGGCGATCCATTCGGTGGCGCCGCGCAGGGCGGCGACCGCCTCGCCGAGTTCGACGCGCATGGCGGCGAGTTCTGCGCCGGCGGCATCCAGCTTTTCCAAGGTGGCGTCGATGGCGGCGAACAGGCGCTTCACGGTTTCGCCGCCTTGCAGGCCGAGCTTGCGGCCCACCAGATCAATGGCCTGGATGCCGTTGGTGCCTTCGTAGATCGGCAGGATGCGGGCATCGCGGT
>JAYSEE010000174.1:0-7688 GCA_041914045.1 Ferrovibrio sp. | reverse complement strand
ATTCCAGAAATTCGGCAATTTCACCGGCAATGTGGATCGCTGGCATTATTATCACTATTACGCGCCCAGCATCGCGGTGATTGATTTCGGCAGCGTGCCCACCGGCACCGGCGGCCCGGAAGGCCGGCGCGACAACGGCATCCAGATCTATGCCTGCCATTTCCTCACGCCGGTGGACGAGCATACCTGCATTGATCATTGGCTGCATGTGAAGAATTTTCAGGCCGATGCCGAAACCAACGCGGCGCTGTCGGAGCAATTCCGCATCGCCTTCAATGAAGACAAGGTGATCCTTGAAGGCATCCATGCCAATGAACGCCGCATTGCCGAACGCGACGGGCGCGATCCGCGCCGCAATCGCATGAAGCTGGCGATTGATGCCTCGCCGGCGGCGATGCGCCGCATGGTGCGCCAGATGATCGAGGCCGAGCAGAATGAAAGCGCCGCAGAGCGCATGCCGGCCTAGGCCAGGGGCTTGAGCCGTAATGAGGCTTTGAGCCGCACAGGGAGAGGGCGCCGAGAGACTACCGCTAAACAACGAAACAGGGGGTGCGTATGCGGTTTGTTAAGACAGTGAGCGGATTTGCTCTGCTGAGCCTGGCTGTGATGGTGCAGGCTGTGATGGTTCAGGCCACGGCGCCGGCTTTTGCGCAAAGCGGACCGATCCGGATCGGCGAAATCAACAGCTATAAGGCCATGGCGGCCAATAACGAGCCCTATCGCAAGGGCTGGGAATTGGCGCTGGAACAGATCAACGCGGCCGGCGGCGTGCTGGGCCGCAAGCTGGAAGTGGTCTATCGCGACGACAATGCCAATCCCGGCGAGGCGGTGCGCGTGGCCGAGGAACTGGTCTCGCGCGAGAAAGTCGATCTGATCGCAGGTTCGGTGCTGTCGCATGTCGGCCTGGCGCTGACCGATTACGCCAAGAACCGCAAGATCGTCTATTTCGCTTCGGCGCCGCTCACCGACAAGATCATCTGGCAGAACGGCAACCGCTACACTTTCCGTCTGCGCGTCTCCACCTATACCCATGCGGCGATGCTGGTGCCCGAGGCGGCCAAGCTGAAGAAAAAGCGCTGGGCCTTCGTCTATCCCAATTACGAATTGGGCCAGTCGGCGGTGGAATCCTTCAAGACGTTGCTTAAAAAAGCGCAGCCCGATGTGGAATTCGTCGGCGAGCAGGCGCCGCCCTTGGGCAAGATCGAAGCCGGCGCCACCGTGCAGGCGCTGGATGCGATGAAGCCGGATGCGATCTTCAACGTGCTGTTCGGCGCCGATCTCGCCAAATTCGTGCGCGAGGGCAATACGCGCGGGCTGTTCCAGGGCCGCGAGGTGTTCAGCCTGCTCACCGGCGAGCCGGAATATCTCGATCCGCTGGGTGACGAGGCGCCGGTCAACTGGTTCGTCACCGGCTATCCCTGGTATTCGATCAAGACGCCGGAGCATGACGCCTTCCTGGAAGCCTACCGCAAGCGCTGGAACGATTATCCGCGCATCGGCTCGGTGATCGGCTACACGATGATTCAGGGCATCGCGGCGGCCCTCAAGAAAGCCGGTTCCACCGATACGGAAAAGCTGGTCGGGGCCCTGGAAGGTCTGGGCTTCGGCACGCCGTTCGGCCCGGTCAGCTTCCGGCCGCAAGACCATCAATCCACCATGGGGCTTTATATCGGCCGCATCGGCCTGAAGGATGGCAAGGGCATCATGTCCTCCTTCACCTATGTGGATGGGGCAGGCTATCAGCCCAGCGATGCCGATGTGGCGAAATGGCGGCCGGCCAACTGACATCCCGTCCCGGTCATCCCGGTTTCGGGTGATATCGGTCACACAAGCGTGAGAAGGCCAGGGGTATCGGCGGAAAATGCGCCGATACCCCTTTTCTTTTGTTCTTGGTTATCTAAAGTAACTAATGCTATTTTAGCAACCAAACTTCAAACCCCACCCTACAGACCTTGGGAAACACAAAAATGCCTGCTCTCGAAAAATTCGGCCCGCTGCTGGGCCGCGTCCTGATCGCCCTGCTGTTCGTGCCTGCCGGCATCGCCAAGATCACCGGCTTCGGCGGCACCGTGGGTTACATCAGCTCGGCCGGTCTGCCGCTGCCGCAGCTTGGCGCCGTGCTGGCCATCGTGATCGAACTGGGCCTCGGCCTAGCCGTGCTGGTGGGTTTCAAGACCCGCTATGCCGCGCTCGGCCTGGCGGTGTTCACCGCGGCCGCCAGCGTGTTCTTCCACAATTACTGGGCCGTGGCGGATGCGCAGATGGCCTTCATGCAGCAGCTGCTGTTCTTCAAGAATGTGGCGCTGATCGGCGGCCTGCTCGGTTTCGCTGCTTATGGCGCGGGCGCTTTCTCGCTCGACAATCGCGCCAAGGCCTGATCGCCACGCAGTTCAAGGGGCCATCCGGGCGCAAGCCTGGATGGCCTTTTTGTCAGCCGCGCAACCGCACCGGCTGACCATGCGGCGTATGGGCGTAAGCCTCGGCCCAGGCATCGCGCATCTGCATGAGTTCATCGTCCGAGACGATGCCCTTGCGCGCCAGCAGGTTCTGCAAGGCCGCCAGCCAGCGGTCGTAATAGGCCGCGCCGTCGTTGGGTCCGCAATCGGCGCGCTGCGCGGAAAGCTCCGCGCCCAGGCTGTCGGCCCATTCATTCCAGGTGAAAGCGCCTTGTTCATGCAGGCGCAGGGTGAGCGCGAAGGCGGATGCCTGCCATGGCTCGGCGAAAACCGGCGCGCCATCCCGGCCCAGCGGCAACGGCCCGAGTTGCGAAAGCGGCAGCTCAGACGGCTTCAAGATGCGCCTCCCACAGATCGGCGCGCACCGAGCCCTTGAAGCGCGCATCCGCCCCCCAGACCTCGCCGGCTTCGAACGCCACATTATAGAGATGCTGCGGCTGCTCGCCTTTGTAATGCGCGTTGCTGTCGGCAAAGACATGCCGGCCGTGATCCATCGCCACCACGCCGATCTTGCCGCGCAGATAGCGGGGCAAGCGGGTATGGCCGGCCGGATTGATATTGAGCGCGCGCACGCGCTGGCCGATGCGCAGGCCGGCCGCGCGGCCTTCATTGCGCGTCGTCGGCCCGCCGCGCGCCAGAATGGCGGGCACCTGCTCGGCGCGCACGGCCGGTTTGATCGGCGGCGCGCCGTTCGGTTCGCCGCTTTGCAGCTCCGCTTCGGTCAGCAGGCCGCGCTGCACCAGCAGGCGTTCCAGGCCGGTCATCCAGCGTTCGTAATAGCTGGAATTCAAATACAGCAGCGGCGATACGGATTCGCGCGCATGGCGGCTGGCGTCGATATTCCATTGCCCCAGGCTGCCGGTGGCCAGTGTGATGGCAAGCGCGCGCTTTTCCCAATCGGCATGGAAGATCGGCTCGTCCGCTTCCGGCTTGATCGGCCCGAAGCCATCCATGCCGCCCAGATCGTGCAGGCTGTTCATGGCGATGCACCAGGGGCGCGCGCCGCCAGGCCGGCATTGGCTAAACCGGTGCCGATCATGCTGTCGCGCGTCACCAGATCGGCCAGTTGCGCCTCGCTCAAGCCTTCACTGCCGGCGGGGCGTTCGGGGATCACCAGATAGCGCACTTCGGCGGTGGAATCCCACACGCTGATTTCGGTGTCGTCCGGCAGGGTCACGCCGAAATCGGCCAGCACGCCGCGCGGGTCGATCACCGCGCGCGCGCGATAGGCATCGGATTTATACCAGACCGGCGGCAGGCCCAGCACGCTCCACGGATAGCAGGAGCATAGCGTGCAAACCACCATGTTATGTTTGCCCGGCGCATTCTCCACGATCACCATATGCTCGCCTTGGCGGCCGCCATAGCCAAGCTCGGCAATCGCCGCCGTGGCATCCTGGCGCAGGCGCTCCAGATAGCTCGGATCGCTCCAGGCCCGCGCCACCACGCGGGCGCCGTTGCGCGGACCGATCTTGGTTTCATAGGTGTCGATATAGGCGTCCAGCGCGGCCGGATCCACCAAACCCTTGCGGGTAAGCAGGGTTTCCAGCGCCTTCACGCGCAAGGCGGGATCGGGCGGGATATCGGAATGATCGTGATGATGATCATGCCCGTGATGATGATCCTGTTCATGATCGTCGTGATGGTCGTGCGTCATGGCGTCAGCCTATGCTGCTTTGTTCAGGTCGGCCAGCAATTCCGGCAGGCTGGTGATGATGCGATCGGGCGTGATGCCGCAATCGGCGGGCAGGCCCTGGGCATAGGCGTCGCACCAGATGGCGTGAATGCCTAAGCGTTGCGGCACGACCACTTCCCATTCCAGATTGTCGCCGACCATCCAGGTCTGCTCGGGCGAGACATCCAGAACCTCCATGGCATGGCGATAAGCCTGCTCTTCGGGCTTGCCGAAGCCATGTTCGCCTTCGATCTGGATATGGTGGAAGCGATGCGCGAGGTCGAAGCGTTCCACCTTGGCGCGTTGCGTCAGCGCCGCGCCATTGGTGATCAGCGCCAGCTTCACATCGGTCCGGCGCAGGGCGTCGATGGTTTCCAGCGCGCCGGGAAACGGATGCATCTCCTCGCGGCGCATCTCGGTGAAGCGGTCGGCCATGGCATCGGCGGCCTCCGGCACAGGCACGGCATGGCCGGCCTCGGCCAGATGTTCGAAGGCGCGGCGCACCACCTGCCGGCGGGCTTCGGGCAGATTCAGCCGCCAATGCTTCTGCACTTCGGGCGTGCTTTCGTTCCAGAACCGGCGGCCCACTTGCGCCAGCATGGCGATCAGCGCGGCGGTATCCAGGCCGCCCAGCCGGTCGGCTTGTTCGGCGGCGATGCGCGTCCAGGCCAGATGCGGCTGGCCATAGGCCGACAGGATCGTATCGTCCAGATCGAACAGAATTGCTTTAGGCAGACTCACGATGCGGTTTCCTCCAACAACCAATCGCGCATCGCCTTGATGCGCGGCGCCTCGGCCATGTGGTCGAGGCAGACAAGCCAATAAGCGCCGCTCACCGACAGCGAACGGTCGAACAGCCGCACCAGCCGGCCGGCCTTGATTTCCTCGGCCACGAAAGCCGGGTCCATCACCGCCACGCCCAGGCCCTGCAAGGCGGCCTGGATGGTGAAGCTGCGGGTTTCGAAAACCGGCCCCACGGTGGGGTCGATCTCGGGCGCGTTCATCGCCTGCAGCCAGATCCGCCAATGCTCGATGCGGTTCTGCGAATGCAGCAGCCGCGCGCCGGCCAGATCGGCGGGCTGATGGATCTTGGCGGCCAGATCGGGATGCGCCACCGCCGTCAACTCCTCGGTGAACAGCCGTGTGGCGGTCAGGCCCGGCCAGTCGCCATTGCCATAGCGGATGGCGCAATCCAGCCCCTCGCGTTCCAGGTCGATGGGCTTCATCGAGGTGGTGATGCGCACGTCGATATCCGGGTGCTTGGCCTGGAAGCGGGACAGCCGCGGGATGAACCAGCGCATCGCCACGGTGGAGAACATGCTGATGGTGAGCGTGCCCTCGGTGCGCCGGGCTTCCAGCTTGGCCAGGGCCTGGGCCAGATAATCGAAGCCGCGCTGCACGTCGGGCAGGATGGCCTGGCCCTCGGGCGACAGCACCAGGCCGCGCCGCGTGCGGTGGAACAGCGGCACCCCCAGCATCTCCTCCAACTGGCGAATCTGGTGGCTGATGGCCGAAAGCGTGACCGAAAGCTCCTCGGCGGCGGCGGTGAAATTCAGGTGCCGGCCGGCCACTTCGAAGGCCTTGAGCGCGTTCAGCGGCAGCAATCTGCGGCTGAAGGCGCTGGCGGAGGGGGCGGCAGCCATGAATTTTCCTCGAATTCCGCTTGATGTTAATTCCACCGGATTCCGGCCCCGAAGGGCGTTTAAGCCCTTGCGGCGGCGAGCATCCGCCCTAGAATCCGGCCCCACTTTCGGAAACGCTCCAACGATAGTCAACGGATATCGCCCTATGACCGCGCCCCGCACCCTTTACGACAAGATCTGGGACAGCCACCTGGTTGCCGAGGACTTGATCTATATCGACCTGCACCTGGTGCATGAAGTGACCAGCCCCCAGGCCTTCGCCGGCCTGCGCTCGGCCGGCCGCAAGGTGCATCGCCCGGATGCAACCGTGGCGGTGCCCGATCATAACGTGCCCACCACGCCGGACCGTCTGAAGGGCATCATCGCCGACGAGGAATCCCGCATCCAGGTCGAAACCCTGGACCGGAATGCCAAGGAATTCGGCGTCAATTACTACCCGATGAACGATATCAATCAGGGCATCGTGCATATCGTGGGGCCCGAGCAGGGCTATACCCAGCCGGGCATGACCATCGTGTGCGGCGACAGCCACACCGCCACCCATGGCGCTTTCGGCAGCCTGGCCTTCGGCATCGGCACGTCGGAAGTGGAGCATGTGCTGGCCACCCAGACCTTGCAGCAGAAATACGCCAAGAACATGCGTATCGACGTGGAAGGCAAGCTCGGCCCGGGCGTGACCGCGAAAGACATCATCCTGGCGGTGATCGGCAAGATCGGCACCGCCGGCGGCACCGGCTATGTGATCGAATATACCGGCAGCGCCATTCGCGGCCTCAGCATGGAAGGCCGCATGACGGTCTGCAACATGACCATCGAGGCGGGCGCCCGCGCCGGCCTGATCGCGCCGGACGACATTACCTTCGACTATCTCAAGGGCCGCCCGCATGCCCCCAAGGGCGCGGCCTGGGAGCAGGCTTTGGCCTGGTGGAAGACCCTGCCGTCCGATCCCGGCGCCAAGTATGACGCGGAAGTGTTCCTCAAGGCCGAGGATATCGTGCCGCATATCACCTGGGGCACCAGCCCGCAGGATGTGGCGCCGATCACCGGCGTTGTGCCCAACCCGGCCGATGTGGCCGACGAAGCCAAGCGCGCCGCGCTGCTGCGCGCGCTGGATTACATGGGCCTCAAGCCCGGCGAGAAGCTGGATACCGTGCCGGTGCAGCGGGTGTTCATCGGTTCCTGCACCAATGGCCGCATCGAGGATCTGCGCGCCGCCGCCGCCGTGGCCAAGGGCCGCAAGGTGGCTGCCGGCGTGAATGCCATCGTGGTGCCGGGCTCGGGCCTGGTGAAGCATCAGGCCGAGGAAGAAGGCTTGGACAAGGTGTTCGTCGAAGCCGGCTTCGAATGGCGCGAACCGGGCTGCTCGATGTGCCTGGCGATGAATGCCGACCGGCTCAGCCCCGGCGAGCGTTGCGCCTCCACTTCGAACCGCAATTTCGAGGGCCGCCAGGGCCCGCGCGGCCGCACCCATCTGATGAGCCCGGCCATGGCCGTCGCCGCTGCCGTCACCGGCAAGCTGGCCGATGTGCGCAGCCTGTAAGCGCCCGCAAGCGAAGATAAGGAAAGCAAGCCATGGATAAGTTCACCACGCTGACCGCCGTTGCCGCGCCGCTGCCGCTGATCAATGTCGATACCGACATGATCATTCCCAAGCAGTTCCTGAAAACCGTCGAACGCACCGGGCTGGCGCGCGGCCTGTTCTTCGAATTGCGGCAGACCCCGGATGGCGCTCCGGTGCCGGAATTCTTCATGAACCAGGCGCAGTACAAGGGCGCGCAGATTCTGGTGGCCGGCGATAATTTCGGCTGCGGTTCTTCGCGCGAGCATGCGCCCTGGGCGTTGCTGGATTACGGCATCAAATGCGTGATCTCCACCAGCTTCGCCGACATCTTCTACAACAACTGCTTCCAGAAC
>JAYSEE010000173.1:0-7692 GCA_041914045.1 Ferrovibrio sp. | reverse complement strand
TGCCTATTGCTCAAGCAAGAGTCAACGTCAAAGTTTGTGCAGCATGCGGTGAATTTTTCGGCATAGCCTGCCCGAAATGCACAATAAAACAATATGTTGCGAAGACGCACACGCAACCCGCGCGGCTCTCCCCCTCAGCCGAAACGCAAAATAGGCCGCAATTGTAAATCAACCGCTCGGCTTGTTTTTGCCTGGTGATTATGTTTTTTGCTGCATCCGCTCCAAAGCTGCATTATATGTACACAAACAAATTTAACAGAGCCGACAGCGATGAACACGACAGCCAACGAGACTGCCAATCCGCTTTTCAAACCAGGCGGCAACCTGCGTGAAGAGACCGTCACCTGGGTGCATCACTGGACCGATCGGCTGTTCAGCTTCAAAACCACCCGCGACCCCAGCTTCCGCTTCATCAACGGCCAGTTCGCCATGATCGGCCTGCTGGTGGATGGCAAGCCGCTGCTGCGCGCCTACAGCATGGTGAGCGCGAATTACGAAGAGAATCTGGAATTCCTCAGCATCAAGGTGCCGGATGGTCCGCTGACCTCGCGGCTGCAGCATATCAAGGTGGGCGAGCGCATCATCATTGGCCGCAAGGCCACCGGCACGCTGCTGCAAGACAATCTGATGCCCGGCAAAACATTATGGCTGCTGGCGACCGGCACCGGCCTCGCGCCCTTCATGAGCATCATCAAGGACCCCGATGCCTATGAGCGTTACGAGCGCGTGGTGCTGGTGCATGGCTGCCGCGACGTGGCCGAACTCGCCTATGCCGATTTCATCACCAAGGAATGGCCGGAGAATGAATTCTTCGGCGACGCCGTAAAGCAGAAGCTGCTCTACTATCCGACGGTGACGCGCGAAGCCTTCCGCAATCAGGGCCGCATCCCCGACCTGATCAAGAACGGCAAGCTGTTCGCCGATCTCGGCCTGCCGGCTTTCGATATCGAGCGCGACCGCGTGATGCTGTGCGGCAGCCCGGCCATGCTGGCCGATCTGCGCGCGATCATGGATGGCATGGGCTGGAAGGAAGGCTCCACCACCGGCGCCGGCCATTACGTGATCGAAAAGGCCTTCGTGGAGCAGTAGGGCGTAGAGCGGTAGGGCGCGTCGAGCAGTAAACCGCGCTCAGGCGATCTTCTTCAGCAAGGCGACAAGCTGCGCCTGTTCGGCGGGCGGCAGCGGCGCCAGGGTGATCTGCGTCACCAGCGGGCCGTTCTGCACCAGCTTCTCCACCTGCGCACGGCCCAGCGGCGTAAGGCTGAGATAGCGGCGGCGGCGGTCGCTCTTGTCGGGCCGATGCGAAATCAGCTTGCGCAGAGTCAGGCGGCGGATCACGCCCTGGATGGTCGCCGGATCCATCGCGGTGAGCCGGCCGAGGTGGTTTTGCGACAATTCGCCCACTTCGTAGAGCTTCACCAGAGCCGCATATTGCGTCGGCGTCACCTGGACATCGCCGATGGCGCCGAGAAAAATCGCGGTAGCGCGCTGATGCGCGCGGCGGATCAGATTGCCGATCTGCTCCTCCAGCACATAGCCCGGCGGCAAGGCCAAACCAACCGCATGGCCGGCAACCGCGACAGCAGTGCCGGCTTCGGCTTGTTCGTCAGGCTTGGATTTCTGTGGCTTCATGAGAATCGCATGGAATGAAAATGCAGCGAGGCCGGGGGAGATTATCCGCATTGTCCCGGTTGGCCAAGGATTTCGGGATTCTACAGTATTTTTGTGGTCGCTTCGGTACCGCGTTGCACCAGCGCCAGCATGCCGCCGCCATTCTCCAGCACGGTAACCGAGCAAAAATCCGGCTGCATCAGCACCAGCCGGTCATCGTTCAGCGCCGCGCCCACGGCGGCATTGATCACCATGAAATGCGTGAAAATCACCGTGTCGATACGGCAGGACCGCAGCGATCCGATGATGCCCTGCTGCCAGGCGCGCAGAATGCCGGTCTGATCCGCGTAACGCTGCATGGCGATCCGCTGCAGCCAGGGCCCGCGCGCCGCCAAACCCGCAGCCGCGATATCCGGCGGCGTCGGCAATTCGGCAACCGTGCCGGTGATATCGGCGACCTCGCCCCAGCGATTGGCGAGCGGCGCGGCGGTTTCCTGCGCGCGTTTCAGCGGCGAGGACTGGATCGCCAGGGGGCCGAGATGTTCGAGCCGCAGCGCCAGATCCACGGCTTGATCGCGGCCCTCTTCCGACAGGCCGGGATCCTCGGCTTCGCTGAAGCCGGCGGCGGCTTTGGCGTGACGAACCAGATAAAGCTTTGCCATTGCCGCCAACCTTGCCTAGAGCAGATTCACACGCATGTTTTCGCGCGCCACCATGGCGCCGCTCCACATCTGGCGCGCATCCGCCTCCAGCCGCTCCATGAATGCGTCCTCATGGTCTGGATCGTGATGAAAAATCGCCAGCTGGCGCACATTGGCGGCCAGCGAAAGCCGCACGCCCTCCTGCCAGGTGGAATGCCCCCAGCCGACATGGCTTTCGTATTCGCGGTCGGTATAGGTGCTGTCGTAGATCACCAGATCGGCGCCTTCGATGAGGCGCAGGATATTCTCGTCGGGCTTGCCCGGCACATGCTCGGTATCGGTGATGTAGCACATCGACTTGCCGCCATACTCGATGCGATAGCCGGTGGCGCCATCGGGATGATTGAGCGGCGCGGTGCGCACTTGGATGCCGTCGCCCAGCGAGAAGCGGTCGCCGGCGCGGAAATCCTCGAATACGAAATCGGCACCCATCTTATTCAGCGGCACGGGAAAGAACGGTTCGGCCATCTGCGAGGAAAAAACCCGTTCGATGCCGCCGGAATCGGCTACATGGCCGGCGCGGATCACAAAACGGCAGCCCAGCCTGAAGGCCGGCGAGAAGAACGGAAAGCCGTTGATGTGATCCCAATGGGTGTGGGACAGCAGCAATTCCGCCGAGGTTTCGCCGCGTTTCAGCAGCCAATGGCCGAGATTGCGGATGCCGGTGCCGGCATCGAGGATCAGCGTTCGGCCGCCCAGCTTCACCTCGACGCAGGAGGTATTGCCGCCGAATGCGATATGCCGCGGCGACGGCGTGGCGATGCTGCCGCGCACCCCCCAGAATTTCACCTTGAACCCCATGCGCCCTCCCCCTGAGCGTTGCGGCCTTCAACCCGACGGTAGAGCCATTTCAGCCAGGCGCGCCCAATAGCTGGCGCCCACGGCGATGGCTGCATCATTGAAATCGTAGCGCGGATTATGAACCATGCAGCTGCCCTCGCCGGCGCCATTGCCCAGCCATACGTAGGAACCCGGCCGGGCCAGCAGCATCCACGCGAAATCCTCCGCGCCCATGCTGGGCGCGACATTGCGCAGCACATTCGGTTCGCCTACCACGAGCGCGGCGGCGCGCGCCGCCAATTCGGTTTCATCCACGCTGTTGATGGTCGGCGGATAGCGGCGTTGATAATCCAGCGTGGCGACGGCGCCATGGGCAGCGGCAATGCCGGTGACGATCTGCTTCATGCGCGCCTCGATCATGTCCTGCACTTTCGGCAGGAAGGCGCGCGTGGTGCCGGTGATGGTCGCCTCTTCCGGTATCACATTGGTGGTATGGCCGGAATTGAACTGGCAGACGCTGACCACGGCGGATTCCAGTGGGTCGACATTGCGGCTGACGATCTGCTGCAACGCCATCACGATTTCCGAACCGATCACGATGGGATCGACGCCGCGATGCGGATAGGCGCCATGGGCGCCGGTGCCGCGAATCTTGATGAAGAACATGTCGGCCGAGGCCATCATCGGCCCGGGCCGCACCACCATCTTGCCCACGTCGATGCCAGGCATGTTATGCATGCCGAACACCGCTTCGCAGGGAAACTTCTCGAACAGGCCTTCGTCCACCATCACCTTACCGCCGGCAACATTCTCCTCGGCGGGCTGGAAGATGAAATGCACGATACCGTCGAACGGCTTGGCCTTGGCAAGGTATTGCGCCGCGCCCAGCAGCATCGCGGTATGGCCATCATGACCGCATCCGTGCATCTTACCCTGGTGGCGCGACTTATGCGCGAAATCGTTCATTTCATCCAGATCGAGGGCGTCCATATCGGCGCGAAGGCCGATGGCGCGGTTGCCGGTGCCGGCCCGCAAGGTGCCCACCACGCCGGTGCGCGCCAGGCCGCGATGCACTTCGATGCCGAAGGATGCCAGCTTATCGGCCACGAACTCCGCCGTGCGGTGTTCCTCGAAAGCGGTTTCAGGATGCATATGCAAATCACGGCGCCAAGCAGTGATTTCGGCAGCATTGGCCACGATCTCGTCGATCAGCTTCATTTCCACCATTCCGGCATTCTGAAAACCCCTGTGGACATCCACACTAAACGATTGATTTTCCTGTTTCCAGCGACTTATACAGGGATTGACACTCGGGACACCGTATGGTCTTTTCCGGGCCGCGAGCGGCTTTTCCGCCGGTCTCGCCGAATCAACGCTGGATTTCCATGGATTTCGCAAGTCTTGGCTTAAGCGAGCCGGTCCTGAAGGCGGTCGCGGATGCCGGTTATGTTCAACCGACGCCGATTCAGGCTCAAGCAATCCCAATCGTGCTCACCGGGCGCGACGTGTTGGGCACGGCACAAACCGGCACGGGTAAAACCGCCGGCTTCACACTGCCGCTGATCGACATTCTGGCCGGCGGCCGCGTGCGTGCGCGCATGCCGCGCGCGCTGATCCTGGAGCCGACGCGCGAGTTGGCCGATCAGGTCGCCAACAGCTTCGCCACCTATGGCAAATATTCCAACCTGTCGATGGCATTGCTGATCGGCGGCGTGAATTACACCGAACAGGAAAAGCTGCTGGATCGCGGCGTGGACGTGCTGATCGCCACGCCGGGCCGCCTGCTCGATCATTTCGAGCGCGGCCGCGTGATGCTGACCGGCGTGCAGGTTTTCGTGATCGACGAAGCCGACCGCATGCTCGACATGGGCTTCATGCCCGATGTGGAACGGATCGGCAAATTGCTGCCGCCGCTGCGCCAGACTTTGTTCTTCTCGGCCACCATGCCGACGGAAATGCGCAAGCTGGCCGACAAGTTCCTGCAGAATCCGAAAGAGATCGCCGTTGCGCGGCAATCCACCACCGCCGAGACGGTCACGCAGCATCTGGTGCCGGTAACCCAGCGCCAGAAGCGCGAGGCCCTGCGCAGCCTGCTGCGCAGCGAGGAAGTAAAAAACGCCATCATTTTCTGCAATCGCAAACGCGATGTGGACATCCTGGCGAAATCGCTGATCCGCCACGGCTTCGATGCGCAGCCGCTGCATGGCGACATGGATCAGTCGGCGCGCACCGCCACGCTGGAGAAGTTCAAGCGCAACGAGATTTCCCTGCTGGTCGCCTCGGATGTGGCGGCGCGCGGCCTCGATGTGCAGGGCCTGACCCATGTGTTCAATTTCGATGTGCCGACCCATCCGGAAGATTACGTGCACCGCATCGGCCGCACCGGCCGCGCCGGCATGGAAGGCCGCGCCTTCACGCTGATGACCGATGACGACGCCAAGCTGGTGCGCGCCATCACCAGCCTGATCAACCGCGAAATCCCGGTTCTGCAATTGCAGGGCTTCGAGGCCGGCGCAGACGAATCCGCCGAAGACGGCGACAAGCCCAAGCGCGAAGGCCGCGGCCGCGATGATCGCAATCGCGACGGCCGCCGGGGCGGCCGCAATCGCAATCGGCGCAACGAACGTAGCGGCCCGCGCGGCGCGGATATCCGCCCGGCCGGTCCCGGCGAAGCCTCCACCATGCCGATCGAGCAGAATTTCGCGCCTTCGACGGAATCGCTCGACATCCCGCCTCCCAGCGAGCAACAGCCCGCCCGCGAGCCGCCAGCGCACGAACCGGCAGGCGGCGAACAGGTGGCCCGCGAAGGCAAGCCGGCATCCAAGCGCCGCAAGGACCGCGAGGAGCAAGGCAGCCGCCGCGACCAGCGCAAGCCGCGCGGCGACGACAAGCCTCGCTCCGAAGCCAAGCCGCGCTCTGATGACCGGCCGCGCGAACGCTCACGCGATCGCGACGATCTCGGCCCGCCGGTGGTGGGCATGGGCGATCATATGCCGGATTTCCTGAAGCGGCCCGTGCGTAAAGCGCGTCCGTGAGGCTCGGGCGCAGGACGCGCCTGTAAAATCGCGCGGCGTTCGGTTAGACTGGCCACGGCAAAGAAGACTGGTCACGACAAAGAAGGCTGGCAGCCGAAACTGGCGGAGCAAACAATGCAGACGATCTTCGTGATGGTGAAATGCGAACTCGGCCGGGCCTATGATGTGGCCTCCGACGCCGTCGAACGCATCGAGCAGGTCTCGGAGGTGCATTCCGTATCCGGCCAGTACGACCTGATGATGAAATGCTACCTCGCCGAGGGCGAGGATATCGGCCATTTCGTGGTCAACAAGCTGCAGACCATCCCAGGCGTGAAGGACACCTTCACCATCATCACCTTCAAGGCTTTCAGCTAGATAAAAACTGCGATTTAGTTTCTTAGTTGCGATTCTAGCAAAAGCGCTTCAAGCGCTCTTGAAATGCACCTCGCGCATTTCAAGAGTTTCCATAAGCGCTTCTTCTGTGCCGAATAGTGAATATGCATTAATATTCATTTGATCCAACAAGCGAAGCACTTGAATTCGCAAAGAAGCAGGTAAATCAAATTTGTATATGACATCCTGATTGATCAAATACTGATCTTTTGGCTCAAAAAAGTAGTTGTAACTATTAAATCGCCAAAAATTTCGCCCCTCCTCCGTTATAAAATTCACACAAAGAGTGTACTCCGCCTGCTGAATGTAATGCCGGATACCCCCTGTTGCATAGTTTGAAAATTTTATGATTTGCGGAGTACCGCTTCCTCTGAGCTTCATGTTTGTTGGACGCTCATCATAAAGATAAATTGAAATTTTCTCTGCATTCGTCATTTCCCTAAATGCAAAGAAAGCAGCAATATATGGTGACTGCGTCCAATCTAATAATGGCGATAAGAATCCAAAATGTCTAAATTTTACAAGCTCACCTAAATATGGAATTTTATTGGAAAAGCCAGCAAGGGAAAAAGAATCATATTCTTCAAAATACCTCTTAAGATCAGAGTAATCATATTTTTTTATATTCTTTTCAGTAACAGACGAATACACATCCAAAGTTCTTGAGAGAATAGCAAAATAGTTCGCCATGGGAATCTCTGACTCGAATCGTCGATCTAATGTTGATTCCAACCCCCATTCTGCATTGGCCTGCCCTCTGTACAAAAGTTTATCAAACCTCCTTTCCACAGAGGTTTTTATTCGTTCTGCATGAGCAAGAAAGTCACCAAAGCTTTCCAGATCAATGCTCTGATATGTTTCTGCACCCACGAGACAAGCTCACAAACGAAGTCAAAAATAACTAGTTAGTACGAAGCCGCTTATGCGGCTTCGGCATTGGCCAGCGCGGCGAAGCGGCGCTGGTGGTAATCGGCATGGCCGAAGGCGGTGTCGATCATCATCAGGCGCTTCATGTAATGGCCGACATTGAGTTCGTCGGTCATGCCCATGCCGCCATGCAGCTGCACCGCCTGCTGCCCCACCCAGCGGCCCGATTTGCCGATCTGCACTTTCGCCGCCGCCGCCGCCTTGGCGCGTTCGGCGGCCGGCGCATCGGCCTTCCGCGTGGCGAGCCAAGCCAGCGAACGCGC
>JAYSEE010000172.1:7305-7726 GCA_041914045.1 Ferrovibrio sp. | reverse complement strand
AACAGGGCGAAATGCATAGAGGAATATTCCACCTGATAACCGGCCACCAATTCGGCTTCCGCTTCCGGCAGGTCGAAGGGGTGGCGGTTGGTCTCGGCCAGGGTGGAGATGAAGAAGATGATGAACATCGGGAACAGCGGCAGCGCGAACCACACCTTGCGCTGGGCCTCCACGATATCGCTCAGGTTCAACGAGCCGACGCAGAGCAGCACGGTGATGATGACGAAGCCCATGGAGACTTCGTAGGACACCATCTGCGCCGAGGCGCGCAGCGCGCCGAGGAAGGCGTAGCGCGAATTCGACGACCAGCCGGCCACGATGATGCCGTAGACGCCCAGCGAGGAAATCGCAAACAGATACAGCACGCCCACATTGATGTTGGCGATCACCCAGCCTTCCGCCACCGGGATCACCGCCCAGG
>JAYSEE010000172.1:2379-7295 GCA_041914045.1 Ferrovibrio sp. | reverse complement strand
GGCAATCAGCGCCAGAATGAAGGTGAGGCACGGCGCCATGATGAACAGAATCTTGTTGGCGCCCGACGGAATGATCGGTTCCTTGAAGATCAGCTTCACCGCATCGGCAAAGGGCTGCAGCAGGCCGAACGGGCCGACCACGTTGGGGCCCATGCGCAGCGACATCGCCGCCAGCACCTTGCGCTCCATGAGCGTGAGATAGGCCACCGCGATCAGCAGCGGCACAACCAGCGCCAGGATATTGGCCAGGATCAGGCCACCCGGCCAGATATAGCCCTGCCAGAGAGTCTGCCAGATGGTATCAGTCATCGGAACCCGTCATCGCCAAAGTCTCGCCGCGCGCGATGCTCGAGCATTCCGCCATGGTGGCGGACGCGCGGGCGACCGGGTTGGTGAGATAGAAATCGCCGATGGGCGACTGGAAAGCCGTATCGAGCGGCATGCCGTTCACGCCGAACACGCCCCAAGCGGCCGGCGTGATGCGGTCGACGGCGCTGAAATGCGGCGCGACCTCCAGCATGCGGCGGCGCAAGGCGGCCTGATTGTCGTAGGGCAGCTTATGGCCCAGCACTTCGGACAGCGCGCGGATGATCGCCCAATCCTCGCGGGCCTCGCCCGGAGGCGCCACGGCGCGGCGGCCGAGCTGCACGCGGCCTTCCGTATTCACCCATACCGCATCCTTCTCGGCATAGGTGGCGCCCGGCAGCACCACATCGGCGCGCTTGGCGCCGGCATCGCCATGGCTGCCCTGATAGATCACGAAGGCGGCGCCCAGATTGGCGGTGTTGATCTCGTCTGCGCCCAGCAGATAGACCGCTTTGATCGCCTGGCTTTGCGCGCCCGCCAGAATGCCATCGACATTGCCGGCCGACGTGAAGCCGATATCCAGGCCGGCCACGCGGGCGGCGGCGGTGTGCAGTACATTGAAGCCGTTCCAGCCGTCTTTCACCAGGCCGCAACGATCCGCCACCTGCCAGGCCAGGCCCAGCACCACATCGCCATCCGGGCGGGCCAGAGCGCCCTGCCCCAGGATGATCATCGGGTTCTGCGCGCCCTTGAGCACATCGGCGAAGGCATGCTGACCATCGGCGATGGCCTTGAGCGTCGCCGGGCCGGCGCCCAGATGCTCGTAGCGATAGGTCAGGTCCAGCTTCTCGCCGATCACGGCGATCTTCACATTGCCGCGCAGGAAGCGCTTGCGGATGCGAGCATTCAGCACCGCCGCTTCATGGCGCGGATCGCTGCCCACGATCAAGATCGCATCGGCCTGATCAATGCCGGCAATGGTGGAATTGAACAGATAGCTGGCGCGATGCGCCGGATCGACTTTCGCGCCGTCCTGGCGGCATTCCACATGGGCCGAACCCAGGGCGGCGAGCAGATCCTTCAGCGCCATCATGCTTTCGGCGCAGGCCATGTCGCCGGCGATGGCGGCGATCTCCTCGCCCTTCAGGCCCTTGAGGCCCTTAGCGATAGCGGCGAAAGCCTCGGTCCAGCTGGCTTCCTGAAGCTTGCCATTCACCCGCACATAGGGGCGGTCGAGACGGCGGCGCTTCAGGCCGTCATAGGCAAAGCGGGTCTTGTCGGAAATCCATTCCTCGTTCACCTCTTCATTGAGGCGCGGAATGATGCGCATCACTTCGCGGCCGCGGGCATCCACGCGGATATTGCTGCCCAGCGCATCCATGGCGTCGATGCTGTCGGTCTTGCGCAATTCCCAGGACCGCGCCGTGAAGGCATAGGGCTTGGAGGTCAGCGCGCCCACCGGGCAAAGGTCGATCACATTGCCGCTGAGTTCGGAGGAGAACGCCTTTTCCAGATAGGTGGTGATCTGCATGTCCTCGCCGCGCCCGATGGCGCCGAGTTCCGGCACGCCGGCCACTTCGGTGGCGAAGCGCACGCAGCGGGTGCAGTGAATGCAGCGGGTCATGGTGGTCGCCACCAGCGGCCCCATATACTTGTCCTTCACGGCGCGCTTGTTTTCGTCATAGCGCGAACCGCCCTTGCCGTAGCCGACCGACTGGTCCTGCAAATCGCATTCGCCGCCCTGATCGCAGATCGGGCAATCCAGCGGATGGTTGATCAGCAGGAATTCCATCACGCCTTCGCGGGCCTTCTTCACCAGCGGCGTGTCGGTCTTGATCACCATGCCATCGGCGGCCGGCATGGCGCAGGAGGCGATCGGCTTCGGGGCCTTCTCCTGCTCCACCAGGCACATGCGGCAATTGCCGGCAATGCTCAGGCGCTCGTGATAGCAGAAGCGCGGAATTTCCTTGCCGGCCAATTCGCAGGCCTGCAGCACGGTGGTGCCCGGCTCCACGGTGACTTCGATGCCGTCTACGGTCAGCTTCGGCATGGCTCAGGCCTTCCCCAGCTTATGCGTTTCGTAAGCAGAGAGCAGATCCGGCACCGGAATGCCGTTGATATACATGCCTGCAAGATTGGAATCACGGATGCTGAAGCCGCTCAGATTGGCGTTCTTGATCACCGCGTGAGTGAGATTGACATTGTCGAAGCGAGCGCCCACCAGATTGATATTGTGGAACAACGCACCCTGCATGCCGACATCATCGAAAGTCGCGCCAGCCAGATTAGCCCGCGTGATGGAAAGCCGAGAAAGGTTGATGTCGTCCAGCTTCGCGCCGGAGAGATTCACATCGCAAAACGTGGAGTTCGCCAGATCGGCGCATTTCACATCAAGCTGGTGGGACTGATTTTCGATCAGCATCGAATCACTCCGCAGCCAGGGTTTGCGTGCTGTGATAGGCATCAATGCGGCTTTCGATCTCGCCGCGGAAATGCCGGATCAGGCCCTGGATCGGCCAGGCCGCCGCGTCGCCGAGCGCGCAGATCGTGTGGCCCTCCACCTGGGTGGTGACTTCCAGCAGCATGTCGATTTCGCGCTTCTCGGCTTCGCCGCGCACCAAGCGCTCCATCACGCGCCACATCCAGCCGGTGCCTTCGCGGCACGGCGTGCACTGGCCGCAGGTTTCATGCTTGTAGAACTTCGAGAGCCGCGCGATGGCGCGCACCACATCGGTGCTCTTGTCCATCACGATCACGGCCGCCGTGCCGAGGCCCGAACGCTGGGCGCGCAGGCTGTCGAAATCCATCAGCACGTCGTCGCAGATCGCCTTGGGCAGCAGCGGCACCGAGGAACCGCCCGGAATGATGGCCAGCAGATTGTCCCAGCCGCCGCGCACGCCGCCGGCATGCTTCTCGATCAGTTCCTTGAGCGGAATGCCCATTTCTTCTTCCACATTGCACGGCTTGTTCACATGGCCGGAAATGCAGAACACCTTGGTGCCGGTGTTGTTCGGACGGCCGATGCCGGCGAACCACTCGCCGCCGCGGCGCAGAATGGTGGGAGCCACCGCGATGCTTTCCACGTTGTTCACCGTGGTGGGGCAGCCCCAGACGCCCACATTGGCCGGGAAAGGCGGCTTCAGCCGCGGCTGGCCCTTCTTGCCTTCCAGGCTTTCGATCAGCGCGGTTTCCTCGCCGCAGATGTAAGCGCCGGCGCCGCGATGCACATAGACTTCGAAATCATAGCCCGAACCGCAGGCATTCTTGCCGATCAGGCCAGCAGAGCGCGCTTCGTCGATGGCGGCTTCCAGCACATCGGCTTCGTAATGGAATTCGCCGCGAATGTAGATATAGGCCGCCACGGCGCGCATGGCGAAGCCGGCGAGCAGGCAGCCCTCGATCAGCTTATGCGGATCGTGGCGCATCATGTCGCGGTCCTTGCAGGTGCCCGGCTCGCCCTCGTCGGCATTCACCACCAGATAGCTGGGGCGGCCGTCGGACTGCTTGGGCATGAAGGACCATTTCAGGCCGGTGGGAAAACCCGCGCCGCCACGGCCGCGCAGGCCGGACTTCTTCATCTCCTCGATGATCCAGTCCTGGCCCTTCTCGATGATCGCCTTGGTGCCGTCCCAGTCGCCGCGCTTGCGGGCGGCTTCCAGGCTCCACGGCTGCTGGCCGTAGAGGTTGGTGAAGATGCGGTCTTTATCCTGCAGCATCGCGGGTCCGCCTCAATCGTCGCCGCCAGCCGGTGCAGCACCGGAGGCCGGGTTGAAAGTCGTCAGCGTGGTGGGGCCGCCCAGCGGGGCCGAGGTCTGGCGGCCATTCTGCGGACCGACCTTCGGCTTCTCACCGCGCTTGAGCGCATCCAGCACCTTGCCGGTGCTCTCGGCATCGAGATCTTCGTAGTAATCGTCGCCGATCTGCATCATCGGGGCATTCACGCAGGCGCCCAGGCATTCCACCTCGATCAAGGTGAACTGGCCATCGGCCGTCGTGTCGCCGCATTTCACGCCGAGATGCTTCTCGCAGGCTTCGACCACCTTGTCGGAGCCGCGCAGCCAGCAGGGCGTGGTGGTGCAGACCTGCACGAAATGCCGGCCCACCGGCGCGAGGTTATACATCGTGTAGAAGCTGGCCACTTCCAGCACGCGGATTTCCGGCACGCTCAGCATTTCGCCGATGGTGCGGATCGCCGCCATGGGCACCCAGCCGTTATGCTGGCGCTGCGCAAGATCGAGCAGCGGCATGGTGGCGCTGCGCTGGCGGCCGGCCGGATACTTGGCGATGATCGCCTTGGCCTTTTCCAGATTCTCGGCCGTGAAGGCGAAATCCTTCGGCTGCAATTCCGGGGGAGCTATATGAACGCCGCTCATCTATCGACCTCGCCGAACACGATGTCGAGGTTGCCGACGATGGAGACCGCATCGGCCAGCATGTAGCCCTTCGACAAGAAATCCGTAGCTTGCAGATGCACGAAGCCCGGCGCGCGGATGCGGCAGCGATAGGGCTTGTTGGAACCATCGGAAACCAGATACACGCCGAACTCGCCCTTCGGCGCCTCGACGGCGGCATAGGCCTGACCGGCCGGCACATGGAAGCCTTCGGTGTAG
>JAYSEE010000172.1:0-2369 GCA_041914045.1 Ferrovibrio sp. | reverse complement strand
CTCGCCGCGCTTGGGCGGCACGACTTTGCGATCCTGCGACGAGACCGGGCCGCCCGGCATCTTCTCGATGCATTGGCGGATGATGCGCAGGCTCTGGCGCATTTCCTCGATGCGGCAGAGATAACGGTCGAAGCAATCGCCGTTCTTGCCCACCGGCACGTCGAATTCCAGCTTGTCGTAAACTTCGTAGGGCTGCGCCTTGCGCAGATCCCAGGCGATGCCCGAACCGCGCAGCATCACGCCGGAGAAGCCCCAATCCTGGGCATCCTTGGCCGAGATCACGCCGATATCGACATTGCGCTGGCGGAAAATGCGGTTCTCGGTGAGCAGGCCTTCGATATCCTCCAGCACCGGCGGCAGCCGGTCGCAATAGGCGTAGATATCCTCGGCCAGACCCTTGGGCAGATCCTGATGCACGCCGCCGGGCCGGAAATAGGCCGCATGCATGCGGGCGCCGGAAACCCGCTCGTAGAATTCCATCAGCTTTTCGCGTTCCTCGAAGGCCCACAGCGTCGGCGTCATGGCGCCGCAATCCATGGCATGCGTGGTCACGTTCAGCAGATGGTTCAGCAACCGGCCGATCTCGGCGAACAGCACGCGCACATACTGGCCGCGCTCGGGCACTTCCAGGCCCAGCAGCTTTTCCGTGGCCAGGCAGAAGGCATGCTCCTGGTTCATCGGCGCCACGTAATCGAGGCGGTCGAAATACGGCATGGCCTGCAGGTAGGTCTTATGCTCGATCAGCTTCTCGGTGCCGCGATGCAGCAGGCCGATATGCGGATCGCAGCGCTCGACGATTTCGCCGTCGAGTTCCAGCACCAGACGCAGCACGCCGTGAGCCGCGGGATGCTGCGGCCCGAAATTCACCATGTAATTGGCGATAGAAACTTCGGCCATGTTAGGACTTGGCCTCCTGTGCCGGCGCCGCCTTCTCATCGCCCGGCAGCACGTAATGCGCGCCTTCCCACGGGCTCATGAAATCGAAGCGGCGGAATTCCTGGGGCAAGGTCACGGGTTCGTACACCACGCGCTTCTGCTCGGCGTCGTAGCGCACTTCCACATAGCCCGAGAGCGGGAAATCCTTGCGCAAAGCATGGCCCTCGAAACCGTAATCCGAGAGGATGCGGCGCAGATCCGAATGGCCCGAGAACATCACGCCATACATGTCCCAGGTCTCGCGCTCGAACCAGCCGGCCGAGGAATAGACGCCGGTGACGGAGGGCACCGGGGTATCCTCGTCGGTCTCGACGGTGACGCGCACGCGCTGGTTCAGCTTCATGCTGAGCAGGTGGTAAACCACATCGAAGCGGCGCTCGCGCTGCGGCCAATCCACGCCCAGCACATCCACCAGGATCGAGAACAGGCAATTGGCGTCGTCGCGCAGGAAGGTGAGAACCTTCACGATGCGGTCGGCCGGGGCGCGCAGCGTCAATTCGCCGACCGCCACCTCGAAGCCCAGCACATCGTTGGGCAGGGCCGCGGCGACATGCTCGCCCAGTTCCCGCAGGCTCTGTTCCTGTTCGCGCTTGAGTGCATCACTCATCTGGGCACCTCAGCGGGCGATGGTGGTGGTGCGCAGAATCTTCTTCTGCAGCTGCAGCAAACCATAGACCAGGGCTTCCGCCGTGGGCGGGCAGCCGGGCACATACACATCCACCGGCACGATGCGGTCGCAGCCGCGCACCACGGAATAGGAATAATGGTAATAGCCGCCGCCATTGGCGCAACTGCCCATGGAGATCACATAGCGCGGCTCGGCCATCTGGTCGTAGAGCTTGCGCAGGGCGGGCGCCATCTTGTTGGTGAGCGTGCCGGCCACGATCATCACGTCCGACTGGCGGGGCGAAGCGCGCGGCATCGAGCCGAAGCGATCCAGATCGTAGCGCGCCATGAAGGCATGGATCATTTCCACGCCGCAGCAGGCCAGACCGAAGGTCATCGGCCAGAGCGAGCCCGTGCGGGCCCAGTTGGCCAGCTTGTCGAGCGAGGAAACCACCACGCCCTTATCGGCGAGCTGATCGGAAATATCGCGGAAGAATTCGTCCTGCGACGAACCCAGCACCAGATTATTGCCTGCCGGGGCCGGCGTTTCCGTGGCGGCGCTCATTCCCATTCCAGCGCTCCCTTTTTCCATTCGTAGATAAAGCCCACGGTCAGCACGCCCAGGAAAGTCACCATCGACCAGAAGCCGAAGACGCCGATCTCGCCCAGCGAAATCGCCCAGGGGAACAGGAAGGCCACTTCAAGATCGAAGATGATGAAGAGGATCGCCACCAGATAGAAGCGCACGTCGAACTGACGGCGCGAGTCCGAAAACGGCTCGAAGCCGCATTCGTAGGTGGAATTCTTCTCGGGATCGGGCGCCATCT
>JAYSEE010000171.1:0-7774 GCA_041914045.1 Ferrovibrio sp. | reverse complement strand
CCAGGGCCAGCGGCAGCGCGTATGCGCGGCGCAGATCGAGCAGGCGTTGCAGTTCCGTCGTCGGCGCGGCGGCATCGTCGTCGCGCCACCAGAATAACGCCTGGCGATTCTGCGCGGCATACTCGTCCAGCAGCCGGGTCAGGGCGTCCCAACTCATCGCAGCGCCGGTTTTTCGCGCAAGAGGCGCTCGGCCAGCTTTTCGCGCAGGATGCGCGCCGTATGAACGGCGCCGTCGAGATCGACATGGCTGTCTTGCGGCTTGGGTGCGGCCAGTGCGCGGTTTATCGCTTAGGCCAGGCTTTGCGGCGTGAGTTCGCTTTCGCGCACATAGCCCATCGCGCCGCGCGCCGCCAGCAATTCGGCGCGCAGGGCCTGTTCGGTTTCGTCGCCGCCGGCGAACGGCACCACCACGGCCCGGGTGCGGGCATGCAGGGTTTCCATCACGGTATTATAGCCGGCCTTGCTGATGCTGAGGCGGCAATGCCCCAGCATGGCGGGAAAATCCGGCCGCGCCTGATCCACGATAACGCCGGCATCGCAACGCGCCTTGAGCTCCGCCACGGCTTCCGGCGCTTCCATCGGGCTGACCAGCAGGCGCCAGGTGGCGTCCTTGGCCTGGCTCAGCGGCTTGGCGGCGATCGCGCAATGGAACAGCGGCAGGCCCACCGCGCCGCCGCCCGCCGAAACCAGCACTTCATCGCGGCCATCCGGCGTGGCCTTGGCCGGCGCATGCTCCACGATATAGCCGGTATAGATCAGCAGATCGCTCACCGTGCTGGCCAGCGGGAAGGTGCGGTCGAAGGGGATCAATGTGGGATCGCCATGCACCAAGGCGCCGTCGTAATAGGTCCGCAGCCAGTTCAGCGCATCCAGGTCGCGCTGCGGCTTGGTGCGATCCACCAGGATGTCGCGCACCGAGGAATAGACCAGCGGGCGCGGCTGCATCTCGCGCAGATGCGCCAGCCAGGGCAGCAATTCATGGCGCATCGGCCGGCGTGCGAAGGGAAACAGTTCGGTCAGCACCGCATCGGGCTTGAAGGCATCGGACAGGCCGAACAAAGCCTCGCGGCGGCGCTGCCACCAGGCTTCGTCCACTTGCTGGCCGTTTTCATCCAGGATGACGCGGAAGCTTGCATCGGCGGCGCGGGCCGGCGGCAATTGGCGGAATTGGATGCCGTCCAGCCGGTCCAGCGTGCTGTCGGGATAGCCGCCGGAAACCAGCATGGTTTCGAAACCCTCGCGCACCAGGGCGCGGGCGATGGCCGCCGTGCGATGCAGATGGCCGACGCCGAGCAGATGCTGCACATAGATCAGAACGCGGCTCATCGCGGCACCAGGTTTATGTTCATCCGCAACGGGCGCGGCCTGCCATCGGCCTCCAGGCGGAAAACATGCAGGGCCTTCCAATCCAGCTTCGCCGGCGGCTTGCCCAGCATCGGCCAATCATAGGCCAGCGCCAGAATGGCGCGGATCACGCCTTTATGGGTCACCGCGCCGCTATCCGCGCCGCTTTGCGCGCGCTGCGCCAGCCAGGGCAGCAGCCTGGCCTGCACCTGGCGCGGGCTTTCGCCATTGGGCGGCAGCAGGTCCAGCCCGCGCGCCTCGTTTTCGGCGAAGGCATCGCCATGGCGGGCGCGCAATTCCGCGAGGGTGAGGCCCTCGTAATCGCCCCAGGAGGTTTCGATTAGCGCCGGATCGGGCGCGGCTTGCAGGCCCAAAGCCTCGGCGGTCTGGCGCGCGCGCTGCAACGGGCTGCTGCGCCAGGGCCAGGCGGCGTAAGGCATCGGCAGGGCCAGCTTGCGCAAATCGGCCAGCGATGCTTCGAGGGCGGGAATATCCGTGCGGCCTTGCATGCGCTTTTCGGCATTCCAGGCGGTGCGGGCATGGCGCAGCAGGGCCAGCTCGGTCATGCCGGCAGCCCAAGTGTCTTGAATACGGTGGCGAGATTGCGCTGCGCGGCGGGCAGGTCATGTTCAGCGCCCACCTTGGCCAAGGCGGCATCGCGCATGAGGGCCAGCGCCGCGCGGTCGGCCAGCAGGCTGCGCAGGCCGGCGGCCATGGCGGTCATGTCGCCTTCCGGGGTCAGCAATCCGGTCTCGTTCTGCCGCACGATATCGGGCACGCCGCGGGTCTGCGCCGCCAGCACCGGCAGGCCGCAGGCCTGGGCTTCCAGCAAGGCCATGCCATAGGCTTCGTTCACGGCGGGCCAGACGTAAAGATCGCTCACCGTATAAGCGCCGGCGAGTTCTTCCGCCGCCAGCAGGCCGGTGAAGCAGACCCGGCCGCCCAATGGCGCCATCACGGCTTCCACTTCGCCGCGCGCCGGGCCGTCGCCGGCCAGGATCAGCCGCCAGGGAATGTCCTGCGCCTGTTTCAACATCTCGGCCAACGCGCGGAACGAGGCCAGCTTGTCGCCCGTGCGCATCATGCCCACGGCCAGCAGCCAGGGCTCTTCCGGCGGCAGCCGGTATTGCGATGCCCAGACCGGACGCAAATCGGCGCGATGGCGCTGCACCCGCGCATAGGGGCCGGCTTCGAGAAACGGCGGCAGGCCGATCACCTTGTCGGCGCCGGCGAGGTTGATCACGCAGGCGCGGTCCAGCGTCGTGAGGCAGAGCAGGGCATCGGCGGAGCGGATCGCCAGCGCGGCTTGCGCGTAGCCTTTCGCCCAAGGTCCGTTGGCGCGTTTGGGCGCCACCGAGGGCTCGGCGATCACATAGGGAATGTTGAAGCGATGCTTCAGCGCCGGGCCGATATAATCCGCCGCCTTGTGATAGACGTGATAGGTGAATAATAGATCGGGCAGGCGCGGCGGCGGGCCGCTGAAATCGCGGGTCAGGCGCTGCACCTCGTCGCGCGCGGCGGCCGCGATGGAAGCCTCGCGCGCGGGATTGCCGTCGCTGTTGTAGCTGCGCAGATCGGATATCACCTGCACATCATGGCCCATGCCGGTGAGAGCGGACATCAACAGTCGCGCCATGCGCCGGTCGCCGGAGGGCGAGGGATGATCGGGCGGCTTCAGCGGTGCGTAGAAACCGATCCTCATGGCGCGGCCTGCAAGCCGAACCGCCGGGCCAGTTCGTCGATGCCTACGCGCATGGAGAAATGCGTCCGCACCCGCCGTTCGCCGGCCGCGCCGAGCCGCTGGCGCAAACCGGCATCGGCGATCAGCCTTGCCAATGCCGCGCTCAGCGCCGGGATATCGCCGGGCGGCGCCAGCAGGCCGGTTTCATTATCCAGGATCAATTCCGGGATGGCGGAGAATGACGTGGACAGGCAGGCCAGACCCTGGCTTTGCGCTTCCATCAGCACATTGGGCAGGCCGTCCATATCGCCATCCCTGTCCTTGCGGCTGGCCAGCACGAACAGATCGGCGGCGCGGCAAGCCTCGATCACCGCTGTCTGCGTTTGCGCCCCGCGCCAGACGATGCGGTCGGCGATGCCGAGCTTTTCCGCCTGCTGGCGCAATGATGCCAGCAGCGGCCCGCCGCCGATATGTTCGAAGCGCCAATGCAGCGGCGCGGGCAGGGCGGCCAGGGCTTGCAGCAGGATATCGTAGCCTTTCTTCTCGACGGCGCGGCCCACCGAGAGCAGCCGCACCGGATCGGCGGCATCGCCGCCATCGCGCATCGGCCGCGCCGGACCGGACGGGAAGCGATCCAGATCAATGCCGTGATAGACCAGGGTCGCCTTGCCGTCGACGCCGAGTTCGGCGAGATGCGCCACGTTATGCGCATTGCAGGTGACGGCCCAGCGGCAATCGTTGAATTTCTCGATCTTCTCCCAGGCCGGCGTGATCCAGAGATCGCGGGCATGCGCCGAGGCGGTCCAGGGCAGGCCCAGCAGATGCGCGGCATAGCGCGTGACCGAGCCCGGCGTATGCACGAAATGCGCATGCAGATGGCGGTATTTCGCGGGCAGTTCGGCGGCCAGCACGAAAGCCTGGCCCAGCCTGCGAACGCGATTGGAGGTGGGATCGCGCAGCAGGTCGCGCCACCAGAGCTTCAGCGTTTCGCCATAGCCCGGCAGCCGGCATGCCTGCCGCCAGCCGCGCAGCACGCGCAGCGGCTCCTGATGCAGATATTCCGGCAGATACAGCAATGGTGCGCGGATGCGGTCATGCACCGGATGGCGCTTCTTGTCGGTGGGGTGGCGCAGGCTGACGATCAGGATATCCAGGCCGCGTTGCTCCAGCGCCTCGATTTCCTGGGCGATGAAGGTTTCGGACAGGCGCGGATAGCCTTTCAGAATGAAGGCTACCGCCGGCGCGGCAATGGAACTCATGCTGCTATGCGCGGAACTCGATCACCTTGCCCGAATCCTGGCCGGCGGTTTCCTCGGTCTTGACCGGACGCAGCCAGGGCTTGACCAGGCGATCGACGTTTTCCAGGCCTTCCAGCAGGCCGGGAATCACCACTTCGGAGGGCAGGCGCTGGCGCGGCAGGGCGCGGATCGCCGCCGCCATCACGGCGGGATCGTAGCTCTCGTCGTCTTCCAGCATGCGGGTGAGGCCCAGCTCCTGCGCCCGCGCGGCGCGGATGAACTGCTCCATGCGCGGCTTCTTGCGCGGCACGATGATGGCGCGTTTGTTGAGCGACAGGATTTCGCAGAAGGTGTTGTAGCCGCCCATCGCCACCACGCCCACGGCATTCTTCACGATATGCTCCATATGGGCGTCGAAGGTGATCGCCTCCACGCGCGGCAGCCGGGCCACGCGGGCGAGGAATTCGTTGCGGCGCTCGCGCTGCATGAACGGGCCCAGCACCAGCAAAGCCGGATAGGGCAGGATTTCGTTGCTCTCATAGGCGCGCAGCACCCATTCGATCAGGCCTTCGCCATCGCCGCCGCCGCCGGGGGTGACCAGCAGGAAGGGGCGCTGCACGATCTCGGGCAATTGATGCTCGGGCGGCGGCTCGCCGGAGGTGCGCGGCAGATAGCCGGTATAGACGATCTTGCGCTTCACCTTCTCGGGCAGTTCGATGCCTTCCAGCGGATCGCAGAATTGCGGCAGGCCATAGACCCAGATCTGGTCGTAGAGATTGCGCAGGGCCGGCATCACGTTCTTGCGCCGCCATTCCGGCTCCAGCGCCTTGGGCTCGTCCATCACATCGCGCAGGCCCAGCACCAGCCGGGTGCCGCGCGCCTTCAGCATGCGCATGGTGTCCAGCGCCTCGCCGCGCAGGCCGAGCGGTTCCTTGTCGACGATGAAGATATCCGGGTCGTAGACGCGGGCGGTATGCTGGATGATCTCAGCCCGCAATTGCAGGGTTTCCTCGATATGAATCGGCAGGTTGAGCGAGGTGTATTGCCCGTCGCGCAGCTTGATGACGCCCGGCACGCGCACGAAATCCACCCGGCTGCGGAAATCGAAGCTGCCGATGATCGGCGAGCCGGACAGAATCATCACCGACATGTCGGGATTGTTTTCCACCAGGGCATGCGCCAGCGTGCGGCAGCGACGCAGATGTCCGAGTCCGAATGTGTCGTGGCTGTAGATCAGCACACGCGTGCCGTCGCTGCGTGATACCATGCGGGGCTCCCAAGTCTAAGGACCAAACTATGGCATGGCGGGCTAGGCCGGGGAAAGGGTTTAGCGCGGGCGAATTCCCCAAATGTTCGCATGCGAAAGGAAGCCCGGCTTATACGATGGTTTGAGGCGGGGGCGGCGGTTGGCGCGGCTCGGGGGGCTGGTATAGAGTATGGGCGAGTGGTGGGGGCCCCGACGTGGAAAAGAATCTCTATAAATTCATCATACGATTCAGTCTGCGTCAGCAGATCATCATTACGATCCTTTCGATAGCGTCGTTCGGGCCGTACTACTACTACCTGTCGATGCCCAAAACGATCATCAACCAGGGCATCGGCGGCAAGAACGTCGCTTACCCGGTCGACTTCTGGGGCCTGGGCGTGCTGGAGCTGGACAAGGTCGGCTACCTGCTCGTTCTCTGTTTCGGCTTCCTGCTGCTGGTGTTGGTGCAGCAGGGCTTCAAATACGCCATCAACGTTTTCCAGGGCATCGCCGGCGAACGCATGCTGCGCCGCCTGCGCTACGATCTCTATGCCCAGGTGCTGCGCTTTCCGCTGCCCACTTTCCGCAAGACCAGCCAAGGCGAAATCATTCCGATGATCATCGCCGAGGTGGAGCCGGTCGGCGGCTTCATCGGCGAGAGCTTCGCGCTGCCGATCTTCCAGGGCGGCATGCTGCTGGTGATCTTCGGCTTCCTGCTGATCCAGAATCCGGTGATGGCGATGGCCGCTGTCGCGCTCTATCCGATTCAGTTCTATATCGTGCCCAAATTGCAGCGCCGGGTGCGCGCGCTGGGCAAGGAGCGCATCAAGAATCAGCGCCGGCTGTCGGACCGCATCGGCGAGACCGTGACCGGGGTGGTGGAAATCCACACCCATGACGGCTCCAACCGCATGCTGGCCGATTTCGCCAAGCGGCTGGGCATCAGCTACTGGATCCGCGTGGAGATTTTCCAGCGCAAATTCGTCATCAAGTTCGTCAACAATTTCATCCAGCAGCTCGGGCCGTTCTTCTTCTACTCGATCGGCGGCTATCTGGTGATCAAGGGCCAGCTCGATGTGGGTACGGTGATCGCCGCCGTGAACGCGCATAAGGAAATGGCCGCGCCCTGGAAGGAATTGCTCAACCATTACCAGACCCGCGAGGATGTGAAGCAGAAATACGAGCAGGTGGTGAGCAATTTCGAGCCGGAGGGCATGCCGCCGGCGGAAGACCAGCTTGCCGAGCCTGCCGAGCCGATGCCGCTGAACGGCCCGATCGCCGTCAGCAGCCTGACGCTGAACGACGATCAGGGCAGCGCGGTGGTGGATGGCGTGTCGCTCAACATTCCCTGGCCGGCGCGGGTGGCCGTGGTGGGCGGCTCTGGCCGCGAGGAATTGCTGCAGGTGCTGGCGCGCCTGCAAATGCCTACGCGCGGCAAGGTGTCGATCAACAATCGCCCGGTCACCGAATTGCCCGAAACCGTTTCCGGCCGGCGGCTGGCCTATGTCGGCGCCTCGGCGCATATCTTCAATGCTTCGCTGGGCGACAATCTCTATCTCGGCCTGCGCAACCGGCCGGTGCGCGAGCGCGAGATGAACGAGCATCAGCGCAAGCATTTCGAACGCGAGATGGTGGAGTTGAAGGCGTCGGGCAATATCCTCTACGACGTGGATACCGACTGGACCAATTACAAGGCCGCCGGCGCCGAGAGGCCGGAAGAACTCGGCCGCTGCGCCATCGCCGCCTTGCGCGATGCCGCTTTCGACGAGGATGTGTTCCAGTTCGGCATGCGCGGCACCATCAATCCGAAGCGGCAGCCGGAACTGGCCGAGCGGGTTTTGCAGGCGCGGCGCGCCTTTCGCTCGCGGCTGGCCGATGGCGATATCGCCGATCTGGTGGAAGGCTGGGATCCGCAACGCTACAACACCAATGCCACGGTGGCGGAAAACCTGCTGTTCGGCACCGCCCGCGAATTGGTGTTCGATGTGGATAATCTGGCCAGCGATTCCTTCACGCTGGGCGTGCTGGAGCAGGTGGGGTTGCGCGAACGCTTCCTGCGCATCGGCTACGAAGTGGCCAGCACGATGGTGGAATTGTTCGCCGACCTGCCGCCGGATCATGAATTCTTCCAGCAATTCAGCTTCATCTCGTCCGACGACCTGCCGGATTACAAGGAATTGCTGGGCCGCGCCAAGCCCGACAATTTGGGGCAATTGGCCGATGCCGACCGCGCCCGGCTGATGACCTTGCCGTTCAAGCTGATCC
>JAYSEE010000170.1:0-7809 GCA_041914045.1 Ferrovibrio sp. | reverse complement strand
GAGGCGACCGCGCCGGCCATCGTGGCATTGCTCAGATTGGCGCCGGCCATGCGCGCGCCCTGCATCTCGGTGGGGCCCACATCCATATGCTGCATGGCATGGATGTTGCCGTGCTTGTCGCGCTCGGCAATCATGCCGTCGCGCAGATCGGCATCGAACAGGTTGGCCTTGGTGAGATTCGCGCCATGCAGGCTGGCGCCGCGCAGATCGGCGCGCACCAGGCTGGCCCCGGTGAGATCGGCCTCGCGCAGATCGGCGCCGAACAGCACCGCGCGGTCGAGATTGCATTCCATCAGCTTGGCGCCGTAAAGCACCGCGCCGGTGAAATCCGCATCCGATAGATTCGCGCCGGAAAAGATCAGGCCGGACAGGTCGTGGAAACCCAGCATGGCGCGGCGTCCGCCCATCACGCCGTTGCGGTAATTCTCATGCGCCTTGATCACCTGGGCCATCTCGGCATGGCTCAGCTTCTTGCGGCTGCTACCCAGTCCACTACTCATGGCCACCACGCATGGCTCAACCCCTCGGGGCGTTCCCGCCTTGCTTCTGCTTAAACCTAGATCGGGAAAAATACCAGCCGGTATCGGTCGGGCCGCAGCCGGCCCGGTGCAGCAGACGATCAGCCCGGCATGCGTGCGATTGCCGCAAGGCCATCCTTCATCAACCGGGAGGCGGCATTGCTGCCGGCCACCAATTCCAGCATGCGCAGGGCGGCGAACAGCTTAAGCTTGGCGGCTTCCTTGCCCTCGGCATTCAGCTTGCCGGCCTTGATATCGGCGATCAACGCGCTGCCAGTGGTTTCGATCTGGCCGGTCAGGTCCTTCAAGGCCCCGGCCACATCCTTCTCGGCGCCGATTTCGCCGGCCACCTTGGCCACGCGCTGCAAGGCGAAAACCCGGTTCTCGGCTTCCAGCTTGGCATCGAACACCGCCTGCTTGGCGGCTTCGGGATCGGCGGCGGCCTCGCCCCCGGCGACGGCGGCCGGCGCGTTCAGCACGGCGCTGACGCCGCCCATCACCTTGCCGTCGATGCCGCCAAGCAGATTGGATTTCACCATATGCTTGAGCTGCTGGGTGGCGGCCTGGATTTCGCGTTCCGCGCCTTCCGCCATGCCGTCCTGCTTCAACCGGCTGAGCAGGCTGGCGAAATCGCCGACCATATCGGCCACGTTGGCGTCCGACACCGTTTCCGGATCGGTCTTGGAAACATTGCCCAGGAAGCGTTTGCAATCGCCCGACAGCATGGCGCGGGCGAATTGGCCCGGCTTCATGCCTTCGACGCCGGTGAGCGCCTCGCCCATGCCATCGCAGATCGGCAGGACCTGGAAGCCATCGGAGAGCCGCGCGATCACCACCGCGATCAGATAGCCCGGATAGGCCGCATTGGAGGCCAGCAAATCGGCATAAGCCTGCTTGATCGCCTCCACCTGCGGCTCGAGCAGGCGGCCGACCGGCTTGGGCGACAATTCCTCGCGCAGGGCTTCCAACGGCTGCGCCAGTTCCAGCACCGCCGCGATATCGGCCAGATCGGCCAGCACGGCTTCGCCGCCCAGCTCATGCGCCATCGCATCCTTGTGGGCGGCATCGGCCGCGGCCTTGGACAATTCGGCGCGCAGCAGTTTGGCCGATACATCCCACAATTTCGGCCCCAGGCGCGGAATCCGCGGATCGGCATGCAGGCCCATATCCGGCGACGGCGCGGCGCGCAGCGCGGCCTCGAGTTCCTTCACCGCCGCCGCATCGAGCCGCGCGGTAAGAAAATCCCAAACCGGGGCGAGCGAGCGGCGAGCGACGCGGGCGAATTGCTTGTCGCCCTCGGCCAGCACCAGCAGATCCTCGAAGGGATGGCAGAAAACGCGCTGCAAGCTGAGATAGCGCGGCGGACGGGTCTTGGCGAGGCGCGGCCGCAGGGTGCCCAGCGCGGCATTGGCCATTGCCGCCGACATCACCACGGCGCGCGAACGCTCGATCAGCATGGTGAGCTGAGCGACCTTCTCGTCGGGGATTTCGAACAGCTTGCGCTCGATATCGCGCAGTTCGGAGGCCAGATCGGTCATATCCGCCTCTTCTTCGTGGTTTCCACCCGCCGCATCATCTCGATGTCCAGCATGCCGCTATTCCACCCTTCCAGCGCGCGCACCTGCTGGCGTGTACTCTCCTGCAGGGCCTTGGCATTGGGGCGATTCGCCGCCTCTTTCTCGGGAATAATGGGCAGAACTCGATAAATTTCCGTTACCGCCGCGCGCTGGCTGTCGCGGTCGCGCTCCTGGGCATCGGCCCAAAGCAGCAGCACGAATTCCCAGCCGTCCACGGTCCACCACAGCCGCTCCAGATCCACCTGGATCAGCGCGCTAGCCTTGTCCCAGTTGAACAGCACCTTTTCGGGCGCTTCGTTGGGGCGCAGCGCCGCGGCCAGCAGCTCCTTGGCGTAATCGGCGGTAAAGCCGGCCATTTTGGCGATCGGAAGCGCCAGTTCCGCAGCCTCGGACTTATCCTCCGCGCCCCAGTTATTCATGGTGTTTTCCAGCATGGCGATCTGGCTGACGATGCGGCGCAGACGGCATTCCTTCGACATGCCGTTGACGCCCAGCGGCGAGATCAGCGAGCCCCATTGCTCCAGCCGGTCGTAGAGCGTCTGGGTCGGCACCTGCATGCGCTTGGCCACATCGGTCATCGCCGCCTTCACGCGCTCGCGCCCGCTGTCGGACACGAAGTCGGAGACCTTCAGGTTGACCTGGCCGCCGGTCATCCGCTCCAGCGAGCCCTTGAACAGGAAGAAACGCGTGAGCAGGGTTTCGTTTTCCTCCTCCGACAGCGACTCTTCAGCGGATTTCTGCGCCTCCGGCCCGGCCAGGCCGCTTTTCGCAACTTCCAGAATGCAATGCCGCACCTGCGGCGGCAGGCAGGAATTCCCCTTCAGGATATTCTCATGCAACTCCCGGTCATGCATGGTGAGGGAGAAGATTTCCGGCACATCCTTCCAGCGGATGACATAGTTGCCCTTCACGCCGGAAAATGCCGAAACCGTGAGTTCAAGCTGGTCGCGGCTATCCTTGCGCACCCGAGCCTGGCTCAAAGCCGGGGTGGTGAAAGCGACCGCCGTGCCGCGCTCCTCGAATTTCGTCGGCTGGAACTGCGAGCCGGCGCCTTTGGGAAAATTCATCCATTCCCCTGGGGGTAGAATTGACCGTGTTCTGATCGCTACTAAATCATATTCGCAGCGCGTAAGGAACGCCTGCAACGCCTATCAGACCGCGAAAAAACGCCGCGATTGCTCGATAACCCGCAGGGTTTCCGACCATAATTCCAGACCGGCCAAGTCTTCCGGGGCGAACCAGCCGGCATCGGCGGCATCGTCGCCGGCCCGCACCTCGCCGCTAACCCAGCGGGCGGCATAGTCGATGATCGTGTAATGGTAGAGGATCCGCCCCTCGGCATCGCGTTGGACGGAATCGATGACTTCCAGCAGCCCCAGCAATTCGATCTCGATGCCCGTTTCCTCGCGGATTTCGCGACGGATGCCGTCCTCGACGGTTTCGCCCAGCAACTGGCCGCCGCCCGGCAGACTCCAGATGCCGGCGCGCGGCGGCCGGCCGCGCCGGATCATCAGCACCTTGCCCTGGTGCCAGACCACGGCGCCGAGCCCGACGATCGGCGCCGCCGGATATTCACGGCTCATGCCGGTTATTCGGCGGCCTGGGCCGAAGCCGTGGCTTGCAGGATATCCCAGATCGCCTCGGGCGTGGCCGGCATATCCACATGGCGCACGGCCAGCGCATCGGCCAACGCATTCATCACCGCCGGCGCCGCGCCCACCGTGCCCGCCTCGCCGGCGCCCTTCACGCCCAGCGGATTGGTCTTGCAGGGCACCTCGCAGAGGATGACCTTGATCGACGGCATGTCGTCGGCGCGCGGCAGGCAATAATCCGTGAAGCTGCCGGTGAGCAACTGGCCCTCGGCATCGAACACCACGCGTTCATACAGCGCCTGGCCGATGCCCTGAACCACGCCGCCCTGAATCTGGCCTTCCACGATCATCGGGTTGATCACCTTGCCCATATCGTCGGCCACCACATAGCGGGTGACGCGGGCGACGCCGGTGGCTTCGTCCACTTCGATCTCGGCGACATGGCAGCCATTGGGGAAGGTGATCGCCTGGATGGAGAAATCCATCGCGGTATCCAAGCCGGCCGGCTGGTCCACCGCCATGCCGGAACGCAGCCGCGCTTCCGCCGCCACGCTGAGAATATCCTTGAAGCGGTCGGTGCCGGCCACGCGGAATTCGCCGTTGGCGAATTCGATATCGCCGGCGGCGGTTTCCAGCATGTCGGCGGCGATGCCCTTGCCCTTCTCGATCACCTTGTCGGAAGCCGAGAGGATGGCGCCGCCTTCGGAATAGAGCGACCGCGCGCCGCCGGTGCCGCCGCCGGTCGGGATGCGGTCGGAATCGCCCTGCACGATCTGAATATTCTCGAACGGCACGCCGAGCTTGTCGGCGACCACCTGCATATAGGCGGTTTCATGGCCCTGGCCGGTGGATTGCGTGCCGACGAAAACCTGCACCTTGCCATTGTCGATGAAACGGATTTCCGCCCGCTCGGTGGGCGCGCCGCCGGTGGCTTCGAGATAATAGGCCATGCCGACGCCGAGCCGCTTGCCGCGCTTGGCGGCTTCCGCCTTGCGCGCGGCAGCACCGGCCCAGTCGAAGGCATCCAGCGCCGCCTTGGCGGTATTGGCGAAATCGCCGGAATCGTAGGTCAGCTTCATGGCGCTGGTCCACGGGAAGGCATCCGGCGGAATGTAGTTCTTGCGGCGCAATTCGCTGCGCTCGACGCCGAGATCCAGCGCCGCCGCGTCGATCAGCCGCTCCATGATGTAATTCGATTCCGGCCGGCCCGCGCCGCGATAGGCATCCACCGGCACGGTGTTGGTGAACACGCCTTCCACATGGGCATGCACCGCCTGGAAGCGGTAGACCGAGGACAGCACCTTGGTGCCGGCCATGGTGGGGATCATCGGCGCATAGGTGGAAAGATAAGCGCCCATATCCGCCAGGTTATGCACGCGCAGCGCCAGGAAATTGTGATCCTTGTCCAGCGCCAGTTCGGCATCGGTGATGTTGGCGCGGCCATGGGTATCGGTGAGGAAGGCTTCCGAACGGTCGGAGGTCCATTTCACCGGGCGGCCGAGCGCGCGCGCGGCGAACAGCGTCATCACCTGTTCGGGATAGACGAAGATCTTCATGCCGAAGCCGCCGCCGACATCGGTGGTGAACACGGAGAAATCCGCTTCCTGCGCGCCGAACATGGCGGACAGCATGCGCTTTTGCAGCCAGACGCCCTGGGTGGGCGTGTAGAGCGTGAAATGATTCTTCGCCTTGTCGTAGGCCGCCAGCGCCGAGCGCGCCTCCATCGAGGCCACCACGATGCGGTTGTTCACCAAACGGATTTTCGACACATGGGCGGCCTGGGCGAACAGCGCGTCGGTCTTCGCCTTGTCGCCGGTTTCCCAATCGAACACGCGGTTGTTGGGCGCTTCTGGCCAGATCTGCGGCTGGCCGGGCTGCATGGCGGCGGCCATGTCGGCGGCGGCCGGCAGCGCATCGTATTCCACACCGACCAGTTCGGCGGCATCGCGGGCCTGGGCCAGGGTTTCAGCCACCACGAAAGCCACCGGGTCGCCGACATGGCGCACGATGCCGTCGGCCAGGGCCGGACGGCGGGTATCGGCGCGCGGCGTGCCGTCGCGATTCTTCAGCGGGATCGAACAGATCAGATTGCCGAGCTTCGCGGCCTCCAGATCGGCATAGGTATAAACGGCCAGCACGCCCGGCGCCTGGCGCGCCTCGGCGGTGTCGATCCCCAATACCCGGGCATGGGCATGCGGCGAACGCAGCATCACGCCGTAAACCTGGCCGGGCAGGCTGATATCGTCGGTATAACGCCCCGCCCCGGTGATGAAACGCTTATCCTCCACCCGGCGGACCGGCTGGCTGAGACCGAATTTGCTCATGGGACTTTCCTTTGGGGGGCTGTAATCTGCGGCATAACGGCTGGGGAGCCGGTCAGGTCAAAATGATAGGCATTCCGGGCCGGGTTTCAAGCCGCCTCGCGCAGGGCGCGGAGGGCAAGAAACGGCAGCACGCCGAGCAGCAGCGACATGGCCGAATAGCCGAAAACCGCCGCATAGCCGTTGGTTATATCATGCAGCAGCGCGCCCGTCAGCGAACCGCTGAACACGCCGGAACCGGCCCCCAGCGTGATGCAGCCGAGGATGAGGCCGAGCTGGCGGCCCTGGAAGATGCGGGCGGCGGTGCTGGCCACCATGGGCGCGCGGGCGCCGAAACTGAATCCCACGCCCAGCACGAAGCTCCACAGCAGCAAGGGCGACGGCCACCATTGCAGCGCGAACAACGCCATCAACCCGGCGATGCTGAGCAGATAGGAGGCCAGCGCCGAGGCGAAGCGGCCGATGCGGGTATCCAGCCAGGAAAAGCCGATCACGCCGACCGGCGTCAGCATGCCGATCAGACCGTAGATCGAGGCGGCCTGCAGCGGCGGGAAACCGTTTTCCATCAAATAGGCCACAGCCTGCACCATCACCGAAAACATGCCGTTGCTGGTGAAGAAAAACACGGCGGCAAGGCCCCAAAAGGCCGGTACGCGGATGGCCTGCCGCAAGGTGAAGCCATCGGCGCCGCTCTCGTTATTCTGCTCGCCGTGGCTGCGTTTGGCCTGCCATTGCGGCGACCCGGCCTGCGCCTTGCGCCAATTCACCAGCCGCATGGCCGGAGCCAGCACGACGAACAGCACGCCCGCCAGCACCAGATAGGCATGGCGCCAGCCGAAGCTCTGCACCAGCCATTGCGACAGCGGCACCATCAGCAGGCTGCCCAGGCCGAAGCCGGCAAAGATTATGCTCATGTTGCGCGCATAAGGGCGGCCATCGAACCAGCGGGCCAGCAAAGCGCCATGCGCCACCGCGCCCAGCGCCGCCGATGCGATGCCGGTGCACAGCCCGATGCCGATGAAAAGCTGCCATAGAGAATCGGCGAAGAAAGCCAGCACCAAACCGCCCACCTGCAGCAGCAGGCCGCTGAGATACAGCCGCAGCACGCCGAAACGGTCGAACAGATACCCCACCGCCGGGCCGGCCAACGCGCTGCACAGCATCTGCACGGAGAATATCGCCGTGACGCTGGCGCGCTCGGCGCGGAATTCCTCGACCAACGGCAGCAGAAAAACCGTGAAGGTTTCGGTGAGGCCGCGCCCCGCCATGCTGAACAGCAGGCAAAGCGCCACCATCCGGTAAAGCCAGCCTTCCCCGCCCCCGGGAGCGGCGCCGGGGGCGGTGCGCGCTGGCTGGCCTGTCTCGCCCTCCGGCATGGTCAGCCCGCCGCCTGACGCAGCATGTTGCGGGCGATCACCAATTGCTGAATCTGGCTGGTGCCTTCGTAGAGCCGGAACAGCCGCACATCGCGGTAGAAGCGTTCCACCGCGTATTCCTGGATATAGCCGCTGCCGCCATGGATCTGCACCGCGCGATCCGCCACCCGCCCCACCATCTCGGATGCGTAAAGCTTGCAGCAGGAGGCTTCCATCGAAACAGTCTCGCCCGCCGCATAGCGCCTGGCCGCATCCTGCACCATGCAGCGCGCGGCATAGGCTTCGGCCTTGCTGTCGGCCAGCATGGCCTGGATGAGCTGGAACTCGGCGATGGGCTTGCCGAACTGCTTGCGCTCGCAGGCGTAGCGCAGGGCGTCGTCGAGCATGCGTTCGGCCACGCCCACCGAGATGGCGGCGATGGCGAT
>JAYSEE010000169.1:0-7856 GCA_041914045.1 Ferrovibrio sp. | reverse complement strand
ATTCCTGCAGGCCGACATCGTCGTGAAGGCGGTGATGCTGCTGTTGCTGCTGGCTTCCATCGCCTGCTGGGCCATTGTGGTGGATAAGATTTTCGCGCTGCGCCGGTTGAAGCGCGAGGCGACTGCCGTGGAGGCCGCGACGGCGCGCCCCGGCCTGCCTGCCGATACCGGTTTGCTGCCGCTGGGCAGCCATATGCTGCAACGCGGCCTTGCGGCCTGGCGCGACAGCGATGGCGCGGAAAGCCGCAAGGATCGCCGCGAGCGGATCGAACGCGCCATGCGGAGCAGCGTTGCCGCCTATCTGCGCAAGGTGGAGCCCGGTTTGCCGTTTCTGGCCACGCTGGGCTCGGCCGCGCCCTTCGTCGGCCTGTTCGGCACCGTATGGGGCATCATGAACAGCTTCACCGCGATCGCCCAGTCCAACGACACGTCGCTGGCCGTGGTGGCCCCCGGCATTGCCGAGGCCTTGCTGGCCACGGCGTTGGGGCTTGTCGCCGCGATTCCGGCGGTGATCGCCTACAATAAATTCGCCACCGATCTCGGGCGCATCGGCCAGCGCTTCAGCGCCTGCATCGGCGTATTCGGTGAGCGGCTGACCGCCGCCGAGGCCGATACCGCCCGCATCCACGTTGCCGAGTGAGGGCCGGGCCATGGCGATGAGCCCGATGGGCGGCGGCGTCGGCGCCGGATTGGACGACGACGATCTCGGCGAAAGCGGCTATCGCCCGCTTGCCGAAATCAACGTCACGCCGCTGGTGGATGTGATGCTGGTGCTGCTGATCGTGTTCATGGTGGCTGCGCCGCTGATGATGGTGGGCGTGCCGCTGAAACTGCCGAAAAGCAGCGCGGAAACCGTGACGCCGCAAGCCGAGCCGCTGGTGCTGTCCATCGACAAGGACGGCAAGCTGTTCATCCTCAAGGAAGCCGTCGAGGAAGCCGATTTGATTCCGCGCCTGAAAATCCTGCGCGGCGACGCGCCCGAGAAGGTGATCTATGTGCGCGGCGACAAGGCGTTGGATTACGGCCGCGTGATGCAGGTGATGGGCTGGGTCGGCGAAGCCGGCTTTTCGCGCATCTCGCTGGTGGCGGAAGGCCAGAAGAAAGGCGAGGCGCGCTAGGTTATGTCCAGGCGCAGCTGGATCGTTTCAATCGCGGCCCATGCGTGCGCCGCTGCCTTGCTGATATGGCATCCCAGCTTGAATACGGAGCCCAAGCAAGGCGAGCAGGCGCAGACCATCGCCATCGCCATGGCGCCGCTGCCGATGCAGCCGCCGCCACCTCCACCGCCGCCGGCTGTGCAGCCCGAGCCGCCGCAGGCGCAGGAGGAAATCCCGGTCATCCAATCGAAAGCGCCGGAGCCCGAGCCGGATCCGCCGCCGCCGCCGAAACCGAAAATCGTGGAGCCGCCGCCGCCGCCCAAGCCGAAGCCGCCGGAGAAAAAGCCCGAGCCGCCGAAGCCCTTGCTGGAGCCGCCGCCGCAGGTGGCCGCGATGCCGGCGGCCGAACCGCAGCCGCAATATCGTCCCGCGCCGCCTGCGCCGCCAGTGCCAGCGGTCGCAGCCATGCCTGCCGCGATGCTGACCGCGCCGCGCATGCCGCCCGATCCATCCATCGAGGCCAATTATCTCGGTCTGCTGCTGGCGACGCTGGAGAAGCACAAGGAATATCCGCGCCGCGCGCAGCAGCGCCGCCAGCAAGGCACGGTGCAATTGCGTTTCCTGCTCAACCGGGATGGCAGCATATCCACCTTCAATGTGCAGCGCAGTTCGGGCCACCGGCTGCTGGATGAAGCCGTGGTGGACATGATTCAGCGCGCCGTGCCGCTGCCGCCGATCCCGCCTGCCCTGGGCAAGAGCAGCATGGATATCGTTCTGCCGGTGAATTTCACCCTGGCATATTGAGCAGCATGCCGGCGATGGCCGCGCCGGCCAGCAGCCAGCCGATGGCCAGCTTGAAACGGAACACCGCCAGCAAAGCCGCCGCGCTCAGCAAGGCCATGCGCCAATCCAGGCTGCTCCAGACCGGACTGTCGACATGCAGCGGGCCCAGGCTGACTGCGCCGCTCTGCCGGAACAGCGCATGCAGCGCGAACCAGACTGCGAGATTGAGGATCACCCCCACCACGGCTGCGGTGATCGCCGACAAGGCATCGCGCAGCGCACGGATATGGCGGGCGCGTTCCACATAAGGCGCGCCCAGCAGAATCCACAGGAAGCAGGGCGCGAAGGTGACCCAGGTGGCGAGCAATCCGCCGAGCAGCCCGCCCAGCAGCGGCGGCTCGATGCCGGATTCGCGAAACCCGGCCACGAAACCGACGAAGCTGAGCACCAGGATCAGCGGCCCCGGCGTGGTTTCGGCCAGGCCCAGGCCATGCAGCATTTCGCCCGGCAGCAGCCAGCCATAAGCCTGCACGGCCTGCTGGCCCACATAAGCCAGCACGGCATAAGCGCCGCCGAACGTGACCACGGCCATTTCGCTGAAGAACAGGCCGATGCGGCTGAACACATGCTCGTTGCCCAGCAGCAGCAAGGCCGCCAGCACCGGCGCGGCCCACAGGCTGCCCCAGATCAGCAAGACGCCGAAGCCATGCCGCGCGTTGGGCGGCGGGCTGGGCAGCACATCGGCATCCTTCGATGCGGATGCGCTTGCCATCCAACTGGGCCGGATCGCGCCGACCGCGAGGCCGATGATGGCCGCACTCAGCACGATGAGCGGGAAGGGCAGGTGCAGGGCCCAGATGGCGATGAAGGCCATGGCGGCCAGCAGCATCAGGAAGCGGGTTTTCACCGCGCGCGTCGCCACTTTGCGCAAGGCTTCGATCACCAAGGCGAGAACGGCGGCCTGCAAGCCGAAGAACATGCCGCCGATCAGCGGCACGTCGCGCCACAGCATGTAGATCGCGCTGAGCGTGAGGATCACCGCTAGGCCGGGCAGGATGAACAGCAGGCCGGCGACGACAGCGCCCTTGGTGCGATGCAGCAGCCAGCCGATATAGGTGGCCAACTGCTGCGCCTCGGGCCCAGGCAACAGCATGCAGAAATTCAGCGCATGCAGGAATTGCGCTTCGCCGATCCACTTTTTTTCGTCCACCAGCAGGCGATGCATCAGCGCGATCTGGCCCGCCGGGCCGCCGAAGCTGAGCAGGCCGATTTTCAACCACAACTTAGTGGCTTCACTGAAGCTGGGGCGCGGGAATTTCTGTTGCGTTTCCATCGTCTCAGGCTCCTGCCGGCGGCCAGCCATGCCGCTCGTCCGCCGCTTTCGCCATGCGGGCGTAGAGTGCGTCGTAAACCGGCATCGCGGCATCGAGCATTGCGTGGTCATCCTGATATTTGGCGGACAGGCCGATGGAGAGCGCAAGCAGGCCGGCGGCTTCCGGCGCGAGATCGAGGCGGCCGGTATCCGCGCCGCGAATGATCGTCGCCAGCGCCGTCAATGCCGGATCGTCCTGCAAGCCGAAATGCGCCAGAAAGGCATCGAAGCTGCAAGCCTCGCCCACATGGCTGAAGGCGGTATCCGGAATATCGAAGGGGACGGCATCGCGCCGCACAGCTTCGGCTTTGACGCTTTCGCCCGGCGCATAAAGGATCTCCGCTTCCGGCAATACGAAACGGCGCAGCAGCCAGGGGCAGGCGATGCGGTCGATTTTCGGCCTTGCCCGGGTGATCCAGCGCTGCGGCTGGGTTTCCGGCTTCGCAGCCAAGGGCAGGCCGGCTTCGCGCCACGCGGTTATTCCGCCGGCGAGATAATGCGCATCGCGGCCTTTCGCGGCCAGCGCATGCGCCGCGCCCTGGCTGACTTCATGGCCGAAAACGCAATACACGACCATGGGGCCGGGCGGCAGTTCATCGGCCCAGGCATTTGCGGTTTCCGGCGAACGGCGGATCGCGCCGCGTATCACAGCATCGTCGGCATCGTAGCGTTCGTCGCGCCGCACATCGACCACGATGGGAAAGCGGCCCTGCGCGCGCTCGGCGACAAGGTCGGGTACGGAGAGCGATAAAGATGGGTTGTCAGGATTCGGTTGGGTCATCGGCGTTTCCATAAAGCATACCTCAAGACGTTATGCCGACGCGTGTCGGCATGGTCAGAGGCGGTGCTTGGAAACCGGCAGGCGGCATCTAGCGGGGAGACCGCAAAACCCCCGTGGCCGATTTGGTAGCTTTTTTGATGACATTAGGCAAGCGAAACCTTGTTGCCGGCATGACGCAGGATGCGGCCGGCGAGTTCCAGTTCCAACAGCGCGGCATGCAAGGCGGCGGGCGATTGGCCGGACAAGCGGATCAGGTCGTCTATGCCCACGGGCGTCGGCGACAGCAATTCGGCCAGCCGGCGATGCGCCGCCGCGATATCGGCATCATTCGCCGCCGCGGCGGGCGCGGGGGCAAAGCCGCGTTCGGGCATCTGCAAGGCGCTGCGGCGGATCGGATCAATCACCGCCAGCACATCCTCCAGCCGTTCGATCAACGCCGCGCCGTTGCGGATCAGATCGTTGCTGCCATGGCAGCGCGGATCGAGCGGCGAACCCGGCACGGCCATCACTTCGCGGCCCTGGTTGGCGGCGAAGCGCGCGGTGATCAGCGAACCGCTTTTCATCGCCGCTTCCACCACCAGCACGCCCAGCGATGCGCCGGAGATCAGCCGGTTGCGGCGCGGGAAATTCTGTCCTTTCACGCCGGTGCCCAAAGCCATCTCGGCATAGATCGCGCCGCGCTCGGCCAGGCGGTCGTGCAGATCGGCGTTTTCCGGCGGGAAGGCCATGTCGATGCCGGTGCCGATGAAGGCATAGGTGCCGCCATCGGCTTGCAGCAATGCGCCTTCATGGGCGGCGCGGTCGATGCCGCGCGCCAGGCCGGAAATCACCACGAGATCCTGTTTGGCGATTTCATGCGCCAGGTCGCGGGTGAAGCGCAGGCCGATGGCGGACGCGTTGCGCGCGCCGACGATGGCGACGCCATGCTTGCGCGCCAATGCGCCATGGCCCTTCATCGCCAGAACCGGCGGCGCGTCGTCGATGCTGGTCAGGCGCGAGGGATACTCCGCTTCGCCCCAGGCCACCAGCCGCGCATTGATGCGCGTCAGGCCATCGCGTTCGGCCTCGGCTTCCGCCTTGCTGGCGATTTTCAACACTTTGCTGCGGCCGCCGCGCCGGGCCAGATCGGGCAGGGCGGCAAGCGCCGCGCTGGCGCTGCCGAAACGATCGAGCAATTGATGGAAAGTGATCGGGCCGACATTCTCGCTGCGGAACAGCCGCAGCCAGTCGAGCCGCTCGGCATCGCTCAGGCTACGCGGCGCCGGCATCTTTCTTGCGGCCGATCTTCGGTTCCTCGCCCTTGAGCAGGCGGCGGATATTCTGGTGGTGGCGGATGAAGATCAGCACGGCCATCACCGCGCAGAGGCCGGCCACTTGCGGCGACACGATGAACCACGCGGCCACCGGGCTGGCGGCGGCGGTGAGCAGCGCCGACAGCGAGGAATACCGCGTGACGAAAGCGATCAGCAGCCAGGAGGCGCAGGCGGCCACGCCTAGCGGCCAGGCCAGGCCGATCAGCACGCCGAGGAAGGTGGCCACGCCCTTGCCGCCGTTGAATTTCAGCCAGACCGGAAACAGATGGCCGATGAAGGCGCCGAAAGCGGCGGCCACCATGATCTCGGGACCATACAGGCCGCCGATCAGCGCGGCGGCCGCGCCCTTGCCGCCATCCAGCAGCAGGGTGGCGGCGGCCAGATCCTTGCGGCCGGTACGCAGCACATTGGTGGCGCCGATATTGCCCGAGCCGATAGCGCGGATATCGCCCAGCCCGGCCAGCTTGGTGAGCAGGAGGCCGAAGGGGATCGAACCGAGCAGATAGCCCAGCGCAATTGCGACGATCAACTCAAGCATTTGCCGGCATGCCTTCGCGCTTGCGCTGGAATACGGTTTCGCCGCCCACGATGGTGCGCAGGGCATGGCCCTGCACGCGGCGGCCATGATAGGGCGTGTTCTTCGCCTTGGAGCGGATTTTCTTTTCGTCCACGATCCATGGCGCATCCAGATCGAAGAGCAGCAGATCGGCCGGCGCGCCAGGGGCCAGACGGCCGCTTTCCTGCTTCAGCAGCCGCGCCGGATTGATGGTGAGGCAGGCCAGCACGCGCAGCAGCGGCACCTTGCCGTTGTGATACAGGCCAAGGCACATCGGCAGCAGGGTTTCCAGCCCGATGGCGCCGAATTCGGCTTGCGCGAATGGCAGGCGCTTGCTTTCCGGGTCCTGCGGCATATGCAGCGACGAGATCGTGTCGATGGTGCCGTCGGCGATGGCATCCGCCAGGGCGGCGCGGTCATCCTCGCGGCGCAGCGGCGGCTTCACCTTGGCGAAGGTGCGGTAATCGCCGATATCGTATTCGTTCAGCGCGAAATTATGCGGCGCGGCGCCGGCGGTGAGTCGCAGGCCCTGCGCCTTGGCGCGGCGCGCCACATCCAGCGCATCGGCGGTGGAAAGATGCGCGGCATGCAGGCGGCCATTGGTCAGTTCCAGCAGGCGGATGTCGCGTTCGAGCTGAATGGTCTCGGCGGCGGCGGGAATGCCGGACAGGCCGAGGCGGGCGGCAACCTCGCCTTCGTTCATCACGCCGTCGCGCGACAGGCCGGGTTCCTCGCAAGGCTGCATCAGCAGCAGATCGAAAATCGTGGCGTAGGACAGCGCGCGGCGCATCACCCGGCTGTCGGCGATCGGCTTTTCGCCATCGGTGAAGGCGACCGCGCCGGCCTGGGCGAGCAGGCCGAATTCGGTCATCTCCTTGCCCTGGGTGCCCTTGGTGGCCGCCGCCGCCGGCAGCACGCGCACCACGGCATTCTCGGCGGCGCGGCGGGCGACGAATTCCAGCAGCGCCACTTCATCCACCACCGGATCGGTGTTGGGCATCGCCACCAAAGTCGTGACGCCGCCGGCCGCCGCCGCACGCGCGCCGGTGGCGATGGTTTCCTGATGCTCGGCGCCCGGCTCGCGCAGCCAGACATGCATGTCGATCAAGCCCGGCGACAGGCAATGGCCCTGGCAATCGACGCTCTCGGTTTCGCCGCCGATGCTGGAATTGGCCAGCCGCGGGCCGAGATCGAGGATGCGGTCGCCCTCGGTCAGCAGCGCGCCTTTCACGTCCAAGCCGGTGGCCGGGTCGAGCAGGCGGGCATTGGTGTAGAGGCGTCGGCGGCGGGCCATGGTCTATTCCTAAACGCCGTGCCAGTTGGGCAGATGGCGGGCCAGCAATTCCAGGCAGGCCATGCGCACCGCCACGCCCATCTCCACCTGTTCGTGGATCACCGAGCGGTGGATGTCGTCGGCCAATTCGGTGTCGATCTCGATGCCGCGATTCATCGGACCGGGATGCATGATCAGCGCATCGGGCTTGGCGAAGCTCAGCTTATCGGCATCCAGGCCGAAGAAATGGAAATATTCGCGCGTGGACGGCACGAAGGAGCCGTGCATGCGCTCCATCTGCAAGCGCAGCATCATCACGATGTCCACATCCGTCAGGCCCTGGCGCATGTCGTGGAACACTTCCACGCCGAAGCGGTCGGCATTGGCCGGCAGCAAGGTGGGCGGCGCGATCAGCCGCACCTGCGCGCCCATGGCATGCAGCAGGTAGATATTCGAGCGCGCCACCCGGCTATGCAGGATGTCGCCGCAGATCGCCACTTTCAGGCCCTGCAGCCGGCCTTTGCGGCGGCGGATGGTCAGGGCATCCAGCAAAGCCTGGGTGGGATGCTCATGGGTGCCGTCGCCGCCATTGATCACGCCGCAGCCCACCTTCTGGGCCAGCAGGGCCACCGCGCCGGAATCCGGGTGGCGCACCACCAGCAGATCCGGGTGCATGGCGTT
>JAYSEE010000168.1:6594-7896 GCA_041914045.1 Ferrovibrio sp. | reverse complement strand
CGCCGCATCCTGGGCGGCGATATCGAATTCCGCCTCACCCATCGCCAAGCCAACGAAGCCGAGCGCGCCTTCCTGGATGCCCAGGGCAAGGTTTCCGAAATCGGCCAGATGCGCGCCATGGGCCATGCGTTGAAAACCGATCAACGCCATCTGATCGAATTGAAATCCGTCGATGCCGTCTATCCGCTTTACGGCGCGGCGCAGGTGCAGCCCGAACAGCCGCTCTCCGCCGCGCTGGCGCGGCAAGACGATCGCTGGGGCGCGCTGGTGGATGAAACCGCGCTGATCCGCTTCGGCATCGCCATCGGCGACGAGATGGAAATCGGCCAGGCGCGCTTCCGCGTGAACGGCGTGCTGCTGCGCGAACCCGACCGCGCCACCGACGGCTTCACCCTGGGCCCGCGCGTGATGGTGACCGATGCCGCCATGCAGGCCACCGGATTGATCCAGCCCGGCACCTTGAGCAATTGGGAATACCGCATCGCGCTGCCGCCCGGCCTGACGCCGGAGATGGTGAGCGAACGCGCCAAGGCGCAATTCGCCGAAAGCGGCTGGCGCATCCGCGACTGGCGCGCCGGCAGCCCCGGCCTGCGCCGCTTCCTGGATCGCGCCGGGCTGTTTCTGGTGCTGGTCGGCCTTACCGCCCTGCTGATCGGCGGCGTCGGCGTGGCCAATGCAGTGCATGCCCATATGCAGAGCAAATCGGCCACCATCGCGACCTTGAAATCGCTGGGCGCCACCACCGGGCTGATTTTTCGCGTCTATCTCTGGCAGACGTTCCTGCTCTCCGCCGTGGGCATCCTGATCGGCCTCGGCTTCGGCGCGGCCGTGCCATACCTGGCCGTTTCGCTGCTGGCCGAGATCATTCCGGTGCCGCTGGCCGCCGGCATCTACTGGCTGCCGCTCGGCATGGCGGCGCTTTACGGCCTGCTGGTGGCGCTGGCCTTCGCGCTCTGGCCGCTGGCGCGCGCCGCCGAAATCCGCCCGGCCGCTTTGTATCGCGACATGGTGTCGTCGCGCCGCATCTGGCCGCGCCGGATTTTCATCCTGGCCGCCGCTTCGCTGTTCCTGGCGCTGGGCTCGCTCACCGTGTTCGGCGCGGCGGAACCGAAATTCGCTTTCTATTTCGTCTGCGGCGCCACGGTGTCGTTCCTGTTCTTCCGCCTGATCGCCTGGGGGCTCGGCCGGCTGGCCGCCAACATCAAGCTGCCGCCCAACGGCGGCTTCACCGCAAGGCTGCGGCTGGCCCTGGGCAACCTGCATCGTCCGGGCGCGGCCACCGCCAGCCTGATGCTGTCGCTC
>JAYSEE010000168.1:4863-6584 GCA_041914045.1 Ferrovibrio sp. | reverse complement strand
ACCATGGCGCTGGTGGAGGGCAACCTGCAACGCCAGGTTTCCGAACGCCTGCCCGACGAAGCGCCGGCCTTCTTCCTGGTGGATATCCAGCCCGATCAGATACAGGCGCTGCAAGGCCTCGTCGCCGCAACGCCGGGGGCCCATGATTTGCAGACCGTGCCCAACCTGCGCGGCCGCGTGGTGCGGGTGGGCCGCGAAAGCGCCGAACAAGCCAGCAGCCATGCCAGCAGCGAGCAGCGCTGGGTGCTGCAAGGCGATCGCGGCATCACTTACGCGCGCGACCTGCCCGAAGGCTCAACGCTGGTGGAAGGCCAATGGTGGCCGAAGGATTACGACGGCCCGCCGCTGATTTCGCTGGAAGAGGCCGCCGCGCGCGGGCTGGGCATCGGCATCGGCGACACGCTCACCGTCAATATCCTCGGCCGCGATATCGAGGCGCGCATCGCCAATATCCGCCGGCTCGACTGGTCCAGCTTCGGCATCAATTTCGTGCTGGTGTTTTCGCCCGGTCTGCTGGAGCGCGCGCCGCATACCATGCTGGCCACCGTGAAGGCGACGCCGGACGGCGAAACCGCCCTGTTCAAGGCGATCACCGCCGCCTATCCGAATATCTCGGTGGTGCGCATGAAGGATGTACTGACCGAACTCAACAAGATCGTCGAACAGCTCGGCGGCGCGGTGCGCGCGGCGGCCGGCGTCACCTTGATCGCCGGCCTGCTGGTGCTGGCCGGCGCTTTGGCCGCCGAACATCGCCGCCGGCTGCGCGAAGGCGCGATCCTGAAGGCCCTGGGCGCCACGCGGCGCGACATCATGGCCGCCACGCTGCTGGAATATGCCGCTGTCGGGCTTTGCGCCGCCCTGGTCGCCTATGGGCTCGGCTTGGCGGCAGCCTGGGCCATCGTCGCCGTGCAGATGAATGCCAGCTTCGCCGCCCTGCCGCAGATCGGCGCGCTGACAGCCCTTGGCGGTCTGGCCGTGGCCCTGCTGCTCGGTCTGGTCGGCGCCTGGACCACCTTGGGCGCCAAGCCGGCGCCGCTGCTCCGGCAGGCATAAGCTCTTAAGCCGGACGCTTCACCAGCAAAGCCTGCGCCAGCCAACCGCCGAAAGCGCAGAATGCGATGATCAGCGCCATCGGCCGGCCGGTGCCATCGGCCAGCACGCCCACCAGCGCGCTGCTGATGCCGCCCAGGGCGAATTGCAGGATGCCGATCAGCGCCGAAGCGGTGCCCACGCCCTGACCCGCGCCGCTGAGCGCCGCCGCGCCGCCATTGGGCATCAGCATGCCCTGCGGCGCCATCACCAGGAAAAGCGGCGCGATCAGCAGCCAGACCGAAGCCGGCTCCAGCCACACCGCCACCGCGAAGGCGATGGCGGCGGCGGCCTGGAACAGACCCAATGGCGGAATGATGCTTTCCGCGCTGAACCGCTTGAGCACCGCGCGGTTGATCTGCGAAGCGCCGATCATGCCCACCGCGTTGCCGCCGAACAGCCAGCCGTAATGCTCGGGATCCAGGCCGTAGATGCTGATGAACAGAAACGGCGAGCCGGCGATATAGGCGAACATGCCGGCGGAAGGCAGGCCGGAGGCGAGCGGATAGCCCATGAAATTGCGGTCGCGCAGCAACCGGCCATAGGCCGTCAGCACGCCGCCCAGCGACAGCGGCTTATAGGGGCCGGGATGGCTTTCCGGCAACAGCATCCAGGCCGGCAGCAAAATCGCC
>JAYSEE010000168.1:0-4853 GCA_041914045.1 Ferrovibrio sp. | reverse complement strand
CGCCAGACTGACCAGCGCCAGGGTGTAGAAGATCGCCTGCCAGCCGGCCAGCACCAGCATGTAGCTGCCCAGCATCGGCGCCAGAATCGGCGCCACGCCCAGCACCAGCATCAGCAGCGAGAAAGCCCGCGCCACCTCGCGCGGCGGATAGATGTCGCGCACCATGGCGCGAGCCACCACCATGCTGGATGAACCGCCCAAAGCCTGCAGGAAACGCAAAGCCGCCAGGGTTTCCACATCGGGCGCCAGCGCGCAGGCCGCCGAGGCCAGCACGAAGATCACGCAGCCGGCGTAAAGCGGCTTCAGCCGGCCATAGCGGTCGGAAAGCGGCCCGAACGCCACCTGCCCCACCGCCAAGCCGATGAAATACAGCGACAGGGTGAACTGAATCTGCCCAGGCGCGGCGGAAAACTGCGCTTCCATCGCCGGCAAGGCGGGCAGATACATATCAATGGCGAGCGGCGTGAAAGCGGTCAGCGCGCCGAGAATAAAGGTTATGCGCCCCAGATTGGCTGGGCCGGTCGTGTCAGGCTTCATGGGAGGGCTCCGGCACGGTACATCCATGCTCTGCGCTGCAATATATCCGAAAGGCCGGATGCTGACAGCCTTGTGAACAGCATAACTGGCGATAGCGACCGCAATCCGGCTTGAAATCGAGGCCGTTACCTACAATATACCGGGGCGAGACATAAAATGGCGCGCAAATGCGCCGCTCAGACCCGGCTAGGAGGCCAGAGAAGCTATGTCCACACCGTTCAATCAGCCCCGCGCCCGTTTCGGCTATGGCGCCGGCACGATGGATGCCGCCGCCATAGATCAGGCGCTGCGCAGCTACATGCTGCGTGTGTACAATCTGATGGGTTCCGGCCTGGCGCTTTCGGGCATCGTCGCCCTGCTGGTGTCGCAGAGCCCGGCCCTGATGCAGACCATCTTCGGCAGCGGCCTCGCCTTCGTGGTGATGCTGGCCCCGCTGGGCCTGCTGCTGGTGATGAGCTTCGGCGTCAACAAGCTGTCGGCCGGCGCCGTGCAGATGCTCTATTGGGCTTTCGTCGCCACCATGGGCCTGTCGATCTCCACGATCTTCATGGTCTATACCGGCGCCTCGATCCTGCGCATCTTCTTCATCACTGGCGCGATGTTCGGCGCGATGAGCCTGTGGGGCTACACCACCAAGCGCGACCTCACCGGCATGGGCAGCTTCCTGTTCATGGGCGTGATCGGCCTGGTGATCGCCGGCATCGTGAACATCTTCCTGGGCTCGAGCGTGCTGCAGATGGCGATCTCGGCGATCACCGTGCTGGTCTTCACCGGCCTGACCGCTTTCGACACCCAGCGCATCAAGAGCGAGTTCTACGAGGGCGACCCGGCCGATATCCAGACCAAGCAGGCGGTGTTCGGCGCGGTCAGCCTCTACCTGAACTTCCTCAACATCTTCATGGCGCTGCTCAGCCTGTTCGGCCAGAAGAACGAGTGACCGAGCGCCGCAACGCTTAAGACGCGAAACCCCGGGGAAACCCGGGGTTTTTGCTTTTCTGGCCCTTTTACCGGGCCACCGCCCGGCGTTATGCTTTCGTTAGCTTGCATATGAATCAGCCGGAGCCCCGTTCGCCGCCATGAAACTCGTCCTTGCGATGATGAAGCACGAGACCAACACTTTTTCCCCCATCGTTACCGATTGGGCGCGGTTCGAGGCCTGGGGCGTCTATACCGGCCAGGCCGCCATCGAGGCCTATGCGAAAACCAACATGCCGCTGGGCGTCTATCTCGATCTCGCCCGTCAGGCCAAGGCCGAGGTGGTGCTGCCCATGGCCGCCGAGGCGATGCCGGGCGGCCGCGTCACCGCCGATGCCTATAAGCGGCTCAGCGACCCGATCCTGGAAGCCGTGGCGAAAGGCTGCGATGGCTGCCTGCTCGATCTGCATGGCGCGATGGTGACGGAAGAAACCGAGGATGGCGAAGGCACCTTGCTGGAGCGCATCCGCGCCATCGCGCCCAACCTGCCCATCGCCGTGACGCTCGACCTGCATTGCAACCTCACCGAAAAGATGGTGAAGAACTGCACCGGCCTGATCGGCTACAAAACCTATCCGCATGTGGACATGGATATCGTCTCGCGCCAGATCGGCGCCCGGGTGATGGATTTCATCCTGGGCAACAAGCCCGCGCCGGCCATGGCCTGGCGCAAGCTGCCGCTGATGTCGCAGACCTTGTGCCAGGGCACCGACGACGAGCCGATGAAAAGCGCCATCGCCGCCTGCCGCGAAGAGGAAGCTAAGGGCCTCACGGCCGCCACGGTGTTCGGCAGCTTCGCGCTAGCCGATATCCACGATGTCGGCACCGCCGTGATCACCGTGGGCGAGGATTTCGCCGCCGCCGACGCCGCGGCGCAGCGCATCGCCGATGGCATCTGGCAGGTGCGCGACCAGCATATCTACAAGCACCGCGATCTGAAGGAGAGCGTGGCGCAGGCCAAGGATCTCGCCGCCAAGCAGGATCTCGGCGGCCCGGTGATCCTGCTCGATCATGCCGATAATTGCGGCTCGGGCGGCAGCCAGGATGTGATGACCGTCATCGCCGAAGTGCTGCGCCAAGGCTTGCAGGATGTGGCGGTCGGCGCGGTCTGGGACCCGGAAGCCGTGCGGAAAATGCAGCAGGCCGGCGTGGGCGCCACCGTCACCCTCGATCTCGGCGGCAAGACCGACATGCCCTCGATCGGCGAAAAGGGCGAGCCTTTGCGCCTGACCGGCAAGGTGCGCACCTTGACGGACGGCGAATGGATCGTGCGCGGCCCGATGTATAATGGCTATAAGGTGATGATGGGGCCGACGGCGGTGTTCGAGACCGGCGGCATGCAGATCGTCGTCGTCTCGCGCCATCACGAGCCCTGGGATATCGGCGTGTTCACCTCGGTCGGCATCGACCCTGCCGCCATGCGTTTCGTGCTGCTGAAATCGCGCATCCATTATCGCGCCGGCTTCGCGCCGCTGGCCAAGGCCACCTTCACGCTGGATGGCGTGGGCGTCACCACCTCCGACAACACCAAGCTGGATTACCAGCATGTGCGCCGCCCGATCTATCCGCTGGATCGGCTGAACGACTGGCAATAACCATGGGCAAGGATAGGCGCGGCCTGGAGCTGAGTACCGACGATCCCGCCATCATCGCCGGGGTCGACACTTTCGTCGAAAGCTTCATCTCCTATGGCGTCACCGCCGGCGCCATTCTGGATGCCGCCAAGGCCGCGCCCGATCAGGTGCTGGTGAATGCCAAGGCCGCCGCCTTGCAGCTTTTCATGCAGACCGGCGAGTCCGTTGCCAATGCCGCGCCCTATCTGGCCCGCGCCGAAGCAAATCTCGCCCGGGCCCTGCCGCGCGAAAAGCTGTGGTACGAATTGGTGCGCAACTGGTCGGACGACGACATCCCGGCGGCGATTGCCTCTGCAGAGGAAATCGTGCGGCTTTACCCGGCCGATATCGCGGCGATGAAGCTGGGCCAAGTGCATCAATTCCATATCGGCGATCATCCCGCCATGCTGCGGCTGGCCGAGGCGGCGCGCGGCGGCTGCGAAGACTCGCCGTATTTCCATGGCATGCTGGCCTTCGCGCTGGAAGAGAATAACCGGCTGGCCGAGGCCGAAGCGTCCGCGCGGCACGCCATATCCATGCAGCGCGCCGAACCCTGGGCGCATCATGCCGTGGCGCATGTGATGGAAGCCCAGGGCCGGGTGCGCGAAGGCGCGGGCTTCATGGCCGATCTGTCCGACAGCTGGGCCGGCTGCAACAGTTTCATGCTCACCCATAATTGGTGGCATCTGGCGCTGTTCACGCTGGATTGCGATGCGCCCGAACGCGCGCTGGAATTGTTCGATGCGCATGTCTGGGGCGTGTGGAAGGAATACAGCCAGGATCAGGTGAATGCCGTCAGCCTGTTGGCGCGGCTGGAATTCGTCGGGCTGGATGTCGGCGAGCGCTGGCAGGATGTGGCGCGCTATCTCGCCGGCCGCCTGCATGAGCATGTCGAGCCCTTCCTGGATCTGCATTACCTGCTGGGCTTGGTGCGCGCCGGCCGCGAGGCCTCGGCCACCGAATTGCTCGGCTCGATGGCCGAACATGCCCGCGCCCGCGCCGACGAGCCCGGCGGCGATACCTGGCGCGAGGTGGCGCTGCCCTTGGGCCGCGGCATCCTCGCCTATGGCGACGCCAACTGGCCGGAAGCCTTCCGCCAGCTCGGCCAGGGCCTGCCGCGCTGCCAGGAAATCGGCGGCAGCCATGCCCAGCGCGACCTGTTCCACTGGCTCTGGCTGGAAGCCGGCTATCGAGCGGGTGCGCTGGACGCGATCCGACCCGACCTGCAAGCCCGCATCGCCGCCCGCCCGGACGTGGCCCGCCATCGCCGCGAATTGGCCAGAATCGGTTGAATGAAAACCGGCGAATCGGGGCGGCGCAGACCCGCGAATCGGGGCGCTGCAAAGATTTCGCGGCGCTCGACTCGAGATTGCACCTTCAAAATCTCGCGATTTCTGCGGCGCTTTTACGATTCGCTTGACGGATTCGCAGCGCGAGCGCGTGATCGCCGCGATGCAGTCCCGGCCATGCCGGTTCGGGATATGCAGCACCGAGCAGTAGGAAACGCTCCCATGTTGATGCGCAGCATGACCACCTCTCTGAAGACCCTCGCCGCAGCTTTCGCCCTCGCCGGCCTGCTGTCCTTCGCCGTCACCCCCATCCTGAGCGCGCCCGCCGAGGCCGCCCAGGCCAAGAAGGCCGAAGTGAAAAAGGCCGACGCCAAGAAGAAGACCGCCGCCAAGAAGTCCGGCGAAAAGAAGAAGGTCGCCGCCAAGAAGGCGCCGAAGA
>JAYSEE010000167.1:0-7961 GCA_041914045.1 Ferrovibrio sp. | reverse complement strand
GAGGCCACCGACATGTTGATCACATCCGCCCCCAGCCGCTTGCCGGCCAGTTCGAAGGAGGTGCGGGTGCGGGTCGAGTTCTCGAAGAAGAGGTTGATGATGGTGCGGCCGCGCAGCAGGCCCTGTTTTTTGTCCACCGCCCGATTCTGTTCGACGTAGCGGTCCGATTCGTCGAGAATCAGGGCGATGTCCTGGGCCGTCAGGCCCTCGATGCCGAGCAGATGTTTATGAGGAAAAACAGCGGCTTGGCTGGCCCCATGGACCTGGGAGGAGGGGGAAAGGGGTGCGCTGGCCGACATCGAGGCGATATTCTACATGCCCTCGGCCGCGGCGGCAACGAAGCCGTAAGAAAGTTCCAGCTACACTCGGGCAGGTTTCGTCAGAATCGCATCGGATGACATGAGCGGCGTCTATCGCAACTATCTCGACCCCCGCAAGGGCAGCGACCCGACCAACGAGGCTCTGCGCCTGTTGCAGGTGCTGGAATCCCGCGGCCGGCAGGCGGCGGAAGCCGCCCAGGTCACCTATGAGCGGGCGGTGCTGATCTCGTTCGCCGAATATGCCGAGAGTTTCCGCGCGATGCAGGAATTCCTGTCTTTCTGCGAAGTGATCGAGGGCCGGCTGGACGATCTGGACGAAGCCACCCGCGACCTGGTGGCCGGCGAAGTGAATGGCGTGAAAATGCGCTGCTACGGTGCGCTGCTGCGCGCCATGGGCGCATATCTGGTGTGGATTGATAAACGCGGCATGGTGAACTATTTCGCCCAGGCGGTGTTTCTGAACCAGCTTAACGCCCTGGAATATTTCCGCGAATTCGAGCTGCCCAAGCTGCCTCCGGATGCCATCCCGGATTATCTGCCGGAATTGCAGACCGAAGTGGAAAGCCGGCTCAAGCAGTTGATCGACCGCAGCATCGACGTGCCCGATTTCCGCTACGAGGAATAAGCCCGGAATTGCTGGTAAATCCGCCCTGGCGGTGCTAACACCTGCCGGTCTTCTTATTTTGGCCTAAGCCCATGTCCAGCAAAAGCTATTACATCACCACGCCGATCTATTACGTGAACGACAAGCCCCATATCGGGCATGCCTACACGACGCTGGCCTGCGACCTGCTTGCGCGCTTCAAGCGGCTGGACGGCTATGACGTGATGTTCCTCACCGGCACCGACGAGCATGGCCAGAAGGTGGAGAAGGCGGCCCAGACCGCCGGCATCGACCCGAAGGCTTTCTGCGACCAGGTGAGCGAGAATTTCCGCGACCTGGCCAAGCGGCTGAACGTCTCCAACACCGATTTCATCCGCACCACCGAGCCGCGCCATATCAAGTCGGTGCAAGCCTTGTGGGACAAGCTGCTGGCGGCCGGCGACATCTATCTTGGCCATTACGAAGGCTGGTACGCGGTGCGCGACGAAGCCTTCTATCAGGAAGACGAACTCACGACTGGCCCTGACGGCGCCAAGCTGGCGCCCAGCGGCGCGCCGGTGGAATGGGTGAAGGAACCGTCGTATTTCTTCAAGCTCTCGGCCTGGGGCGAACGGCTGCTGGCTTTCTACGAGGCCAATCCCGGCTTCATCCTGCCCAACAGCCGGCGCAACGAGGTGATCAGCTTCGTGAAGGGCGGGCTGCATGATCTGTCGGTTTCGCGCACGACGTTCAAGTGGGGCGTGCCGGTGCCCAACGATCCCGCGCATATCATGTATGTGTGGCTGGACGCCCTGACCAACTACATCACCGCCGCCGGCTTTCCCGATACCGAGGCCGCCGGCTACAAGCGCTATTGGCCGGCCGACCTGCATATGGTGGGCAAGGATATCCTGCGCTTCCATGCGGTCTACTGGCCGGCTTTCCTGATGGCCGCCGGGCTGGAGCCGCCCAAGCGCGTTTTCGCCCATGGCTGGTGGACCAATGAAGGCCAGAAGATTTCCAAGTCGCTCGGCAACGTGATCGACCCGTTGGCGCTGATCGAGGAATTCGGCCTCGACCAGACCCGCTATTTCCTCATGCGCGAAGTGCCGTTCGGCAACGATGGCGATTTCCGTCGCGACGGCCTGATTCAGCGCATCAACAGCGAACTCGCCAACGGTTTCGGCAATCTGGCTCAGCGCACGCTCAGCTTCTGCGCCAAGAATGCCAATGCCAGCGTGCCCGCGCCCGGCCCCTTGGCCGAATTGGATGAAGCCTTGCTGGTGCAGGCCGACAGCCTGCTCGATCGCATGCGCGCCGCCATGGACGAGCAGGGCCTGCATGTGGCCTTGCAGGCATGGTACGATCTGGTGGATGCCGCCAACAAGTATATCGACGTGGCCGCGCCCTGGACTCTGCGCAAGACCGATCCGGCGCGGATGAATACCGTGCTGTGGGTGCTGCTGGACTGCATCCGTCAGCTTGCCATCCTGGCGCAGCCGGCGATGCCGGATTCAGCCGCGAAAATGCTGGATCAGCTCGGCGTTTCGGAAGCCGCGCGCGGCTTCGCGCATCTGGGCGAGGCGGGCCGTCTGCGCGCCGGCACGCCGCTGCCGACGCCGCAGGGCGTGTTCCCGCGCTATCAGGAAGCCGCGAAAGCGTAACCATGTTGATAGACAGCCATTGCCACCTGGATTTCCCGGATTTCGCCGACGATCTGGATGGCGTGCTGGCGCGCGCGCGCAATGCCGGCGTGGGCCTGATGCTCAGCATCGGCACGCAACTGGAGAAGTTTCCCGGCGTGCTGGCGGTGGCCGAGCGTTATCCCGATGTGTATTGCACCGTGGGCATCCATCCGCATGAGGCCGACGCCGCCGTGGATGTGGATGCGGCCAGGCTGCTGCGCTTTTGCGATCATCCGAAAGTCGTCGGCATCGGTGAGACCGGGCTGGATTACTATTACGACCATTCCGACCGCGCGGCGCAGAAACGCTGCTTCCTGGCGCATATCCAGGCGGCGCGGATTAGCGGCCTGCCGCTGGTGATCCATACCAGGGATGCCGATCAAGACACCGCCGAAATCCTCAAGGCCGAAATGGCGAAGGGGCCCTTCAAGGGTCTGCTGCATTGCTTCACCTCGGGCCAGCCCTTGGCCGAGCTGGCGGTCAGCCTGGGTATGATGGTGTCGTTCTCCGGCATCGTCACCTTCAAGAACGCCACCGCCGTGCAGGCCACGGCTGCGGCGCTGCCGCTGGACAGCATCCTGGTGGAGACTGACGCGCCCTATCTCGCGCCGGTGCCCAAGCGCGGCAAGACCAACGAGCCGTCTTTCGTGAGCTTCACGGCGGAGTATCTCGCCAAGCTGCGCGGCATCAGCACGGCCGAATTGCAGGCCGCCACCACCGAGAATTTCCTGCGCTTCTTCTCGAAAGTGCCGCGCGAAGCCGTAGGCAGGCAATTGGCGGCATGAAAGCGATCATCCTGGGCTGCGGCACTTCCACCGGCGTGCCGCGTATCGACGGCGCCTGGGGCGCCTGCGATCCCGAAAATCCGAAGAACCGCCGCAGCCGCGGCTCGATCCTGGTGGAGCATGAGGATACCCGCGTGCTGGTGGATACCAGCCCGGATTTGCGCAGCCAATTCCTCGCCAATGGCTTGAGCTGGGTCAGCGCCGTGGTCTGGACCCATGATCATGCCGATCAGAGCCATGGCGTGGACGATCTGCGCATCCTGGCCTATACCGCCAAGCATCGCGTGCCGGCCTGGGGCGACGATTTCACGCTGGATCGGCTGAAGCGCAAATTCGGCTATTGCTTCGAAACCATGGGCGGCTATCCGGCCATCCTGGAAGCGCAGCGCATCGACGGGCCGTTCCGCGTCGGCGCCATACCGATCCGGCCGTTCATTCAGGATCATGGCAGCATCCATTCGCTGGGCTTCCGCTTCGGCGACGATCTGGCCTATTCCAACGATGTGGTGAATTTGAACGAGGAAGCCTTCGCGGCTCTGCGCGGCGTGAAAGTGTGGATCGTGGACGCCATGCGCTACACGCCGCATCCCACCCATAGCCATCTGGAACGCAGCCTGGACTGGATCGAACGCGTGAAGCCCGAGCGCGCCATCCTCACCAATCTGCATATCGACATGGATTACGAGGAACTGAAGGCCAAGCTGCCCAGCCATGTGCAACCGGCCTATGACGGGCTGGTGATCGAATGCTGAAAACGCTATGGGCGGTGTCCGAGCGTGGCGCTGTCGGCATGCAGAGCCAGGCGCTGGGGCTGGCCGAGGCGTTGTTTCAGGGCGGCGGTTTCGCCGCGCCCAAGACCATCGAGGTGGCCTTCCGCTGGCCCTATACCTGGGCGCCGATGCGCCCGGCCTTCGCCAGCCTGAAGGCGCTGACCGCCGATACCGCCGCCAATATTTCTGAACCCAATGTTAGCCAATCCTGGCCGGACGTGCTGATCACCTGCGGCCGTAAATCGGCCTTGCTGGCCCTGGCTATCAAGAAGGCATCGGGCGGCCGCACGGTCTGCATCCATGTGCAGGATCCGAAAAGCGATCCGCGCTATTGGGATTTGCTGGTGGTGCCCGAGCATGACCGCGTGCGCGGGCCGAATGTGCTGGTCTCGCGCGGCGCGCTGCACCGGGTGACGCGCCAGAAGCTGAGCCAGGCGGCCGAAGCCCTGGCGCCGCAATACGCCCATATCCCCAAGCCCCGGCTGGCGGTGCTGATAGGCGGCAACAACCGCTATTACACGCTGGATGAGGCCTGGATGCAGGATTTCGTCGGCCAGCTCCGCCGGCTGTCGGAAGAAACCGGGGCCGGCATCCTGGCGACCATCTCGCGTCGCACTGGCGAGACCGAGACCAACATCCTGCGCGGCGGGCTGGCCAGCCTGCCGGCCGAGCTGTGGGACGGGCAGGGACCCAACCCCTATTTCGGCTTTCTCGGTCTGGCCGACGCTGTGCTGGTCACCTGCGATTCCGTGTCGATGATCTCGGAAGCCTGCGCCACCGGCAAGCCGGTCTATGTCGCCAGGCTTCCCGGCAATTCCAAGCGCTTCGACGCGTTTTTCGAAAGCCTGCGCAAGCGCGGCCTGATCCGCTGGTTCGATGGCCGGCTGGTGCTGTGGGAAAACGACCGCCTGGACGACATGGACCACATGGCCAATCAGGTCCGGGCCGCGCTGGGTTGGGATAAGATTTGACATCCCATGGGATGTCAAATCTTATTGTCGGCACATCACTGGCAAGCTATAATTCCCAAGCATGAAGCTTGTTGTTCTGGATACGAATGTGCTTGTCGCCGGATTATCCAGCCAGGCCGGTGCGAGCAACAGGCTGTTGCAAATGGTGGCCGAGGAAAAGCTGAAGCCGTTATGTAGCACGGCTTTGTTCCTGGAGTATGAGACTGTGCTTACGCGCCCCGATATAGTAGCGCGTCATGGCTTGAATTCGCGTAATTTAACCCTGTTTCTCGCGGAATTTGCGCTATTGGCGCAGCCGGTGGAACTGCATTTCCGTTGGCGGCCGCAATTGGCCGATGCTGGTGACGAACTGGTGCTTGAGGCGGCCGTGAATGGCCGGGCGAATTGCCTGATAACACATAACCTGCGAGATTTCAGGCCGGCGGCGCAGAGTTTCGATTTGCCGGTAAAAACACCGCAAGACTATCTTCGCGAGGCATCGTCATGAGCAAGGCGACATATCCATTGAAACTACCGTTGTCGGTCAAGAATGCAGCCGCGCGTCTTGCCAAGGCAGATGGCGTGTCGCTGAACCAATGGATCGCTTCCGCCGTGGCTGAAAAGGTTGGCAGCGTGGAAACCGCGGCGCATTTCTTAAGCCAGCGGGCCAAAGATGCCGTGCCGGGCGCCATGCTGCATATTCTGCGCAATGCGCCGGACGTATCGCCAAACCCGGAAGATCGGCTGGAATGATGCAAGTATTTGAGAGATAATACAATATAATTTTCCATAATATACATTATCCGATCTTTGCGGATATGGTTCCGTAGGCATCCGGAATGCTAAGCTGCCTCGTCCCAGCCTTGTTACCCCAGCCAGTCCGGAGCCTGCCATGCCGCGTAACGCCGCTCTTGAACGCCTGCTCGGCATCATGGCCAGGCTGCGGGATCCGAATGGCGGCTGCCCATGGGATTTGGAGCAGACATTCGCCACCATCGCGCCCTATACCATCGAGGAAGCCTACGAGGTCGAGGATGCGATCCGGCGCGACGACATGCCGGCCTTGCGCGACGAGCTTGGCGATCTGCTGCTTCAGGTCGTGTTCCATGCCCGCATGGCCGAGGAAGCCGGACTGTTCGATTTCGCCGCCGTGGCCGATGGGATTTCGGAAAAACTGATCCGCCGGCATCCCCATGTCTTCGGTGACGTTCAGGTCGATAAGCCGGATGCCGTGCATATGAATTGGGAAGCTATAAAGGCTGCCGAACGCGCTGAAAAAGAAAAGCAATCGCCGCCGAATATCTCCCTGGTCCTGGCTGGCGTCGCCAGCGGTCTGCCGGGCCTGACCCGGGCGGTGAAATTGCAGAACCGCGCCGCCCGGGTCGGCTTCGACTGGCCCGACAAGGCTCCGGTCTTTGCCAAAATCCGGGAGGAATTACAGGAGCTTGAGGATGAAATCCAAAATAATGGTTCATCCGAAAGTGTTATGGAAGAATTCGGAGATTTCCTGTTCATTGTGGCCAACTTAGCCCGGCATCTTAAACTCGATCCGGAGGATTGTTTGCGCTTCGCTAATAGTAAATTCGAGAAGCGATTCAGCAGCATGGAGAAAATACTTCAATCCGAAGGTAAGGAATTGCAGCAATGCGACCTCGCTACGATGGACGCGGCCTGGGACAAGGCCAAGAAACTGGAAAAATAGCCGATTGATTTCAATGGGTTGGAATTCAACCCGCCTTATTCCGGCCATTCAATCGCCCTGGCATTACCCTTTCCCGACCCAGGAATGGCCATATCCCGCCGCCAGCTTTCGATCCGTCGACGGCATGTTCTGCCGCCGGACGGACAGAAGCAACGGAGGATATCCCCCATGCGTAAACATCCGACGCGTAAGCATCAGATCCTGGTCCCCGCCATGGCCGCCCTCGCCTTGTTGGCGGCGCCTATTGCCATCCCCCAGGCCCGCGCGGCCGACCTGCTGCCCAATTGGCAACAGGTGGAGGGCAACTGGAACCAGTTCGCCGGCAAGGTGAAGCAGAAATGGGGCAAGCTGACCGACGACGACCTGACCGTGATCAACGGCCAGCGCCAGGAGCTGATCGGCAAGGTGCAGGAACGCTATGGCATCGCCAAGGCGGAAGCCGAGAAGCAGGTGCGCGATTGGGAGCGTACTGAACTGGTGAAGCCCAAGAGCTGACCGCAAGCGGCATCCGCATAAATTCACATATAATTTAGGAGAAACATCATGACCAACACCACCGCGCGCGTGGAAGCGAAGATCGCCGGCATCCTGCCCTCATGGGACCGCATCGCCGGCAATTGGAAGCAATTCTCCGGCAAGGCCAAGGAGCGCTGGGGCAAGCTGACCGACGACGACCTGACCGTGATCGACGGCCGCCGGGAGCAGCTTTCCGGCAAGCTGCAGGAGCGCTACGGCATCATGAAGGATGAGGCCGAGCGCGAAATCAGCGCCTGGATGGAAGTCGCCGCCAAGCTGGATAAGGCCAATGAGGCCAACAACAAGGCGGCACCCCCGCGAACGGCAGCGTAGAAGCCGATTTCCCTGCGCTGCAGAACCAGGGCACCGAGCTGGGAGACCGGCTCGGGGCCCTGCTCGGCTCTCTGCACGGGGCCGCCGCGCTGGGCGGCCTGTCTTCGCTGCTGTTGCGTCGTTAGCGAATGTCAGACTTAGCGAATGTCAGGCGACGTCCCAGTCTGGCGTTGCCTTGAAGGCATCGGCCAGGAAATCGACCATAACGCGGACCTTGGCGCTGAGATAGCGACGGCTGGGATACAGCGCCAGAATATCGATATCGGGCAAACTGTAATCCGGCAGCACCCGCACCAACCGCCCGGCTCTCAGATCCT
>JAYSEE010000166.1:0-7966 GCA_041914045.1 Ferrovibrio sp. | reverse complement strand
AGGAGCCGGGCATGGCCCCAGTGGACATGGAAGCCATGGCCGGGGCACTGGCTGGGGCACTGGCCTGGGCGCCAGCCGGGGCCGACACGGATGGCACATAGCCGGCCGGCAGCGGCGGATTGGGCTCCGCCATCGCTTTCGCGGGCTGGGCAGTGGTAGCTTGCGGCGGCGCCGGCGGCTTGCTGCCTGGCATCGGCGGCGGCATCGGCGCGGCGGCGGCGGCGGTTTGCTGCGGCGCGCCGGGCGGCCCCAGGGAATTGGCGGCAGGCGGATTGGCTGCTGGGGGCTGCCAGCCGACCGGGCTGGTGTTGGTTTGCGACGGATAGTTGCGCGGCGGGACCGCATAGGCATTGCGCTCATGGCGCTCGCGCACCGTCTTGTCCACCGGGTCTTCCTTGGGCGGCTCCCATTTCTTGGCGCGGAAAGGCGGCGGCGCGTCCGGCGAGCGCGGTTCGTCGCAAGCCGCCAGCAGCCCGGCCATGATAAGCAAGGCCGGGATGGCAAGCTGAGAAGCCTTAGGCGTCCGTTTCATCCGTCCAGATTAGACCCGGGATGGTTAACGCAGGGTTTTCTATCGCAGGGCAGCGGCGATATTGCCGCCATCCACCGTTGCCACCGCGCCGGTGGTTTTCTGCGCCACGGCAAGCTGCACGAAGGCCTGGGCCACATCGGACGCCTTGACCTCGCGGCCCAACAGGTTGCCCGACATATATTCCTTCTCCGACAGGCCGCGCGCCTTGGAGCGTTTGGCCACCATATCGTCGGTCAGCAAGCCGGAGCGGATGCGGTCGGCATTCACCGCCGAGGAGCGGATGCCCTTGGCGCCGTAATCCAGCGCGTATTGCCGCGATAGGAACAACGTGGCCGCCTTGGGCAGGCCATAGGGGCCGAAATCCGGACCCGGATTCACCGCCTGCTTGGAGGCGTTGAACAACAGGCAGCCGCCGGTCTGCTGCTTCAGCATGATCGCCACGGCGGCCTGGGCCGCGTATTGATGGCTGAAGAAGTTGAGATCGAAGCTCTTGCGCAGGCTTTCGTCGCTCACTTCGCCGATCCGGCCGCCCCAGGCCGCGCCGGCATTCGACACCAGGATATCCACGCCGCCGAAATGCGCCGCCACCTTGGCGAAAGCCGCATTCACGCTGGCCTGCTTGGTCACGTCGCAGGCGATGCCGATGCCGCCCAGCTTCTTGGCGATTTCGGCGGCCTTGACGCCATCGAGATCGAGTACGGCCACTTCCGCGCCCTCGGCGGCAAAGGCCTTGGCGGTGGCGGCGCCGATGGCTCCCGCCCCGCCGGTCACGACAACCACCTGGCGCGCCAGCGGCTTCTCGCCGCCCTTGCCCAGCTTGGCCTGTTCCAGCGACCAGTATTCCACGTCGAAGATGTCGCGTTCGGCAATCGAGGTGAATTTGCCGATGGCTTCGGCGCGCGTGATCACCGCCACGGCGGTCTGCGCGATATCGGCGGCGATGCTGGCATCCTTGCGCGACTTGCCGACGCCGATCAGGCCCAGCCCCGGCACCAGCAGCGCGCGCGGCATCGGATCGAGCATGATCTTCTTCGGCTGCGCCACGGCGTTATGGTGTTCGAAATACGCCTTGTACTTGGCGATATAGCCGTCGATGGCCTGCTTGGCCTTGGCGGCGAATTCATCCAGCTTGCCAGCTTCCGGCGCGGGCAGAATCACCGGCCAGGGCTTGGTGCGGATCACATGATCCGGCGTGACGGTGCCGGCCTGGCTGTAGCGCGCCACCTGCTTGCCGTTCACGAAAGCATCGATTTCCGGCGTCTGGCGGCGGTCGAACACCCAGCGCGCGATCTGGCCGTCATCGGCATTGGTCGGAAACGAAATCAGGCCGCGCAGGATCGGCATCACATCCTCGGCGGCGGCGATCCGCTTGGGCAGCTTGCCCTGCGCGAAAACCTGCTTGCGGCCCTTGGCGAGGAAACGCTCGGCCATCGACACGTAATGGATCATGCGGTCGTAAGCCTGCTTGGCGTTGTCGCCCCAGGTGAAGATGCCATGCTTCCAGCACCAGGCCTTCGGCATCGGGCTGGCGCTTGAAAGCCTCGGCGGCCTTCTTGGCCAGGCCGAAACCGGGCATTTCATATTCCACGATAGCCAGCTTCTTGCCGAACAGCTTTTTCGCCTGAGCGATGCCATCGGGCTGATCGGTCAGCGCCAGCACCGCATCGGCATGGGTGTGGTCGATGAACTTATGCGGCAGGAAGGCATGGAACAGAGTTTCCACCGAAGGATTGGGCGAGGCGGAATCCAGCAGATTGCAGCGCTGGATATTCACCATCTCCTCGTCGGTCAGCGCCTTCAGGTCGATCAGCGCCTGCAAGGGCTTCAAGCGCACGGCGGGCAGGCCCGGCGGCTCGATCACCGCCATGTCCCAGCCCGAACCCTTCACGCAAAGCACATCCACCGGATTGCCCAGGATGTCGCGCATGCGGGTCTTCACCGAAGTATTGCCGCCGCCATGCTGCACCAGGGCCGGCACGCCGCCGAGCAGGCGCGTGGTGTAGGTGCGCACGGCCAAATCCTCGTTCACGCCCAGCTTGGCGTAATGCTTGATGGCGGCCTTGGCGTCGCGGTCGGACCAGAGATTCTTCATGGGGCGAACTTTCTCAGCGTGCGTGTTCGGGATAGAGCGTGGTCATGCCGGCTTCGGAAGCCAGACAGACGCCGCGTTCGGTGATCAGGCCGCTCACCAGCCTAGCGGGGGTTACGTCGAAGCCGTAATTGGCGGCGCGGCTGCCATCGGGCACGATGCGCACCGAGGCGATGGCGCCGTCGGCGGTCTTGCCGGTCATCACCGTCACTTCCTCTTCCGCGCGTTCCTCGATGGGGATTTCCGTCACACCGTCCGAGATCGTCCAGTCGATGGTGGAGAACGGCAAGGCCACATAGAACGGCACGCCGTTATCCTTGGCGGCCAGCGCCTTCAGATAGGTGCCGATCTTGTTGCACACATCGCCGCGCCGCGTGGTGCGGTCGGTGCCGACGATGCACATATCCACCATGCCATGCTGCATCAGATGGCCGCCGGTATTATCGGCGATCACGGTATGCTTCACGCCATGGCGGCCGAGCTCCCAGGCGGTGAGCGAAGCGCCCTGATTGCGCGGGCGGGTTTCGTCCACCCAGACATGCAGCGGAATGCCGGCATCATGCGCCTTGTAGATCGGCGCCAGCGCGGTGCCCCAATCCACGCAAGCCAGCCAGCCGGCATTGCAATGGGTGAGGATATTCACCGGCCGCTTGCGGCCATGCTCGATGTAAAGCTGCTCGATGATCTTATGGCCATGATCGCCGATGGCCGAGCATACGCCCACATCCTCGTCGCAGATCGCGGCCGATTCCGCATAGGCCGCCGCCGCGCGCGCGGCCGGCGGCAGTTTGGCGAGCAATGCGCGCACGCGATCCAGCGCCCAGCGCAGATTGATCGCGGTGGGCCGCGTCTCCACCAGCACGTCGTAAGCCGCCTTGAGGTTGGCATCCGACGGATCGGCGCGCATCGCCAAGGCCATGCCGTAAGCGCCGGTGGCTCCGATCAGCGGCGCGCCGCGCACCACCATGGCCTTGATGGCATGGGCGGCCTCGGCCATCGAGGACAGGCTGGTGGTGACGAAGCCATGCGGCAGCTTCGTCTGGTCGATGATGCCGACCGACCACCCGTCCGGGTTGACCCAGATTGTGCGGTAGGCTACGCCGTCTACTTTCATGATCCTGCCCCATCATGGGAAATGCCAAATCGGGGCGGAAAATAGCGGGTCGAGGCCCGCGCGGCAATCGCCGGTCATAGTAATGTGACCGTGTTGATTCCGGGTCGCTCCGGGAACGGTTACGCATGCTGGCAACGGTTTTCCTGTCCATTACCGTGGATTTGATCGGCTTCGGCATCATCATTCCGCTGCTGCCGTTCTATGCCTCCAGTTTCGGCGCGGGGCCGCTGGCCATCGCCCTGCTGGCCTCGGTGTTTTCCATCGCGCAATTCATCGCGGCGCCGCTGCTGGGCGGCCTGACCGACCGGATCGGCCGCCGCAAGGTATTCCTGGTCTGCACGGCCCTATCCTGTCTGGGTTATCTGGGCCTGGCCTTCGCCGATACCTTGGCGCTGGTTTTCCTGGCCCGGATCGTGAACGGCATCGGCGCCGGCAAGATCGCCATCGCCCAGGCCATCGTGGCCGACAGCACCACGCCGGAAACCCGCGCGCGCGGCATGGGCATGGTGGGGGCGGCTTTCGGCCTGGGCATGATCCTGGGGCCGGTGCTGGGCGGCCTGCTGACCGGGCCGGACCCGCTGCATCCGAATTTCCACCTGCCCGCCCTGGCCGCCGCCGGCGCTTCGTTCAGCGCCCTGCTGCTGGCCGGCTTCCGGCTGCGGGAAACCCTGGTTCTCGGCCGGAATGCGCCGGCGATGCGGCGCGGCCTCAATCCGCTGGCCGGGCTGGGCAGCGTCGGCACGCCAGCGCTGGTGCTGATCCTGCTGCATTTCTCGATCAGCTATGTGTTCTCGCAGATCGAAGTGCTGTTTCCGCTGTTCACCGCCGCGCGCTTCGATTGGCATGCCTTCGAAGTGGGCATGGCCTTCGCCTGCATCGGCCTGGTGGTGCTGGCCGTGCAGGGCGGATTGATCGGCCCGGTGACGCGGCTGGCGGGCGAAAACACCCTGATGCGCGTCGGCATGCTGGGCCTCGCCGCCGGCACCTTGATCGTGATCTGGGTGCATAGCGTGCCGATGCTGGCGCTCTCCATCCTGCTCACCTCGGCCAGCTTCGCCTTCATCAATCCCAGCCTGTCCAGCCTGATCAGCCGCGCCGCCGGCATCGAGCGGCAGGGCCTGGTGCTGGGCATGTCGCAAAGCATGGCGGCTTTGGGCCGCGTGCTGGGCCCGCTGCAAGGCGGCTGGCTGTTTGAAGCGGTGAGCATGGAAGCGCCCTATCTGGTTTGCGGCGCGCTGCTGCTGCTCAGCCTGCTGCTGGCGCTGCGCTATATCGGCAAGCCCGAGGAATGAGCCATTACCGCGCCATGCAATGCCGCAAGCTGGGGCCGCCAGAAGGCCCTGAGCCTGCGGAATTCGCGCTGGCGCAGCTTCCCCGCGAAAGCCTGCCGCCCGGCCATGTAAGGGTGGGCCTGCATGCCGCCGGGGTGAATTTCTTCGATGCATTGATGCTGCGGGGCGAATATCAGTTCAAGCCGCCGCTGCCCTTCGTACCCGGCGCGGAAGCCGCCGGCATCGTGCTGGAAGCCGCGCCCGGCAGCCGCTGGCAACCCGGCGACGCCGTGCTGCTGCAATGCCGCTTGGGCGCCTTTGCCGAGGAACTGGTGGCGCCGGAGCATGCGCTGCTGCGCAAGCCCGAGGGCTACAGCTTCGCCGAAGCCGCGGCCTTCCCCGTGGGCGCGATGACGGCCTGGGGCGCGCTGGCGGCTCGCGGCGGCCTGCAAGCCGGCGAAAAGCTGCTGGTGCTGGGAGCCGGCGGCGGCATGGGGTTGGCCGCCGTAGCTTTGGGCGCACGGCTGGGGGCAGAGGTATTCGCCCTGGCATCAACCGCCGAAAAGCGCCAGGCCGCCTTGCAGGCAGGCGCCGTGCTGGCGCTGGACGGCAACGATCCCGACTGGCCGCGACAGCTGAAAGCCGCCGGCGGCATGGACATGGCGTTCGATCCGGTGGGCGGCGCGACAACCAGCCTGGCCCTGCGCGCACTCGCGCCGCAGGCGCGCTACCTGCTGGTGGGCTTCGCTGCCGGCGAGCCGCCGCGCATCGCCGCCAACCGGCTGCTGCTGAACGAAACGGCGCTGATCGGCGTGCGGGCCGGCGAACAGGTGCGGCGCAATCCGGCCCTGGCCGCGCCACTGCGGCAGGCCTTGCAGGATTGGCTAGTCAGCGGCGCTGGCCGACCGCTGGTCGGCGGCATCCTGCCGCTCGAACGCGCCAACGAGGCCCTGCTCCGACTGGCGCATCGGCAGGTGCTCGGCAAATTGGTGCTCGCCATCGGCGGTTGACGCCTGGGCGCGGCAGCGATCCGCCGACAGCGAAACCGTAACCGTGGTGCCGACGCCGACCTCGCTTTCCACCGTCAGCCGCCCGCCATGCAATTCGACCAGCCGGCGGCTGAGCGACAGCCCAAGGCCGGTGCCGTCATGCGGGCGCGACAGCGCATTCGCCACCTGGCCGAAAGGCAGCAGCACGCGGTCGATATTTTCCGGCGCGATGCCGATGCCGGTATCGGATACGGCAATCTGCAAACCCTCGACGCCCAGCGAAACATCGACGCTGACCCGCCCGCCGATGGGCGTGAATTTCACCGCATTGCTGAGCAGATTGATCAGCACCTGGCGCAGACGGCGCGGATCGCCCCACAGATAGGGGAAATTCTCCGGCATGGTCTTTTCCAAAACCTGGCGATTCTGCACGGCGCGTTCGCGCACCAACAGCAAGGCGGCATCAATCTCGCCATCCAGATCGAACCATTCCTCGTCCAGCACCATCTTGCCGGCTTCCACCTTGGCGGTATCGAGAACGTCGTTGATCAGCGCCAGCAGATGCTGGCCGCTGGCCAGGATGTCGCGGCAATATTCCGTGTATTTCGCATTGCCGAGCGGCCCCAGCAATTCCGACGACAGGATCTGCGAGAAGCCGAGAATGGCATTCAGCGGCGTGCGCAATTCATGGCTCATATTGGCGAGGAATTCGCTCTTGGCGCGGTTGGCCGCCTCGGCCTGCTCCTTGGCCTTGAGCAAGGCTTCCTCGGCGCGGCGCTGGGCGCTGACATCGCGGAACATGCCCTCGATCAGCGCCATGCCGCCGCTTTCGTCGCTCACCAGACGCAAGGTCTTGGCCACCCAGATCACCGTGCCGTCGCGGCGGCGCATCTGCGAGCGGAAATCGTTCACGAAGCCGTAGCGTTGCAGATAATCCAGCATCTCCGTGCGGCGCGCCGGCTGCACGTAAAGCTGCTCGGCGGAATCGTTCACCTGCGCCAGCATCTCTTCCGGCGAAGCAAAACCGAAAATCGCCGCGCCGGCACGGTTCACCGCCAGCAGCCGGCCGCCGGGCGTAACCTGGATCACGCCCTCCTCCACATTGTCGAATATCTGACGGTATTTCAGTTCGGCATGGCGCAGCCGGCTGAGCGCGCGCCGCCGCGCCGTAACATCGGAGAAGACCGAGACGTAACCGCCGGAGGGCAATTGCCGCCAATCGAAGCTGAGCCAGCTGCCATCCCTCAGCCGCACTTCCTGCTTGCGGCTGGCGCGCAGATTGGCGGCCAGATGGGTTTCCACCCAGCGCCCGGCCTCGTCGGGCCGCATATTCACTACATTCTCGGCGATCAGCAGATAAACGAATTCCGTGGCGGCGATGCCGGTTTGCAGCAGGCCGCTGCGCAGACCGAACAATTCCGGCAGCCGGCGATTGAAGCGCAGCAAACGCGCTTCGCTGTCCCATACCGCGATGCCTTCGGCGATGGCGTCGATCGCTTCCGAAAAAGTCTCGGCGTCTTCCGCCGGCCTGGCCTCGCCGGCAAACAGCATCACATCGCGCAGGTCGCGGCGATGGCGCGCATTCAACGCGGCAAACAGCCGGTCCTCCGCATCGCCCGCCGGCGCATTATCCCGAAACGGCCCGTCACTCATTATCGTGCGACACCTGCTTTTTTTGTTCTACCGCCCCCTTCGGCTTAGGCGCGAATCAACCGCCCGCTCGTTCTTTTTGGGTAGGCCGGCATACATGGCACAGGTTGCGGAAACCAGCAAACGGATTCACGCGCAACGACACGTTGTTCAGCAAGGGGGGAGAGATTCAGTCATGGGCGCCGAGTCATGGGCGCCGGGTCATGGGCGCCGGGTCATGGGCGCCGGGTCCATGCCGCCCCGCCAACGCGGTATGCGGCATGGACCCAGGCGCCAAAGGCAGGGCGCCATTGGAGGCGCGCCCGCCCAGGGTCGGTTGCT
>JAYSEE010000165.1:6928-8113 GCA_041914045.1 Ferrovibrio sp. | reverse complement strand
TTCTCCTTGACGGTCAGGTCCGAGAAGATGCCCATGGCCTCGGGCACATAGGCGATGTTCAGCCCGGCAATCTGCGGCGTGTCCAGCGTCGTGATGTCGCGGCCATTGAAGCGCACGCTGCCCTGCGAGGCCTGCCACAGGCCCATGATGGTGCGCAGCGTGGTGGTCTTGCCGGCGCCGTTGCGGCCCAGCAGCATGGTGAGCTGGCCGCGCGGCACCAGGAAATCCACGCCATGCAGAATATGATAGCGGCCGATATGGGTGTTCACGCCTTCCAGGCGCAGCAGCGCGTCCTTCATGCCGACGCCTCCTGCGGAATGCCGAGATAGGCTTCCTGCACGATCGGCGAGGCGATCACCGCGGCCGGCTCGCCATCGGCCACCAGGGTGCCGTTATGCAGCACGATGATGCGGTCGGCCAGGCTGCGCACCACATCCATCTTATGCTCCACCAGCAGGATCGTCTTGGTGCCGAGCGATTTCACGGCGTGGATCAGGTCCAGCACGGTGGGCACTTCGTCCACGCTCATGCCCGCCGTGGGTTCGTCGAACATGAAGATATCGGGCTCCAGCGCCATCAGCAGCGCCACTTCCAGCTTGCGTTGATCGCCATGCGGCAGCGCGCCGGCGATGGCGTTGCGCTTGTCCAGCAGCTTCACGCTATCCAGCAGCTTGTCGGCCTTCTCGATCAGATCGCCGCGATGGCTCCACAATTGCAGCAATTGCAGACCGGCGCCGGCGCGCGATTGCACGGCCAGGCGCACATTCTCCATCACGGTGAGGTTGGGAAACAGGTTGGTGAGCTGGAACGCCCGGCCCATGCCGCGCTTGGTGCGCGCCGAGGCCGGCAGGCCGGTCACGTCATGGCCGCGCAGCAATACGCTGCCGGCGCTGGCCTTCAACTGGCCGGAAATCAGATTGAAATAGGTGGTCTTGCCGGCGCCGTTCGGGCCGACGATGGCGGTCAGCGTGCCGGGATGGAAGGCGCAGCTTACCGCATTCACCGCCACATGGCCGCCGAAGCGGATGGTCAGGTCGCGGGTTTCAAGCGAGGGAGTGGCGGTCATGCTCTGGCTCGGAAATGATGAAAACCGCCGGGGCAGCGCTTGCCGCCCCGGCGGAGATGCGATCAGCGCTTGTTGCGGATCGGCAGCGGCATCTCGGACTCGGTGATGGTCTGCTCCAG
>JAYSEE010000165.1:2778-6918 GCA_041914045.1 Ferrovibrio sp. | reverse complement strand
GTCCTTGCCGTCCTTCTTGACGCGGAAATGATACATCGGCTGCATCGCCTGATGATCGTCCTTGCGGAAGATCATGGTGCCCTTCGGGGTGTCGAAGGCCATGCCTTCCATGGCGGCGATCAGCTTCTCGGTGTTGGAACCGCCCGCGCGCTGCACGGCGGTCAGCACGGCGGAAGCGGCAGCCATGCCGCCGGCGGTGAAGAAGTCCGGCGGGCTGTTGAAGCGCTTCTTATGCTCGGCCACCAGCCAGTCGTTCATCGGGTTCTTCGGGAAGTCGTAGTAGTAATAGACTGCGCCTTCCATGCCCGGATAGGGCTTGTACAGCTTCATCACCGGCAGGATGTTGCCGCCCGGGGCCAATTCAATGCCGAAACGCTCCGGCTTCAGATCGGCGATCTTGGGCAGCGGATGCGGGCCGGCCCAGATGATGCTGATGATCTTCTTGCCCGGCTTGTCCTTCAGCGCGTCGAACAGGCGCTGCGCCGAGGCGGTGAAATCGGTGGTCTGCTGCGGGGCGTATTCCTCGAACACCACCTTCACATTCGGGCGGATCTGCGCCAGGGCATCCTTCACCGCCTTCACGCCGTCGCGGCCGAAGGCGTAATCCTGCGCCAGCATGGCCACGTTCACTTCGCCATCCTTCGGCAGCGCGGCAGCGCCGGCATAGGCATCCTGCATCGAGTTGCGCGCGGTGCGGAAGATGTAGCGATTCCAGTTTGCGCCGGTAATGGCATCGGCCACGGCGGGCTCCACCACCAGAACCTTCTTGTATTCGGCGGCGATCGGCAGCATGGCGAGCGCGGCGCCCGAGCCGGTAGTGCCTACGGCGATATCCACCTTGTCGTCGGCATAAGACTGCTCAAGCAGGGTCTTGGCCATATCGGGCTTGAACTGGTCGTCCTTGACCAGCACTTTGATTTTCTTGCCCTGCCAGGTCATGCTGCCCTTGGTCAGGTATTCCAGACCGAGCATGAAGCCGGTTTCGGTCTGCTTGGCATAGGCCTCCAGCGGGCCGGTTTTGCTGGCGATCAGCGCGATCTTCAGATCCTGCGCCATGGCCGGCGCGGCCGTCAGGCCCGCCAGCGTCAAGGCCAGACCGGCGGCCTTCATCATGCGTTGCATGCGGTTTCTCCCTTTTACCTGTTGTTGGATTGCTCGGTTATTCATAAACCCTGAGAATGCTCGAACATGACCAGCCGCCGCTTAGCGCGAGCTACCTCATTGCGCGAGGCAGCGGTGATCGGTTTCCTCCCGACGGGCAGCCCGGCTTGGCAGGCGCTCCATCTTTTTCGGCAGACATGAACAGCCGTCAAACATGACAGTTGATTCATGTTTCGGGTATTCTTACCCCTTGCCCATTCCCCCGTCAATCGCCTTTTTTCTATTCAGCGCTTGACAAAAAAACGCCAAAGCGCGACTTGTAACATGACAAACGATTCATGTTTCACATGGCCGGGAAATTGATAAATAACAGAGGGAAACGCGCCTTACCGCTGCCGAAAACCGGCCGCGGCGAGATCACGCGCCGTAAAATCCTCGATGCCGCCAAGCGGGAAATCGGCCAACGCGGCTTCGGCGAAGCCTCGGTCAGCACCATCACGGCCGAGGCCGGCGTGGGCCAGGGCACCTTCTACATCTATTTCCGCAGCAAGGAAGACGTGATGCGCGAACTGGTCCAGCATATGGGCCGGCAATTGCGCCATCACCTGACCGAAGCCACGGCCGGCGCGAAGAACCGCCTCGAAGCGGAAAAACTCGGCCTGCGCGCCTTCCTGCAATTCATCCGCCGCGATCCCGATCTCTACCGGCTGGTGGAGGAATCGCAATTCGTCGATGCCGCGATCTATCGCGACTATTACACCGAATTCGCCAAGGGCTATGGCATGGCGCTGGCGGCGGCCGAGAAGCGGGGCGATATCCGGCCCGGTAAAACCCCTGGACATGTAGAAGTGCGCGCCTGGATGCTGATGGGCGTTTCGGTCTTTCTCGGCCAGCGCTATTGCCTGTGGGACCCCAAGGCACCGCTGGATACCGTGGTGGATGCCGCCATGGACATGCTGGCCAACGGGTTGGCCCCGAAATGACCCTGGCGCGGCTGGATTTCGTCGAGGATTACGCCCGCCTCACCCTGAACCGGCCCGAGCGCCATAACAGCCTGATCCCGGACCTCGTCGAGGCGCTGGCCGGCCATGCCGAAAGCCTGGCCGGGCGCAGCGATATCACCGCCGTGGTATTGCAGGCGGAAGGCGCCAGCTTTTCCACCGGCGGCGACGTGGCCGGTTTCTACCAACAGCCGCGCGACCAACGCCGCGCCTATGCCGAGCGCGTGGTGGGCGGGCTGAACCGCGCCATCCTGGCGCTGTACGATCTGCCGATGCCGCTGCTTGGCCGCGTGCATGGGCCGGTCACCGGCGGTTCGCTGGGTCTGCTGCTGGCTTGCGACTTGGTGGCGGTGAGCGAACGCGCCTTCCTGCAAAGCTATTACGTGGAAGTCGGCTTCAGCCCCGATGGCGGCTGGACCGCCCTGCTGCCCGAACGGATCGGCGAGGCCAAGGCGCGCGAATTGCAATTGCTCAACCAGCGCATCCTGCCCGATCAGATGCTGGCGCTGGGCCTGGCGCAGCAACTGGTTGCCGAAGTGGCGCTGGACGGCGCCATCGCCGCCTGGCTTTACGAATTGCGCCACAAGCATCGCCTAGGGCTCGCCGCCGCCAAGCGCGCCCTGCTGCCGCCCGAACGCCGCGCCCGCGTCGCCGCCGCGCTGGAAGCCGAAAAGACCGCCTTCCTCGATTTGATCGACCGGCCGGAAATCGAAGCCGGCATGGCGCGTTTTCTCAAGCGCTGAAGAGACGCACAGGGAGCCCGCATGCAGCATGTGCCCGATATCGCCGCCAAGCGCGCGGAGCTGACGCCAGACCGCATCGCCTTCGTGGACGAAGCCAGCGGCGCGGAAACCAGCTATGGCAAGCTGAACGACAATGCCGCGCGCTGCGCATCGGCGCTGTCTGCCGCCGGCATCGAGGCGGGCGACCGCGTAGCCATCCTCTGCCTCAATTGCGTGGCGTTTTTCGAAATCCTGCTGGCCTGCGGCAAGCTGGGGGCCATCCTGGTGCCGCTGAACTGGCGGCAGCCGGTGCCGGAATTGCTGCCGATCCTGGAAGACAGCGGCGCGAAGCTGCTGTTCCATGATGCCGAGCATGGCGCGCAGGCGCGCGAATTGGTGGCGGCGCGCGGCATCACCAGCATCGCACTGGCCGATTATCCGGGCTGGATCGCCGGTTATCCACCCGCCCAGACCGATACCCGCTGGCCCACCGACCGCACTTGGTATCTGCTCTACACATCCGGCACCACCGGCAAGCCCAAGGCGGTGATCCAAACGCCCGGCATGGCCTATGCCAATTACGTCAACATCGCCGGCCCCACCGACATGACCGGCCAGGACAGCACGGTGAATTTCCTGCCGCTGTTCCACACCGCCGGCATCAATCTCTACACGATGCCGATGCTGATCTGCGGCGGCCGCAATCATCTGCTGGCGAAATTCGATGTGGATGCGGTGATGCGGCTGATCGCCTCGCGCAAGCTCAGCATCTTTTTCGGCGTGCCGGCGATCTATCAGGCGATCAGCCTGCATGCCGATTTCAAGGCGACGGATTTCTCCGGCCTGCGTTCGCTGGGCTGCGGCGGCGCACCTTTGCCGGAAACCCTGATCCGCCTGTTCGGCGACAAAGGCGTCACCGTCTGCAACGGGTTCGGCATGACCGAGACCGGCCCCACGGTATTCCTGATGGACCGCGCGGAAGCGCCGCGCCGCATCGGCTCGGTGGGCAAGCCGCAGATGCTGACCGAAGTGAAGCTGGTCGACGACGAAGGCGCAGATATCCTCGATGACCGCGCGGGCGAAATCCTGATGCGCGGGCCGAATATCACGCCCGGCTATTTCGGCAATGAAAGCGCCACCCGCGCCGCCTTCACCCCGGATGGCTGGCTGAAATCCGGCGATGTCGGCCGCCGCGATGCCGCCGGCTATTACTACATCGTCGACCGCATCAAGGACATGTACATATCCGGCGGCGAGAATGTCTATCCGGCGGAAGTAGAAGCCGTGATCTACCGTTTCCCCGGCGTGCTGGAATG
>JAYSEE010000165.1:2114-2768 GCA_041914045.1 Ferrovibrio sp. | reverse complement strand
TCCCCGACGAAAAATGGGGCGAAGTCGGCTGCGCCTATGTGATGCCGCTGCCCGATGCCGCGCTGGATGCGGAAAAGCTGCGCCAGCATTGCCGCGCCAATCTGGCCGCCTACAAAATCCCTAAACGCATAGAGATCGTGCAGGATTTTCCGCGCACCGCGGCCGGCAAGATCCGCAAGCATGTGCTGCGCGACGGCGCGAAAGCAGCCGCCAGAGCATAAGGAGCAACGCATGACGCCCCTGGTTCTCGACCGCAGTCTGACCCAAGCCGATTTCGATCTGTTCGCCCGCGTAAGCGGCGACAACAACCCGATCCATGTGGATGCCGCCTTCTCCGCCCGCACCAGCTTCGGCCGCACGGTCAGCCATGGCATGCTGCTTTACACGGTGTTTTGGGGCCTGCTGCGCCGCGCGCATCCCAAGGCGCGCCAGGCTTCGCAGAATCTGATGTTTCCCAATCCCGCCTATGCCGACGAGCCGCTGCGCTTCACCGCCACGCCGACCGGTCCGCTCGCCTACAGCATCGAGGTGCGCCGCGTTGCCGACGATGCCGTGGTGTGCAGCGGCGACACGCAATTGGTTGAAGGGTGAGCGCCATGCAAATCGGCGATAAGCGCAGCCTCACCCGCAGTTTTTCCGCCGCCGATCTGGCCG
>JAYSEE010000165.1:0-2104 GCA_041914045.1 Ferrovibrio sp. | reverse complement strand
TTCCATCAGCAGGCCGGCCTGAGCTTGAGCGGCGATACCGACAGCGTGCCCGAACCGCTGATCGGCGCGCTGTTCTCGTATCTGCTGGGCGTGGAATTGCCGGGCTTCGGCACCAATTATCTGAAGCAGGAAATGCAATTCCTCCGCCCCGCCCCGCTCGGCCTGCCGCTCAATGCCAGCGTCGAGATCACTCGGCTGCGGCCCGACAAGCATCTGGTGGATCTACGCACCGTCTGCGCCGGGCCGGACGGCACGATCTATTGCGAAGGCCGCGCCCTGGTGCGGGCCAAGGATGTGGGGAAATAGCCTTGCCGCAGCGCGCCGCCCGCATGCATCTGCGCGAATCCGGCCTGCCGACAGGCCGGCCGCTGGTGTTTCTGCATGGCTGGTCGGCGCATGGCGGCTTCTATGCGCCGCAGGAAGCAGCGCTCGGCAACCGCTTCCGCCTGTTGCTGCCCGATCTGCCGGGCCACGGCCAGAGCCATGCCGCGGCCGACGGGCTTTCCATCGCATCCTTGGCCGATGCGCTGGCCGCGCTGCTGGCCGCGAAAGACATTCGCGATGCCGTGCTGGTCGGCTGGTCGATGGGCGCGATGGTGGCCTTCGATTATCTCAGTCGCCATCATGATGGCCGCGTTTCGGCGCTGGCGGTGGAAGACATGACGGCGCGGCTGATGCATGCGCCCGATTGGCCGCATGGCTTGCGCGGCGATTTCGATGCAGCCCAGAACGCCATGGTGCTGGCCGCCATGCGCGCCGACTGGGCCGGCTTCTCAGCCGCCTTCCTGCCGCGCATGTTCGCCCATGATCATGCGCCCGACCCAGTGCTGAAAACCTGGATCGGCGCGCAGATCGCGCAAAACGATCCGGCCGCCATGGCCGCGCTCTGGGCCAGCATGGCGGAACAGGATTACCGCGCCGCGCTGGCGGAAGTGAAATTGCCCACGTTGATCCTCTATGGCGGCGAGAGCCAGCTTTACGATGCCGGGGTGAGCGCCTGGATGCAGGCGACGATTGTCGGCGCCGAACGCCATTGCCTGACGCGTTCGGGCCATACGCCGCATCTGGAACAGCCGGATGCGTTCAATGCCCTGCTGGCGGAATTCGCCATGCAGCGTGTGAAAGCGACGGCGTAATCACCCACCACGTCTTGCATACGTCGCCACCGGACTTGTTCCGGTGGTCCATGCCTGACGCGACAAATCTGCGCAATCATGGACCCTCGCAACAAGTGCGAGGGTGACGGTTTTCGATTTACGGAAAAAACGCCGTTAGGCCGCGTTGTCGGCCCGGGTATCCATGCGCGCCACCGATTGCTCCAGCACGCCGCGATCGGCGAGATAATAGGTTTTATCGCGCTTGCTCATCAGGTTGGCATCGAGCAATTGCCCCAGCACGCGGGCGACGGTTTCGCGCGTGGTGGCGGCGCGACGGGCGATTTCATGCTGCTTGGGCATCGGATAGATCAGCCAACCGCCGCCATTCACCGGATCGGGCCGCGAAAGATTCAGCAACTCGCGATGCACGCGCTGGATCGCGCCCAAGGTGGCGAGATCCATGATCTTTTCGTTATTGGCGCGAATGATGCGGGCCATGCGGCGCATCACATCCAGCGCTGCCTGCGGCGACCGCGCCAGCAGGCTTTCGAAAACCTTGGGCGGCATGGCGGCCAGCCGGCAGACGGTGAGCGCCACCACGCTGGCCGAGCGCCGCTCGCCGTCGATAGCGGCCAATTCGCCGAAAAAGCCGCCGGCCGGCACCGTGGCATAGGAAATCTCGCGGCCATTGCCGGAATAGTTGATCACCTCGACGGTGCCTTCCACCACGAAATAAACATCGCGGCTGTCGGAATTGCGGTCGAGAATCTGCTCGCCGGCCGCCAGCCGGCGCCATTGGCAGCTGCGCTCCAACTCCTCCCGCGCCGCCGGCGAGAGATGTTTGAGCAAAGCGATGCTTTCCAGCGTGTCGCGCTGGGGCGTGGCATTGCGGTTTTTCGCTTCGGTCTTGACGACCATGGTCCCCTCATCCCCGCCGGACCCTGCCTTGACCCAACATAGCTTGCGCTAACGGGGCCGGTCGGCGGCTCTGCCCAACATGGCAAAGA
>JAYSEE010000164.1:0-8113 GCA_041914045.1 Ferrovibrio sp. | reverse complement strand
GCCCCCGCCCCCACCCCGGCGGCGGGGACCCGCCGCCGGGGGCCACCGATAAGGGGGGAGGCGAGCATGCTGGATTTCCGCAAGGTGCGCTATTTCAAGGCGGCTTACGAGGAGGGCAGTCTGAGCAAGGCGGCCGAACGCGAGAATATCGTGCAGCCGGCTTTGTCGGTGCATCTGCGCCAGCTGGAGGAGGAATTCGGCCTCAAGCTGTTCGAGCGTTCGCCGCGCGGTCTGGATCCCACGCCGGCCGGAGATCATTTCTATAAGCTCTGCCGCGACATGGTGCGCCGCCTGGGCTCGATGCGGCAGGAGATGCTGAATTTCAACGACGAGGTTTCCGGCGCCATCGCGGTGGGGCTGATGTCGTCGATCTGCCATGGGCCGTTTCCCGCCATCATGGCCCGCTATGCCGAATTGTATCCGGCGGTGAATGTGAAGATATTCGAGGGCTATAGCGGCACCTTGGCGGATGCGGTGGAGGAAGGCGAACTCGATCTGGCGCTCTGCAACAAGCCGGCCAAGCGCAGCGAATTGAAGCTGCGGCATCTGCTGTCCGACCGCTTCCTGCTGGTATCGGGCCGCAAGAAGAACCTCAAGCCCGGAGCGGCCTATCACCTGTCCGATATCCCCAATCTCAAGCTGGTGATCCCCACCGGCCGCCATACGCTGAACCGGCTGATGACCCGGCTGATCAATCGCGGCGAGATCAAGCCGGAACGGGTGATCGAGATCGACGGCTTCAGCGCCGCCTTCCGCTTCATCGAGGCCACCGACTGGTCGCTGCCCCTGCAGGTGACGGCGGTGATCGACCTGCTGGATTCCGACCGGGTCATCATCAATCCGATCCTGGCGCCGAAGCTGACCATTGATATCTATGAAATGCATCCGGCCAAGCGGCCGCTGTCGGTGGCCGCGCAGCGTTTCGTCGAACTCGTGGAGCTGGAATTGCAGCGGATTTCCCGCATCAAACTCAGCCGAGGCAATGCCTGATGGCCCTGCCCGACGGCCTTGCGAGGATATAGGGAAAAACGATAACGAGTATAATTTAATAGTATTTGATCCTTCTACTATTCTGACCGAGCCTGTGCCCACCGCAGACGGATGTCCGGCCTCCGGCGGCGCGACACAAAAAAATAGCCGGTGTGGAGAGGGAACGAGCGTGGCGAAACCCAAGGTGATTCTGCAACTTTATCCGATGCTGCCGGCGAAGGATGAAGCCGATCGCAAGAGCAAGCGCCCGCTGGGCCGCGATAGCGAATTGTACAATCGCGTGCTGCATGACTGGCTGGATATCGTGAAGGAATGCGACCGGCTCGGCGTCTGGGGCGCCAGTACGATCGAACACCATCTGCATTCCGAAGGCTATGAAGTGGGCCCCAATCCCGGCATCCTGAATGCTTGGTGGGCCGGCCATGTGAAGAACGTGAATGTGGGCGCGCTGGGTTATGTGATGGCCACCCAGGATCCGATCCGCGTGGCCGAGGAAACCGCCATCCTCGATCACATCACCAACGGCAAATTCTTCGTCGGCCTGGCGCGCGGCTATCAATCGCGCTGGACCAATATCCTCGGCCAGTTCACCGAATCGCAGGCCACCGTGTTCGAGGGCGATGCCGCCGACGAGGTGAACCGCCGCATTTTCGAAGAGCGCGTGGATATGCTGCTGAAATGCTGGACCGAGGATTCGGTGGCATTGAACGGCACCTATTACAAGGCGCCCTTCCCGTTCGAAACCGGCGTCGCCGGCTATCCCGCCGCCAAGATCGCCAGCGAGGCGGGCGCCGCCGGCGAAGTGGATGCCAATGGCAATCTGCGCCGCATCAGCGTGGTGCCGAAGCCGAAGCAATCGCCGCATCCGCCGGTTTTCGTGGCCACCAGCAAGAGCATTGATTCGGTGAAGTATTGCGCCCGCAATGGCTTCAACCCGGTGTATTTCACGCCGCTGAACAAGCTGACCACCGCCACCCAGACCTATGTGGACGAGGCCGCCAAGCATGGCCGCCAGGTGAAGCTGGGCCAGAACCAGACCATCTGCCGCTGGATCCATATCGGCAAGACGCGCGAGGATTATCGCCGCAAGGTGATGGAATACGATTACGACATTTACAAGAATTTCTATGCGCCGTTCTTTCCGTCCTTCCCCACCGATCCGAATCTGGATTGGGTGAAGAATATCGAGGATTCGGGCCTGTATATGGGCGGTACGCTGGAAGATCTGCGGGCGCAGTTCCGCGACATGTATTCCAAGGTGCCTTGCGAATACATCACGCTGATCTGGCATTACGCCCAGGCGCCGAAGCAGGAAGTGATCGACGAACTCGGCATCTTCATGGAGAAGGTGCTGCCCGATCTCGAAGCGGCGGTCTGACCGGCGTTCGAGACGGCCCAATCCGCGGCGCAGCGCCGTGTTGCCGGATCAGCATCCACCGGGAAGGATGCGGGCGGCAGACAAGCACGGCGGGCGCCGCGAGCCGCAGGAGAGCAAAGACCAGTACCAACCAAGGCCGGAAAGACGGCCGAACCGCTAGGGGGGTGAAAATGTTGAAAACCGTATATTCGCGTGCAGGCGCGGCCATGGCTGTATCCGCCATCGCCGCGATGGTGTCGTTCGCCGGCGGCGCCAACGCGCAGCAGAGCATCAAGGTGGCCGCGGTTTCCGGCTATCCGCCGCAGACATCCTGGGTGAAGGTGTTCAAGGATGTGTTCATGGCCGATGTGGACAAGAGCCTGAGCGCCGGCGGCAAATACAAGATCGACTGGAATGAAGGCTTCTCCGGCACGGTGGCCAAGCCGCGCGGCGAATTCGACGCGGTGCAGACCGGGCTTGCCGATATCGGCATGATCGTCACCGCCTTCCATCCCGACAAGGTGCCGCTCTATTCGCTCAGCTTCATGACGCCGTTCGTCACCTCCGATCTCGGCCTGGTGTCGCGCACAGTCGATGGCCTGCATGCGAAATTCCCGCAGATGGGCGAAGCCTGGGGCCGCTATAGCCAGGTGGTGCTGGCCGCCGCCGGCGCGGTGGACGATTACGTGATCGTCTCCTCCAAGCCGGTGCGCGCGCCGGAAGACCTCAAGGGCATGAAGATCATCGGCGCCGGCCTGGCGCTGCGCTGGTTCGAAGGCACCGGCGGCATCGGCGTGCAGGGCAATCTGTCGGAATACTATAATGCCGTACAGACCAAGCTGGCCGATGGCGCGATGGTATGGGCGGAATCCGCCGCCACCTTCAAGATGAACGAAGTGGCGCCTTATTATCTGGAAGCCGGCATGGGCGGCACCACATCCTTCGCCCTCACGGTCAATCGCAGTTTCTGGAACAAGCAGCCGCCGGAAGTGAAGAAGGCTTTCACCGAAGCCGCCGCCAAGTATCGCGACGGCCTGGCCACTTATTCGATGGACAATGCCGAAGCCAGCCGCAAGAAATTCGTGGCCGGCAAGGGCGAGATCATCAAGCTGTCGGATGAGAACCGCAAACGCTGGGCCGCGCAATTGCCCAACCTGGCCAAGGAATGGGCCGAGCAGATGGAAAAATCCAAGCTGCCGGGCAAGGCCATGCTGACCGCCTATATGGATGCGATGCGCGCCGCCAAGCAGCCTATCGCACGCCAGTGGGATAAAGAGTAGTCTGGCCTCGGACATAGACTGAAGCATCCGCCCCCGACTGGCGACGCCGCGCGGCGACCCCGCGCGGCGATCCAGGCCGCCACGAGGGCAACCAGGGCAGATGACATTCCGGCGGGTGGAAACGATGCAGGACTTGTCTTCTCAAGACAAGAAGGGGCCAGCTAACGCAAAGCATGGCCCCGCGATGCCGGGCAAGACGGCGGGAGAGGCGGCCGCGGCCGCTTCGCTGAAGGCGCTGACCGCGGAAGGCAGGTTCGCGGCGCTGATCGGCGTGCTCAACAGCCTGGGCACATTGTGGATTTTCCTGCTGATGCTGATCATCGTGGCCGATGTTTTGTCGCGCGCGGTTTTCAACGCGCCGATCCATGGCATTCCCGAGATCGTGGAAATGTCCATCGTCGCCATCGTCTTCCTGCAATTCGGCCATACCCTGCGCGTCGGCCGGCTCACACGGTCCGATTCGATCCTGGGCTGGCTGCTGCTCAGCTTTCCCCGGCTCGGCCATGTATTGAACATGCTGAGCCATCTGCTGGGCGTGGTGGTTCTGGCGATCATCCTCTGGCGCCAGGTGCCGCGCCTGGAGGAAGCCTACGAATTCAATCTCTACAAGGGCTATATGGGCCAGTTCCATTTTCCCACCTGGCCGCTGGAAGCCCTGATCGTGCTGTGCTGCGCCGTCGGCCTGCTGCAATTCGCGCTCTTCTTCTGGCGCGATATCCGGCGCTGGCGCGATAATGCCGAAGGATGTTCGCCATGACCGGCGTTGAAATCGGCATCCTCTCGGTCGCCGTCATTCTGATCTGCATCATCTGCGGCTTCCATGTCACCACATCGCTGATGCTGGTCTCCTTCGCCGGCGTATGGATGCTGCGCGGCAGTTTCGATGTGGCGGCCAATATGCTGGTGCTGGCGGTATCCGACAGCATCTCCAGCTATGTGTTCGGCGTGATACCGCTTTTCGTGCTGATGGGGCTGCTGGTGGCGGCGGCCGATGTCGGCAAGGACGTATATGAAGTGGCGAATCAGATTTTCCGGCGCGTCAGCGGCGGATTGGGCATCGCCACGGTGGCGGCCAATGCGGTATTCGCCGCCATCACCGGCATCTCCATCGCCTCGGCCTCGGTTTTCACCCGCGTGGCGGTGCCGGAAATGCTGCGCTATGGCTATGGCCCGCGCTTTTCCGTGGGCGTGGTGGCCGGCTCCTCCGTGCTGGGCATGCTGATCCCACCCAGCCTGCTGTTCATCGTCTATGGCCTGCTCACCGATCAATCAATCAACGATCTGTTCCTGGCCGGCATCGTGCCCGGCCTGATGCTGGCCGTCACCTACGGCATCGGCATTCTGCTGATGGCGCGTTTCATGCCGGAATTCGTCGGCGGCCCTGGCAGCAAACGCGCGGCCCTGCTGGCCGCCGCGCAGCCCGCGCCCGCGCCGCTGATGCCGATAACCGCGATGGCGGCGAAGCTGATGCCGGTGATCGTGCTGGTGGCGCTGGTGCTGGGCGGCATTTACGGCGGCATCTTCACGGCCACGGAAGCCGGTGCGGTGGGCGCCTTCGGCGCCATGCTGGTGGCGATGGCGAAGCGCAAGCTGGATCTGGCCAGCTTCTGGCGCCTGCTGATGGAAACCGGCCATATCACCGCCTCGATCTGCTTCCTGGTGCTGGGCGCCAGCATGTATAGCCGGATGCTGGGCGTATCCGGCATGCCGATGGCGCTGGGCGAGTGGGCGCAGCAGGCCAGCCATTCTCCCTTCATGGTGATCGCGCTTTATGTCGTCGTGGTGCTGATTTTGGGCTGCCTGATCGATTCGGTGTCGATCATGCTGCTCACCGTGCCGCTGTTCATCCCACTGCTCGGGCCTTACGACCTGAATCTGATCTGGTTCGGCGTAATCACCGTGATGGCGGTGGAGATCGGGCTGATGACGCCGCCCTTCGGCATCGCCTGTTTCGTGATCAAGAGCGTGCTGCACGATCAGAATATCACCTTGGAGGATGTGTTCATCGGTGCGTTGCCGTTCGCCGGCATCATGCTGCTGACGCTGATAGTGCTGATCGTGTTTCCCTCGCTCAGCCTGATATTCCTGTAGGGGGCAGCGATGGCGCCGTTCGCCAAACCGGATCCGGATGCCTTCCGCGCCGTGATGCAGCAGCATGCAGCGGCGGTTACCATCGTCACCGCCTTGCTGGATGGGCGTTTCCATGGCGTGACGGCCACGGCTTTCGCGTCGGTCTCCGCCGATCCGCCATCGGTGCTGGTTTGCATCAACCGCAATGCCGGCGCGCATCGCGCTTTCAGCACGGCGCGGCATTTCTGCGTCAATCTGCTGGCGGCGGATCAGACCGAGCTGGCGGCGCGGTTTTCATCCTCCGACGAAACCGTGCGCCGCCGTCGCTTCGACGATCTGCCGCTGGGCACGCTGGCCACCGGCGCGCCCACCATCAAGGGCGCGCTCGGCCATATTGATTGCAATCTGGTGAGCGCGATGGATTGCAAAACCCATACGATCTTCATCGGCCTGGCGGTGGGGATCGAAACCCATGCCGAAGCGAGCGCGCCGCTGCTTTACATGACGCGGCAATATGGCAGTTTCGCCCCCTTGCCCGCTGCGTTAGCCGCCGCCGGTTAGATCGTCGCGCAATTTGCGCAATAGGCGCGGAAACGCCGTCGTATCGTTCAAGGCGCGCGCCAGGGTGAGCGCGCCCTGAATGCCGGCCACCAGGCTTTCCGCCTTGGCTTGCGGCGCAGCCAGGCCGCCGCGCGCCAGCAGGCCGGCCAGGGCGTCGATCCAGGCGGCGAAATAGCCGCGCAGCCGCTCGGCGAACAGGTCGCGGGTATCGTCCAGCGCGAAAGCTCCCATCAGGCAGATGCGGCCGCCGCTCTGGAAATACGCATCCGTCGCCGCCAGCATGGCATCCAGGCCACCGCGCCAATCAGGCGCTTGCATATCGCCGCGCCAATCCTGCGCTTGCCGCAGCGGCGCATAAATCTCACGCTCGAACCAGGCGTCGATTTCTTCCAGCACGCATTCCGCCATCGCCTGCTTGCCGCCGGGGAAGTAGTTATACAGGCTGCCCTTGCCTAGCCCGGTGGCGGCGGTGATGCGCTCCAGCGATGCGCCGGCATAGCCATGCTGGCGGAACACTTCGGCCAGCTTGCGGATCAGCTCCGGCTTGGTGATCTTGGCGGCGGGCATCAGAGGCCGAGGTCGGAAAGCCCCGGATGGTCGTCTGGCCTGCGACCGAGCGGCCAGTGGAATTTGCGCTCGGCTTCGGGGATGCGCAGATCGTTGATGCTGGCTTCGCGGCGGCGCATCAGGCCCTGTGCATCGAATTCCCATTGCTCGTTGCCATGGCTGCGATACCAGCTGCCGCTATCGTCATGCCATTCATAGGCGAAGCGTACGGCAATGCGGTTATCGGTGAAGGCCCAGACCTCCTTGATCAGCCGGTAATCCAGCTCGCGCTGCCATTTGCGGGTCAGAAATTCTTCGATCATGCCCCGGCCGGAGAAGAATTCGGCGCGATTCCGCCAGCGGCTATCCTCGGTATAGGCCAGGGCCACCCGGGCCGGATCGCGGCTGTTCCAGGCATCCTCGGCCATGCGGGCCTTTTGGGCGGCGGTTTCGGCGGTGAAAGGCGGCAGGGGTGGGCGGCTCATGGGTTTTCTCCGTTGTACCTTTTGGTACAATAACCCGGACAGGCCGTTCTGGCAATGCACCGCGACAATTCAGCCCTTTACGAGCGTAAAATTCCGCCCTAATTTCCGCGCCATCCGCCGGGTGCTGACCTGCCGGATGCCAGAAGTCCCTCAATCGGCCTGCCGGATGTCGATCCGCCGGGTGTTTTCGAAAGGCATGAAACGATGAGCTACAAGGTAGCTGTGGTCGGCGCCACCGGTGTGGTGGGCCGCGAAATGCTCAACATCCTGCATGAGCGCAAGTTCCCGGTTTCGGAAGTCGTGGCTTTGGCGTCGCGCCGCAGCCTGGGCAAGGACGCCCATTTCGGCGACCAGAAGATCAAGGTGAAGGCGCTCGACGATTACGATTTCCGCGGCGTGGATATCGCGCTGTTTTCGGCCGGCGGCGCCACGTCGAAGGAATGGGCGCCCAAGGTGGCGGCCGCCGGCGCGGTGGTGATCGACAATTCCAGCCAATGGCGCATGGATCCCGATGTGCCGCTGATCGTGCCGGAAGTGAATGCCGACGCCATTTCCGGCTATACCAAGAAGGGCATCATCGCCAATCCGAATTGCTCGACCGCGCAGCTCGTGGTGGCCTTGAAGCCGCTGCATGATCGCGCCGGCATCAAGCGCGTGGTGGTGGATACCTATCAATCGGTGTCGGGCGCCGGCAACGATGGCGTGACCGAACTGGAACGCCAGACCAAGGCGATCTTCGTCAACGATCCGGTCGAGAAGCAGAAGTTCACCAAGCAGATCGCCTTCAACGTCATTCCTCATATCGACGTCTTCATGGACGACGG
>JAYSEE010000163.1:0-8151 GCA_041914045.1 Ferrovibrio sp. | reverse complement strand
CCCACCGCCATGGCGCGCCATAGCGCCAGGCGGCTGAGCGGATAGGTTTGCACCAGGCGGAAATTGCGCCGCTGCGCATTATCCAGCGTGGAGACCAGATTGCGCGGCGCCAGCAAACCATAGACCGCATCCGCGCCGACGCCGCCGGCCAGGTCCAGGCCGGGCCGATCCGGGCAGCGCGCATCCGCCAGCACCAGATCGAAATCGCGGCGCGCCTGCATTTCGGCTTCCGCCGCCGTGGCGGCGACGACCACATCCCGCACGCCGCCGGCGCGCAAATATTTTTCCGCCAGCGCGGCCTGCTGCGCCGGCAGGCCGACCAGCAGCGCGCGGCCGGCAGACAGATCGCAGGCCGGCCTGGGCGCATCGGGCTTTTCAGCAGGCAGCGGCAACTCGAACCAAAAGCACGAGCCCTTGCCGGCTTCGCTGCGCACGCCGATGCGGCCTTGCATCAAGTCGCAGAGCCGATGGCAAATCGACAGGCCGAGGCCGGTGCCGCCGAATTTGCGCGCGGTCGAACTATCCGCCTGCGCGAAGGGCTGGAACAATTTGGCCTGCTGTTCCGGCGTGAGGCCGATGCCGGTATCGCTGACGCTGAATTGCACCAGCCCGGGTTCGGTTTCGCGCAGCTCGATGCGCACCGCGCCTTCCTGGGTGAATTTCACCGCGTTGCTGCCGAGATTGAGCAGCACCTGCCGGATGCGGGTGGGATCGCCCAGCCGGTGCTCGGCAATGGCAGGATCAATATCCACCAGCAATTCCAGGCCATGGGCATCGGCGCGCGGCGCCAGCAATTCGCCCACGGCATCGGTCAGATCGCCGAGCGCGAAGGGAATCCGCTCGATATCCAGCTTGCCGGCCTCGATCTTGGAGAAATCGAGAATATCGTTGATCACCGTGAGCAGCGCTTGCGCCGACTCGTTGATGATGCGCGTCATGCGCCGCTGCTCGTGATCCAGCCTGGTGAGATCGAGCATCTCGGCCATGCTCATCACGCCGTTCATCGGCGTGCGGATTTCATGGCTCATGGTGGCGAGGAAATTCGACTTCGCTTTGGTGGCGGCTTCGGCTTCGCTTTTCGCCTGCTGCAATTCGTCGTTCATGCCTTGCAGGCGCAGCTCGGCGCGTTTGCGCGCGGCCACTTCCAGCCGCAGCTTCACGGCATAGGACACCACGCCCGCCATCACCGCCGCCAGCAGCAGCGCGATCGCCGCGTTGCGCTTCAATTCCTCGCGCGCTTTGGCGGTAACGGCGGTGAGGTTGCGCGCCACATAAAGATTGAGCGGCATCGCCTTGCTGTTTTCCGGCGCGGTGCGCACGGCGATATAGGTCTGGTCGCCATGGTCGATGAAAATCGCCCGCCGCGCATCGCGCACCTGATCAATCAATCGCCGCTCCAGCCGCGTATTGTCGCCGTAACGCGCCAGCAGGCTGCGGATATCGACATCGCCGCCGCGCGCCAGCGTGCCGATGGCCGGATGGCCGGATGGCCCACCACCTTGTCGCCGATATCGGTGGCGAAGATCAGGCCTTCACGGCCGGCCAGATCGCGCGACTTGGCATCCAGGATGCTGGATAGCGCCTCCAAGGTGAGATCCATGCCCAGCACGGCATAAACGCCGCCATCGCGGCGGCGCAGGGCGACGGCATAAGTGACGCCGAGCTTGCCGGTGGAGGAAAAGACATAGGGCTCGGTCCAGATGCCGGTATCGGATTGCAGCGCGGCGGCATACCAGGGCCGACTGCGCGGATCGTATTGCGGCGGCGCGGGCGGCAGGCTCAGCCATTCGCCGCCATTCGCGGCGCGGTAGCTCCAGATTTCTTCCGCCACGGCGATATCGCGGCGGATGATGCGGCGGCTGCCCCGGCCCTCGTCAATGGCGTTGCCGGCCGCCGCGCGCAAAGCCTGCGGCAGGAATTCCTGCACATGCAGGAAGGAGCCATCGGGAAAACCGAGATAGATGCCATTGACCTGGGGATAGGCGCGCACCGGATTCTGCGCCAGGGCGAAAAACGGCCGGATGATCTCGGCAACCGGCAGGTCTGCGAAATTCGCGTCGGCAATCACTTCCTGGAAGGCGACCACGGGATGGAACAGCGCATCCATCTCCTGCACGGTCTCGCGGCCCGCCCCGATCAGATCGGCCTCGGCCGACTCGATCAACTCAGTCTGCTTCACAATATAAAACCATGCCGTCAGCCCGCCGCCCGCCAGCAGCAGCGCCAAAGCGGTAATGATGGGGAGAACGAGCCGGTTTAAACGCATGGCCGAGCCGATACCGTGATGTTCGCGGTCTGGGGATTTGCGCTGTCTGGGATTTGACGCCCCAGAACTCTGCTGAAACTACCACGGCACTAGTAGAAAGCGAGCTATAACTTCAACTATTCTTAGATTTTAGGCGATTTCTTCAATCTCTGAAAGAATGACTATACATCTTAGGATTGATATTCTTTCAGGTATATCCTGGGATTTCCTTCAGCGGCAGAGCAAACAATTCGCGCGGCTCCTGCACCCCGCGCAGAACATGGAAGCCCAGCGATTCCAGCTTGCATTCGGTTTTCTGCTGCCCAACGCTCTGCTGCCCCGCGCCCAGGATTTCCGCGAAAGCGCCCGAGGCCAGCAGCGGTCGGCCCATGATTTTGGTGGCGGCTTCCACGCGCGCCACTTCATTCACCGCGCGGCCGATCACGGTGAAATCCAGCCGGTCGGTGGCGCCGACATTGCCGAACAGCACGCGGCCGTAATGCAGGCCGATGCCGGCCTTTAGCGGCGGCGCGCCGCCGATGCCGCGGCCCTGGTTGAGTTCGTGCAGCCCCTCGAAAGCCGCCTTGGCGGCTTCCAGCGCCCGGCGGCAGGCGGCCTGGCGCGGATCCTCGCCGGGCTGCAGATTGCCGTCGCCGGCGCGGAAAATCGCCAGCATGCCGTCGCCGATGAATTTCAGCACTTCGCCCTCGCGCTGCTGCACCGGGCGGGCCATCGCCTCGAAATAATCGTCCAGCATGCCGATCAGCTCGGCCGGCGCGGTGCGGTCGGAAATGGATGTGAAGCCGCGCAAATCGCAGACCCAGATCGCCGCTTCCACCTCGAAACTGCGGCCGCGGATGAAATTGCCCTTCAGCACCCGCTTGGCCGGGGCGCGGCCCAGATAGGTGATGAGCAGATCGCGGGTCATCCGGCGCGCCGCCTCGATCTCCAGGCGCAGCGCCATGATCGGGGTCAGTTCCATCAGATAGCTCAATTCGCTCGGCTGAAAGCCGCCGGGACGATCCGTGGTGAAACTGGCGAAACTGACATGGCGCTGCACGCCCTGATCGTTCACCCCGCTCACCGGCCCCTGGGTGAAGCGCATGGGCAGCACCAGATAATCGGTGACGCCTTTCTCCTTCAGTTCCGGCAGGATGCCGTAATCCATCGGCGCGTTGGGCAGATCGAGCCGGCGGCGGATCGCCGCCGCGCCCTGATGGATGGCATAGACCGGGCTGTTGAAGTATTCCTTCGACTGCCGGACATCATGATTGGTGGCGACGGTGCTGACCCCCTCGCCGCGCACCCAGGTGAAGGCGCGGGCATAGACCTGCGGGTGCATCGAGGGCAAAGCCACGTTCACCCGCTGCAATGGCAGGCCCTCTTCGAGCAGCTTTTCGCACAGGCCGCCGATCAGCGCCTGCATGGTCATGGCTTCGCCGCCATGATCAATCAGCCAAGCCGCCGCCGGCGTCAGTTTGAGCCGCGAATCGGGCCAGCTGACCAGCCGTTCGACCGCCTGCGCCTCACTCATAGCCGCCCCCAGACCATTGTGTCGTCCTGAGGCGAATCGGCGATTCTATCCACATTGCTTATAAATCTTTCCCATTGGGGGTTGATTTGCGCAACAAGATTTCCCAACCCGGAAAATCGTAACGATTTCTTTCTTGATATTTGCGGACCCCCTGACCAATTTCCAGGGGCGTTTCGGACCCCCCGGCAGATTTTCCATCGGCGGAGCGCGAAACGCGATGACGATTGGAGCGGATGATGTTCATCCAGACTGAAACCACGCCGAACCCGGCGACGCTGAAATTCCTGCCCGGCCGCGATGTGCTGGGCGAGGGCAGCGCCAATTTCCGTGACGCCGAGACGGCCAAGGCTTCGCCGCTGGCGACAAGGCTGTTCGGCATTGCCGGCGTGGACGGCGTGTATCTGGGCGCGGATTTCGTCACCGTGACGAAAGCCATGCAATCCGATTGGTCCGATCTCAAGCCCGTGCTGCTGGGCGCCATCATGGAGCATTTCGTCGCCGGCCTGCCGGTGATGAATGCCGATGCCGCCGACGCCGCGGAGGATGATGCGCAATTCGATCCGGCCGACGCCGAAGTGGTCGGCCAGATCCGCGAGTTGATCGACACCCGCGTGCGGCCCGCCGTGGCCCAGGATGGGGGCGATATCGTTTTCCGCGGTTTCCAGCGCGGCATCGTGTTCCTGCATATGCAGGGCTCTTGCGCCGGCTGTCCCAGTTCGACCGCGACTTTGAAGCATGGCATTGAAAACATGCTGCGCCATTACGTGCCCGAGGTGACGGAAGTCCGGGCGGTTTGAGGCTTTTTTGTGGTCTGGGCGGCCGTATTTCCGCCCGTTTCGATTGGTTCCTTGCGAGGGAATCGTACACAACGGCGGCGCCGTGCGTCGACCCGGCGGGTGAAGTTGTCTGCCCGCCGCCGGGTGCGAGGCCGGTACTGAAACTGTGGAGGTGCCCATGACGGCGGAGACCAACCGCCCCGATTACACCGGCGAGCCGCGCGGCAAGCGCGTGCTGGCTATCGGTTCCGATGTGCGACTGGTGCTGGCTGGGATCGGCCTGCTGGTGGGCATCGGCATGATCAGCGGCGTTGGCGTCGGCTGGATGTCCGCGCGCATGCTGGCCAATGTGCCGGAAGCCGAAACCCAGCCGGTGGCGCTGAGCCAGACCGTGCAGGATGCCTGGGATCGCCTGGGCCGCCTAGCGCAGATCGAATGGCGTCTGCCGCCGGGAAAGCAGCAGGATAAGCCCGCCGACAAGCCGGCGCAGATCGAACTGGCCGCCGTGACCGTCGCGCCGGCCCAGGCCGTGCCGCCCGAGCAGGCCGCCAAGCGTTTCGCCGAAGTGAAGGCGCTGTCGCCGCATCGCAGCGCCGTGCGCGCCGAAGCCGAGCGCACCGTGGATAATCTGCTGCGCCGCTTCGAGAGCCAGGGTTTCGACCTGGCCGATATCCGCTCGGCCAGCCCCGGCCTGGAAGTGCCGCGCATCTTCATGGCCAAGCTGCCGATAGACCTGGCCGACGTAACCCTGACCGAAAAACGCAAACGCGCCTTCGTGAAGGTAATGCTGCCGCATATTCTGCGCCAGAACGAACGCATTCAGGCCGACCGCGACCGCCTGGCCCGTCTGCATGACCGCATGGCGCTGGGCCTGGAGCCGCGCGGCCGCGATGCCGAATGGCTGCAGGATCTGGCCCAGCAATACGGCCTGGACGACGTGGACACCATGGAATTGCTGCTGCGCGTCGATGTCGTGCCGCCGGCGCTGGCGCTGGCGCAGTCGATCGAGGAATCCGGCTGGGGCACCTCGCGCTTCGCCATGCTGGGCAATGCCGTCTATGGCCAATGGACCTGGACGCCGGGCAACGGCATCGTGCCGGAGAACCGCCCGGATGGCGAGAAATACGAAGTGCTGCGCTTCTCCAGCCTGGAGAATTCGGTGGCCGCGTATATGCGCAACCTGAACAGCAAGAGCAGCTATCGCGAATTCCGCGACAAGCGCGCCGAATTGCGCCGCCAGCAGCAGGCGCTGGACAGCTATGCCCTGGCCGGCCAGCTGCACCGCTATTCGGTGCGCGGTTCGGAGTATATCCGCGGCATCCGCTCGATCATGCGCAGCAACGATCTGGAAGTCTTCGATTCGGCTCGGCTGTCCGACGAACCGCCGGCCCTGCTCAGCGGCTTCGATTTCTTCAAGAAATCCTGACCGCCGCCCCTTCTTGACCGCTAATCGTTAACGGCCGCCCTTGCAGCCAGGGAAGCCGCGCCAATATAATTGGCACCAACATGGTTGGTATCGGTGGATTTTCGGTCTGGAGGATAAGGTGATGACCCGGGTTTTTTCAGCCAGCGGCAGCAAACTGCGGCTTGCCGGCCTGGCGGCGCTGGTCGCCGTTGCGCTTAGCGCCTGCGAAGGCCAGCAGATGAACAAGGAATCCGTCGGCACCGTGCTGGGCGGCATCGGCGGCGCCGTGCTGGGCGCGCAATTCGGCAAGGGCACCGGCTCGCTGGTCGGCGTGGCCGCCGGCGCGCTGGCGGGCGCCTATCTCGGCAACCAGATCGGCAGCTCGCTGGACAAGGCCGACCGCGCCCAGATGGAGCAGGCCAGCCAGCGCGCCACCGCCGCGCCGATCGGCCAGCAGATTTCCTGGCGCAATCCCGATAGCGGCAATTCCGGCACCATCACGCCCACCCGCGAAGGCACCAACAACGCCACCGGCGAATATTGCCGCGAGTTCCAGCAGACCGTGACGGTTGGCGGCAAATCCGAGCAGGCCTTCGGCACCGCTTGCCGGCAGCCCGATGGCAGCTGGCGCGTGGTGCAGTAGCGCATTCGTTTTCCGCCATGACGCTCGCCCTGTCCCGGCCTTCCGCATCCGTGCAGGCAGCTTGCCTGCTGCTGGCTTGCGGCCTGTTATGCGCCGCTCCGGCGCGGGCCGGCTTCGACGAAGGCGTGGCGGCCTATGAAGCCGGCAATTATGCCGGCGCACGCGCGGAATGGCAGCCGCTGGCGGAAGCCGGCGATCCGGCGGCGATGCGCAATCTGGCGCATCTCTACCGCCTCGGCCTCGGCATGCCGGCCGACATGCAGCAGGCGGTGGCATGGTATCGCCGCGCCGCCGAACTCGGCCTGTCGCGCGCGCAAGCCAATCTGGCCGCGCTGTATCTCAACGGCGACGGCGTGGAACGCGATTATGCCCAAGCGGCGAAATGGTTCGAAGCGGCGGCGCGCCAGGGCAACGCTTCGGCGCAATTCAATCTCGGCCTGATGCATGAACTCGGCCTCGGCATGGCGAAGAACGATGCGCTGGCGCTGGCTTGGTATAATGCCGCCGCGCGCGCCGGCCAGCCCGAAGCGCTGGAACGCCTGACCAATCTGGTGACGCGCCCCGCCCAAGCGGCAACGCTGCCGGGCAAAGAGCCCGCCGACACGGCGATCAACAGCCGCGCCGCAGCCGCGAATGATGCCGTCGGCAATGCGCCGGCATCCCAGAATCCAGCCGCGTCGCAGGCAGCCTTGCTGAATGCGAAGCCGGAAAGCCCGGCGCCGATGCTGAGCAGCAGCCTGCCGGCCCCCGCGCCAGCACCGGCCCCCGCACCGGCCCCCGCACCGGCAGCGGCAGCGGCACCAACCACCGCGCAGCCACCGGCAGCGCCTGCCGCCGCGCCGATGGCTATCTCTCCGGCCGCTGCCGCGCCGCCGGAAGCCGCGCCGAAACCGATTGCCGTGGAATCCGCGGCACCGGCACCGGTTGCCGTCGCCGTTGCGCCGCAAACAGCTCAGGAAACACCTCCCGCAGCAACGCCAGCAGAAACCGCTGCCGCAACCGCGCAGCCTGTCGCTGCACCGGCGACCGGCCGCGATGCGATTACCTGGGCGCCGCCGCCGGATCCGTTCGAAAACGGCAACAAGGCTTATGCCTCCAACGATTATTTCGGCGCGCTGCATTACTGGCTGCCCTTGGCGCAGGATGGCGATGCCCGTGCGCAGGCGCGGCTGGGCGAAATGTATCGCGATGGGCGCGGCCTGCCGCCCGATGCGGTGCGCGGCCTGGCCTGGCTGCGGCTGGCTGCCGAGCGCGGCGACGAAAAGGCCGAAGCCGCCGCCGCCGAATTGGCCGGCCGCATGAGCGATGCCCAGCGCAATCAGGCGATGGACCTGGCGCCCCGGCTGCTGCGCCAAGGCGCTGCGCCGACGACTGCAAACCAGGCCAAAGGCGGGTAACGGCGATGCGCGATCCCTACAGCGTTTTGGGCGTGACCCGCTCGGCCAGCCAGGATGAAGTGAAGAAGGCTTATCGCAAGCTGGCGAAGGAGCTGCATCCCGACCGCAATCCCGATAAGCCCAAGGTGGCCGAGCGCTTCAAGGAAGTGTC
>JAYSEE010000162.1:0-8325 GCA_041914045.1 Ferrovibrio sp. | reverse complement strand
ATGTCGCCATCGCCGTGCCGGATCTGGCCGCCGCCACCGCCACCTATGCCAACACGCTGGGCGCCAAGGTGTCCGCGCCGGTGCCGCAGCCCGATCATGGCGTGACCGTGGTGTTCGTCGATCTCGGCAACACCAAGATCGAATTGCTGCATCCGCTGGGCGAGAAATCCCCCATCGCGAATTTCCTCGCCAAGAATGCTCAAGGCGGCATGCACCATGTCTGCTACGAGGTGGACGACATCATCGTTGCGCGCGACAAGCTGAAGGCCGAGGGCGCGCGCGTACTGGGCGATGGCGAGCCGAAGATCGGCGCGCATGGCAAGCCCGTGCTGTTCCTGCATCCGAAGGATTTCTGCGGCACCCTGGTGGAGCTGGAGCAGATCTGAGTCCATTCGGTTCGAGGCCCAATCTGATCGAGGCTCGCCGTGAGTTGGTTCAATAATATCGTCGCCTTCGTCGTCATCTATATGGTGACGCTGTTCTGCGTGTTGCCGATTGGCGTACGCACTTCGGAGGAGGCGGGGGAGGCGCCTTTGCCGGGCCAGGCCAGTTCCGCGCCGGCCAATCCGCGGCTGGCCTTCAAATTCCTGCTGACCTTCGGGATTTCCGCTTTGTTGTTCGGAATCTATTGCGTGATCGGATATTTCGATCTATTGGGCCTGTCGGAACTTTTCGGCCGCAGCGCGCTCTAACGAAAAAGCCGCCCGGAGGCGGCTCGTGCATGCAATTTAGCAAGCATGCGTACTTGTAACTGTGACAAAAAAATAGGAGCAAGGAATAACCCTGCTCCGTTTCCCGTCTCGCACGGGTAAGTTTAAGCCTCCCCAGACTTGGGCCGCCCGTTTCCAGGCGGTTGCGCAGTTTTTATAGCCAATTGCCTCGGTTCTGTCACCGTTTATTTTCACAAATACCAACAGAATGTTAAGGCTGCTGCGATAAAGTGCATGAATGCATGCTAAGTCATTGATGATTATTATCGTGGCATCCATGCCTATAATGCAGGCATCGGCACAACCGGTTGCAACTGGCTCGGAATCGGCCGAGTTATCCACAATCGTGGCGATGAATGCAGCCGATTGTCGTCGATTCCTGGCGACTCGGCCTGCTTCCGCCGCCCCGGTCGAGCACAAGCCGGATGCCGGCGTGGCCTATCAGCCCGGAATCGACGTAAAAGGCCGCCCGGTGGCCCCGGCTGATCTACAAAACGGCTCTACGTCGATTTTAGGCCAGAATTTCGATTTAGAACTGAAATTCACCCTGGCAGAGCTGCTGGGCAGCCGGGCCGGCGCCTATGCCCAGGGGCGCATCCAGGGCGGGGCCGGCGCGGCGCAGCTTACCGTCGGCCGCCTGCAATTCGATGCCGCCACCGGTCGGCTCAAGCTGGGCGAGGAGCGGGTGGAGCCCCAGGCGCAGGCCGCCGCCGAGGATGCCGTGTTGAAGGCTTGCCGCGAGCATCTGGCGAAACCGCTCAAGCGGTGAGGGCGCGCCTTGCGGCCTTGGGAGCCGGGCCTTAAAAACGCCTGGATTGCCCTGCAAACCGATAAGGCCCTGTTTAAGGATATCCCATGCGTCTGAGCCGCTATTTCCTGCCCGTGCTGAAGGAGAATCCCACCGAGGCGCAGATCGTCAGCCACCGGCTGATGCTGCGCGCCGGCATGATCCGCCAGACCGCCGCCGGCATCTATTCCTGGCTGCCGCTGGGCCATCGCGTGCTGAAGAAGATCGAGCAGATCGTGCGCGAGGAGCAGGATGCCGCCGGCGCGCAGGAAATGCTGATGCCGACCATGCAGCCCGCCGAGCTGTGGCAGAAGAGCGGCCGTTACGACGATTACGGCAAGGAAATGCTGCGCATCACCGACCGCCATGAACGGCCGATGCTGTATGGCCCCACCAACGAGGAGATGCTCACCGATATCGTGCGGGCCGATATCAAGAGCTATCGCGAGTTGCCGAAAATCCTCTACCACATCCAGTGGAAATTCCGCGACGAAGTGCGTCCGCGTTTCGGCGTGATGCGCGGCCGCGAGTTTTTGATGAAGGATGCCTATTCCTTCGATCTCGATCAGGCCGGCGCGCGCCGCGCCTATAACCGCATGTTCGTGGCTTATCTGCGCACCTTCGCCCGGCTGGGCCTGAAGGCGATCCCGATGCAGGCCGATACCGGCCCGATCGGCGGCGACCTCAGCCACGAATTCATCGTGCTGGCCGAAACCGGCGAAAGCGGCGTGTTCTGCGACAAGGCGCTGATCGAGCGCGACGTGCTGGGCCAGGCGGTGGATTACGAAACCGATCTGCAGCCCATCGTGGATAGCTGGACCGCGCCTTACGCGGCCACGGAAGAAAAGCACGATGCCGCCCGTTTCGAGGCTTTGCCCGCCGACCGCCAGGTGGCGGCGCGCGGCATCGAGGTGGGCCATATCTTCTATTTCGGCACCAAATATTCCAAGCCGATGGGCGCGGTGGTGCAGGGGCCGAATGGCGAGCAGATCACCTTGGAGATGGGCTCTTACGGCATCGGCGTGTCGCGCCTGGTGGGCGCGATCATCGAGGCCAGCCATGACGAAGCCGGCATCAAATGGCCGCTTTCGGTGGCGCCGTATCATGTCGGCCTGATCAACCTGAAGGCCGGCGATGCCGATTGCGAAAAAGCGTGCGACGATCTCTATGCCCGCTTGAAGGCGGCCGGCGTGGATGTGCTGTATGACGACCGCGACGAACGCGCCGGCGCCAAATTCGCCACCATGGATCTGATCGGCCTGCCGTTCCAGCTCACCATCGGCCCGCGCGGCGTGAAAACCGGCATGGCCGAGGTGAAGGACCGCATGACCGGCGCCAAGGAGGAAATCCCGCTGGAGGCCGCGTTCAACAAGATCGTCGCCGCCGTCAAAGGATAAGCCGATGCCTTTTGCCGCCTTCGAGTGGATGCTGGCCCTGCGCTATCTGCGCGCCCGGCGGCAGGAGGGTTTCATCTCGGTGATCGCGGTGTTCAGCCTGCTCGGCATCATGCTGGGCGTGGCGACCCTGATCATCGTGATGAGCGTGATGAACGGCTTCCGCGCCGAATTGCTGGGCCGCATCCTGGGCCTCAACGGCCATATCATGGTCCAGTCGGAACGCTACGCCACGATGAACGATTTCGATCGCGTGGTGAGCATCGTCGGCGGCCTGCCGCATGTGAAGCAGGCCAATCCGATGATCGAGGGTCAGGTGATGGCCACGGCCAATGGCGCGGCCACCGGCTCGATGGTGCGCGGCCTGCGCCAGGCCGATCTGGCGCGCGAGACCAGCATCGCCAAGGGCATGCGCGAAGGTTCGTTGCAGGATTTCCAGGGCGACGATGCGGTGGTGATCGGCCATCGCATGGCGCGCAAGCTGGGCCTGCGGCTGGGCGACCGGCTGACATTGATTTCGCCGCAAAGCACCGCCACGCCTTTCGGCTCGGTGCCGCGCAACCGCGCCTATACCGTGGTGGGCATTTTCGATGTCGGCATGTTCGAATACGATTCCGGCTTCATCTTCATGCCCTTCGAGGCGGCGCAGGTTTATTTCCGCCTGGGCGATCAGGCCCATGCCGTGGAAGTGCGGCTGGACAATCCGGATCAGGCCCGCAGCATCGGCGCTGAATTGATCCGCATCCTCGGCCCGGAATACCGCTTCTACGACTGGCAGCAGGCCAACCAGCAATTCTTCAATGCGTTGCAGGTAGAGCGCAATGTGATGTTTCTGATCCTTACGCTGATCATCATCGTGGCGGCCTTCAACATCATTTCCAGCATGATCATGCTGGTGAAGGACAAGGGCAGGGATATCGCCATCCTGCGCACCATGGGCGCGTCGCGCGGGGCCATCATGCGGGTTTTCGTGATTGCCGGGGCCAGCGTGGGCGTGATCGGCACGGCATTGGGCTTCGCGCTCGGCCTGGCCTTCTCGCTGAATATCGAAGGCATCCGGCAGGTGATCCAGAAGCTGATCGGCACGGAATTATTCGCCGCCGAAATCTATTTCCTCTCGCGCCTGCCGGCCAAGGTGGAATCCGCCGAGGTGGTGGCCGTGGTGATCATGGGGCTGCTGCTGTCCTTCCTCGCTACGCTTTATCCCTCCTGGCGCGCCGCCCGTCTCGATCCGGTTGAGGCGCTGCGTTATGAGTGACCTCGCCATGAACGAGAGGCGCGCGGTTGCCGTAATGGACATCCGCTTTCGCGGGTATGACGCTGTTTTTCATTCGTCATCCTCGGGCTTGACCCGAGGATCCATCTTTGTCGAGGGCGCGGATGTCTGACGCCCTGCTTCTGGAAGGCGTGCATCGCCGTTTCCGCCAGGCCGGCGAGGAATTGCATATCCTGCGCGGCGTGGATCTGGCCGTGCAGCCCGGCGAAATCGTGGCTTTGCTCGGCCCTTCGGGTTCGGGCAAATCCACCTTGCTGCACACGGCCGGCCTGCTGGAGCGCGCCGATGACGGCCGCGTGCTGGTCGGCGGCGAGGATTGCAGCCGGATGAACGACAGCCAGCGCACGCTCACTCGGCGGCATCGCATCGGCTTCGTGTATCAGTATCATCATCTGCTGCCGGAATTTTCCGCCATCGAAAATGCCGCCATGCCTTTGCGCATCCGCGGCCTGGCGCGCGAGGCCGCCGAACAGCAGGCGCGCAAAGTGCTGGAAAGCTTAGGGCTCGGCCATCGCCTGAGCCATCGCCCGGCGCGGCTATCGGGCGGCGAACAGCAGCGCGTGGCGATTGCCCGCGCCGTGGTGGGCCGGCCCAGCCTGCTGCTGGCCGACGAACCCACCGGCAATCTGGATGAGAAGGCGGCCGAGGCGGCTTTCCAGGAATTGCTGCGCCTGGTGCGCGAGGCCGGCATCGGCGCGCTGATCGCCACCCATAACCTGGCGCTCGCCAAGCGCATGGATCGCGTGGTGACGCTGCATGAGGGACGATTGCGCATAGCATGAGCGGCAGGGCATGAGCGGCACCCCCGAGCGGAATCATCCTTTAGAGGCGACCGACCGGGTATCCTATACCGACGATCTTGCAATACGGCTGAGCAACGACAGCAGCCGGCGCGCGGTGGTGTTTTCGCTGTTGATCGTCGGCTTCAATCTGCTGGATCATTTCATCGACCCGGAACGGGCCATGCTGGCGCTGTATTGGCGGCTTGGCGCGGCTGTGGCGATTCTGACAGTGCAGGGCCTATGGGGTCTGGCGCGCAATAAAACCTATAGCCTGTATCGACGGCTGGTGCTGATCCATACCGTAACCGTGCCGCTTGGCCTTACTGGCGCGATGGCGCAACTGGATATGGGGCTGATTTACGGCCTGGCCAATTTGATCTTCATTTATATCTGGATTCCCAGCGTGCTGCCGAGCCGGCGCGATGCCTTGCTGGGCGGGCTGTTCTCGGGCGCCGTCATTCTGAGCGTGACCTGGTGGCACGGCGAACGCGGCTTGGTGCTGGGCAACATCGCCGGGCTGATCGTGCTGGGAACGGTGCTGGCCATGCTGACGGCGACGAAATTCGAAGCCGCCCTGCGCCGCGCCTGGGAGCATGAGCAGGCCGCCGCCGATGAGGCCCGCACCGATATGCTGACCGGCATGCGCAACCGGCGGCATTTCGAAGAGGCGGCGCTGGCCGAATGGGGCCGTTGTCAGCGCTATGGCCGCAAGGCTGCCTTGCTGTTGTTCGATCTCGACGATTTCAAACGGGTCAATGATCGCTTCGGCCATGCCGCCGGCGATATTGTGCTGCGCCATATCGCGCGGCTATGCCGCGAGCAGATCCGCGATATCGACACCGTGGCGCGGATCGGCGGCGAGGAATTCGCCCTGCTGCTGCCGGAAACCGATGTGGAAGCGGCGGCGGGGCTGGCCGAACGGCTGCGCAAGCGCATCGCCGCGGAGGAAATCCCAGCGGGCAAGCACACATTGCAGATAAGCGCGAGCTTCGGCGTCGGGCTGCTGCTCGGCAATAATGCGGATTGGAAACAGGCGTTGCGGCGCGTCGATGCCGCGCTGTATCGCGCCAAGGCCAATGGCCGCAACCGGGTGGAACTGGCGGAATAAAACAGGCGAAAGGCCGGCCGGACACAAAGTCTGGGATCGGTTTTCCGCTTCGTTCGCCTAGGCTTGGGATTCGTCCGCGCCTGTTCCGAATCAGTATCGAATCGGAGCAATGCGGAACAGCGACTCGGCACAAATCCTGGTGGCGCGTTCTCGAATCGGACGGGCCGATATGGGATTCGCCCCAGGCCCGTTCTGGTATCCAGCGGCTAGGCAGCGTATCTTCTTGCCGAGAACAGGAACCGATCATCATGCCGCATGCCGATTTCGTCCACCTGCGCGTACACACCGCCTATTCGCTCACCGAAGGGGCGATCCGGGTGGAGAAACTGGCCGAGCTTTGCGCCAAGCATCGCATGCCGGCGGTGGCGATCACCGATACCAACAATCTGTTCGGCGCGCTGGAGATCTCCAAGGCGCTGGCCGGCAAGGGCGTGCAGCCGATCATCGGCTGTCAGTTGAACGTCTCGCGGCTGGACCAGAATGCCGGCGGCTTCGGCGCCAAGTCGCTCAAGAAGCCCGATCCCGACAAGCTGGTGCTGCTGGCGCAGAACAAGGCCGGCTATGCCAACTTGATGCGGCTGTCGAGCAAGGCCTATCTGGAAGTGCCGCCGGGCGAAGCGCCGCAGGTGGGCTGGGAAGACCTGGAGCGCTGGAACGAAGGGCTGATCTGCCTGGGCGGCGGCCTGCATGGGCCGATGGGCCGGCTGCTGGCCGATGGCCAGGTGGAGGCGGCGCGTCAGCCGCTGGACCGCCTGCGGGCGATCTTTCCCGGCCGGCTCTATATCGAATTGCAGCGCCATGGCTGGGCGGCGGAAACCAAGGCCGAGCCGGGCCTGCTGGATTTCGCCTATGAATACGATCTGCCGCTGGTGGCCACCAACGATTGCTATTTCGCCGATGCGGATATGTATGAGGCGCATGATGCGCTGCTCTGCATCGCCGAGGGCGCCTATATCACCCAGACCGCGCGTCGCAAGGTGACGCCCGAGCATCGCTTCAAATCGGCGGAAGAGATGCGCATGCTGTTCGCCGATCTGCCCGAGGCGATCGACAATACCTTGGTGATCGCGCGCCGCTGCGCCGTGAAGGCCGAGGAGCATGCGCCGATCCTGCCCAGCTTCGGCGAAGCCGGCAGCGAGGACGAGCCGGCGGCGCTTCGCCGCATGGCCACCGAGGGCCTGCAAAAGCGCCTGGATGCCGCAGGCATCGCCGGCGATGCCGCCAAGCCCTATTGGGACCGGCTGGAATTCGAATGCCAGACCATCATCAACATGAAGTTCCCCGGCTATTTCCTGATCGTGGCCGACTTCATCCAATGGGCCAAGTCCAATGGCGTGGCGGTGGGGCCGGGGCGCGGCTCGGGCGCCGGCTCGGTGGTGGCCTGGGCGCTGACCATCACCGATCTCGATCCGTTGCGCTTCGGCTTGCTGTTCGAACGCTTCCTGAACCCGGAACGCGTGTCGATGCCCGACTTCGATATCGACTTCTGCCAGGAACGCCGCGACCAGGTAATCACCTATGTGCAGAAGAAATACGGCGCCGAAAACGTGGCGCAGATCATCACCTTCGGCAAATTGCAGGCGCGCGCCGCCTTGCGCGATGTGGGTCGCGTGCTGCAATTGCCGCTGGGCCAGGTGGATCGCATCTGCAAGCTGGTGCCCAACAATCCGGCCAATCCGGTAACGCTCGACAAGGCGATCGTGCAGGAGCCGCGTCTGCGCGAGGAGCGCGACCGCGACGAAGCCGTGAAGCGCATGATCAATGTGGCGTTGAAGTTGGAAGGGCTGTACCGCAACGCTTCCACCCATGCGGCGGGCGTGGTGATCGGCGACCGTCCGCTGGTGGAGTTGGTGCCGCTCTATCGCGATCCGCATGCCGGCATGCCGGCCACGCAATTCTCGATGAAATACGCCGAAGCCGCCGGCCTGGTGAAGTTCGACTTTCTCGGCCTGAAAACCTTGGACGTGCTGGAAAAGGCGGTGACGCTGATCAAGAAGCGAGGCGTGGAGATCGACCTGGCGCGCATTCCGCTGGAGGATAAACCGACCTTCGATCTGCTCGGGCGCGGCGATGCGGTGGGCGTGTTCCAGTTTGAAGGCAGCGGCATGCGCGACATGCTGCGGCAGATGAAGCCCGACGCCTTCGAAGACCTGATCGCCCTGGTGGCGCTGTATCGCCCGGGTCCGATGGATATGATTCCATCCTATATCGCACGCAAACAGGGCCGCGAGGAACCCGATTACATGCATCCCTCGCTCAAGCCGGTGC
>JAYSEE010000161.1:0-8339 GCA_041914045.1 Ferrovibrio sp. | reverse complement strand
ATCCCTTCCAGTGGAATTTCTTCGATAATTACAATCCCGCCCGCGAAGCCCCGTTCCGCGCGATCTATAATTCCACCGGCCAGCAGCGCTACCAGATGGCCAGCGAGGAAGAGCAAAAGCGCGAAGCCGAGCGCGGCCGCGCCGTGGGCCTGGCGCCGGGCTATCGCATTCCGCGCGCCTATGGCGACAAGCCCTTCGATGCCGATAAGGAGATTGCCGGATCGCTCGATTTCATCACCCGCCTGGCGCCGGCCGGCAAACCGCCGCGCCTCATACAATGGTCTGGCGACACCTCGCCCAGCACCGACATCCTGGCCCGCGTGCGCCGCGCCGGCGCCTTGAACATCAATGGCGGCGACAGCCGCTTCGACCGCGAATATCCCAGCTATTCCTCGGTGGCGCCGCTGGGCTTGCTGCGCGACGGCGAATTGCAGGTCTATGCCAGCAATTCCAACGAAAACACCTATACCGAGTTATGGACCAACCGCTTCTTCGGGCAGCGCTATGTGCGGGAAACCTGGATCAATACCGGCATGCCGCGCCGGATTTCCGCCATCAATCTCTATTACCACATCTATGCCGGAGAGAATCTGGCGGCGCTGAACGCCTTGCGCGAAAACCTGGATTGGCTGCGCCAGCAGGAAATCGCGCCGATCGCCACGCACCGTTATGCCGAGATCGTCGGCGGCTTCCACCGCCTGCGGCTGGAACCGGCGGGCGAGATGGCGTGGCGCGTATTGGATCGCGGCGCGATGCAGACTATCCGCTTCGATGGCGCGCTGGCGCGTCTGTCGCCGGATTATCGGCGCAGCAAAGGGCTTCTGGGCCACCGGCATGAAAACGGCGTTTTGTATGTTTCGCTCGACCCCGCCGCGCAGAATCCGGAAATCGCGCTGTCGGAAACCGGCATGCCGGCCGCACCCCCCCCTGGCCGGCCGATCCTCGACAATGCACGCTGGCAGGTTGATGCGCTGGCCTGTTCCGAGCAGGCTTGCGAGTTCCATGCGCAAGGCTATGGCCGGGGAGACTTCCTCTGGCGCGGCTTCGCGCCCGGCAATTGGCGGGTAAGCATCGTTTCCGCCGCAGGCGAACGCGCCGACGAAACCGCCATTGTCGGCGAAAACGGCCTGCTGTCGCTGCGCCTGCCGCAATTGGCCGCGGTCGGGGCGCGCATCCGCATCGCCAAGGCGGCGCCATGAAGTTGAACTTCCTCATGGTGCTGATGACGGCAGCCGTGGCGTTTCTGGCCAGTCTGCTGCTGGTGCCGCGCGCCAGCGAACAGGCGTTGATGCTGCTGCAGACCGGCGAGATCGAAGATTCGAAACGCATTCTGCTCGAAAATCTCGATGCCGGCGACCTCAGCGTCGCCGTGGTAGGGCCGCTGCTGCAGATTCATCTGACGGAAGGCGACGTAACCGACGCGGTGAGCCTGATCGACCGGTTTCTGCGCAACAATCCGCAGGATGCGCCGGCCTTGAACCGCAAGGGCGAATTGCTGCGCCAAGCCAATGAATGGCAGGCCTATGCCGATAATCGCCGCGCCTATTACGTTTTGACCGGCGATAAAGAGGCCCTGCAAGATTATTCCGCCCTGGTGCTATTGCAGGATCGCCGGCCGGAACGTCTCTGGGCCTTGCAGGAAACCGATAAACTGGGGCTGCTCGAGCCCGATGAAATCCTTGAACTGAGCCAGCATCTGGCGGCAGCCGGCAATATGGAAGCCGCATACCAGAGGCTGTCCCGCATGATCCGCGAAGCGCCGGCCAAGGCCGACGATCTGATCATGGCGCATCATGCACGCTATGCATTGGCCCTAGGCCATGCCGATGAATTGCGCAGCCTAGCGGAAGTATGGCTGCCGCAAGCCAAACTCGCCGACGATGCCATAGCCTATGTTTCCTACTTGCAGCAGATCGGCCAGAAGCAGCTCGTTCTGGGCTTGCTGCCCTATCTAGAGAAGCAGGCTGCCGGCAGCCTGCTGCTTGCCGAACTGGAAGTGAGCATGGGAGCCGCCGACCGCGCCATGGCCCGGCTTGCCGCCCTGCCCGATCCAAGCGCCGATGAATTGCGTTTGCTGTTCGAATTATCGCTGCAAGCCGGCGACCTCGACCGCGCCGCCGAAAGCTTCCGCCGGCTGGCGCAACCCGATGCCGACGATATCCTCGATCTGCTGGAAGCCGCCGAGCAAAAGCAGCGCAAGGATATCCTGGCGCTGGCCAAGGCGCGGGCAACGCCCGACATCTTGAAAACCCGCCCGTTGCTGGCCGCGCGGTTGGCCGTGGCGGATGGCGACAAGGCCGCGGCGGCCCGCTGGGTCGATCAGGCCAGACATGCCAATGATCTGGATTTTTCCGAGCGGCTGGAAATCGCCAATCTGCTGATGCGCCTGGAACGGCATGATGAAGCCATCGCATGGCTGCGCGACTTGGCCAAGGAACCGCAATTGCCGGCGGAGAATCTGGGCGATCTCGGCGATCTGTATTTCCGGCTCGAACGCTTCAAGGAAGGCGCGGCGGTGCTGGCCAATATCCGCCAGGCGCGCCCCCGGAATCCTTTGCTGGATGCCGCCTGGGCGCGGTTTGCCGCAATGGACGGTGATGCTTATGTTGTGCGGGCCTGGATGGCTAATAGCAATCCGAGCGACCGCGCCTTGCTGGAAGACCTTTATTATATCGGCGGAGACGAACAGCAGCCGGCCCTCGCACTGGCCGCAGCCGAACGGCTGCATCTGTTGCGCGGCGATGCCGACAGCACGGAGAAACTGGCGAATGCCTATCTCGCCGCCAACCGTCCGCGCGATGCCTTGGCGCTGCTGGATGCGCAACGCAACCCCACGCCTGCCCTGCGCGATCTGGCTTTCCGCGTACGCCTGCAAGCCGGCGACGCACGCGGCATAGGCATGGCCGTGGCCGCCCGACTGCGCGAACCCGACGTGACTCTCGCGCAGCGCAATGAATTGTTCGACATCCTGCTCGATCCGAAAGTGACGCCGCCTGTCGAGGTTGCCGCCATCGCCCGGCGCGATCTGGATTTGCCGGGACTGGAGGCCGCCGCGCGCGACAGCCGCCTCTATGTGCTGGACCGCATCGCCCCGGCGGAAACCCTGCCCTATCGCCGCCGCGCCGCCGCCAGCGATGCAGGCGAAGCCACCGATGCCTTGATAGATCTGCTAGTGCGCCTGAAACGCCGCGACGAATTGCTGGCATTGCTGCCGCGCGCCATCCAGGCGGCGCCTGATCGCGCCAGCGCCGAACAGCGGCTGTATATCCTGCTGGACCAGAAAGCGCCGGAGATCGCCCTGCCGCTGCTGCGCCAGGCCGCCGCCAGTTGGGGCAAGGATTGGCCAGCCGCTTATGAAGACATGCTGGCGCAGGGCGGCCGGCGCGATGAATTGCTCGCTCTGCTGCGCGGCCGCGCCCTCAATGCCGCCTTGCCGGCGCAACAACGGCGCGATGCGGCCTTCCGCCTGCTTGATCTGCGCGACCGCGTCAATGCCGAAGCCGCCTTCCAAGTTCTGGCCGCCAACGAACCGCCGAATGGCGAGGCCGTGCAACAATTGCTTTATCTCTGGGGCCCGCGCCCGCCGCAAGCCGCGCTGAACTGGCTGGAGGCCCGCGCCAAGGCCGATCCTGCACGCCAGCGCGCCTGGCTCGATCTGCTGCGCGAGCGTGGCGGCGAGGATCGCGTGCTGACCATTCTGCAAGCCGATAGCGCGCAGCTTCTCGCCGATCCGGCGCGTATGGCGCTGCTGCTCGATATCCTGGTCAATCGCGGCGGCCAGACAGCGGCCAATGACTGGCTGCTGCGCGCCAGCCAGACCGGGAATGCCGATACGGAAAAAGTGCAGGCGTTGCTGGACATCGCTGAGAGCCAAGGGCTTACCCAGGCGCGCGATGCCCTGGCCAAGCGCCTGCTGGCCGTGGCGCCGCAATCGCGCGAAGCGCAAAAGCGCGGCGCGGATGCCGCTTTTGCCGCCGGGCGGCGCAGCGAGGCGACCCGCCTCTATGCCGCCTATCTGGCTAGCGGCCCCGGCGATTGGCAGAGTCTTTTCCACTATGGCGAATTGCTGCGCGGCCAACGTGCAACCGCCGAGGCGCGCCAGCATTACGAAGCCGCGCTGGATATCATCGAACGTCAACGCCGGCCATCGGATGATGCCCAGCGCGTGCGCGCCTGGCTGTTGGCGCGGCTGGATCGCCGCGATGCCGCCTTCGCCGCCATAGATACATTGTTGCAGCAACGCCCTAAGGATGCAGAATTGCGCGTCGACCTTGCTGGCCTGGCCCTGGAACTGGGCGACGGCAATCGCGCGGAACGAATTCTCAACCCTTGAGGGGATATGCTTGCTAGCTAAACCCTCCAACCCAATGTAAATTCCGAGCATGCTTCATAAGGTTTCCACATATTGCCGCCGGCTGGGCATCCAGACCGCCATCTGCATGGCGCTGACCCTGCCTTGGGCAAGCCACGCCCGTGCGGAAACCGAAGCGCGCTTTCCGCTGCCGCCGATTCCGGCCCATATCGAAACCAGTTCCGACCCGCGCGATGTCGTGCTGCGTTTCGATGCGCCGGTGGACGAAGCATCGCTCACCGGCATCGCCGCCACCTGGCCGGAACTCGTGGAGTATGTTTCCGCCGGCTACGATCAGGTATTGGTGCGCGGCAAGGTGAGTCTGCACGCGGAATTGCAGGGCAGGCTGCTCAAGCTTACCGCGCAGACCGCCGCAGCGATATCGAGCGAGGATCAGGCGGCGCGGGATGCCAAGGTCCGGCGCGAATTGATGCAGGCGCGCGTGGATGCCTTTCGCGGCGACGATGAAGCCGCCCGCCAGCGGTTGAACAAACTGAATGCCGAGAACGGCAACCGTGCCGATGTATTATCCGCCATCGCGGAAAACGAGATGGCACGCGGCGCCTGGCGGCCGGCGCGCGACCTGTATCGCCGCGCCAGCGCGCTGGACCGCGACAACGAATATCTGGTCGAGGCCACCCGCGAGGCCGGCAAGCAAGCCGCGCCCTTCACGCGCTTGGAATATGATGTGGCCAATGTAAAAGGCGGCGAGCGGCAGAGCATTGCCGTATTGCAAGGCCAGGCCGCGCTGGGCGAGCGCACCGATGCCGGCGTGATCGCCGAACGCCGCAGGCTGCAAACCGGCAATGCGGCAGACCTTGGCGGCCGCAGCTATGTGGCCGACGAATACAAGGAACGGCTGGAACTCTATGTCCTCCATCAATTCGAAAGTCTGGGCCAAGGCCGCGCCGCGTTGCTGAAAAGCGGCGACGGCACTACCGGTGCGGCCCTCGGTTATGCCGAGCGGAACCAAGGCGAATTGAGCGGCATAACCATCACCTATCATCGCCCCTATTGGGAATTGGTGTCCGGCCTGGTCAATCGCGGCACGCAGGATCAGGTGGAGGCGCGGCATGAGCGCGATCTCGGCGATGGCTGGTCCGCCAACATGGCGCTGCGCTACAACCGCTATGGCGTGGCCGACGACGACGATGTGACCAAGAGCGCCGGATTGCTGGCAGCGCTGCGCTATAATTTCGCCCTGCCCGGCCGCGACCTTTCGGTCGGCTACGGGCTGGATGGCGAATATATCCATACCCAGCAGCTTTACAGCGACGCCAACGGCGTCCGCTTCCGCCCCTTGAGCATCGGCACCAAGGAAATCCACAGCCTGGATATCGCCTATAGCGAAACCCTGTTCGATGTCGCGCGGCTGGATGCCTATGCCGGCTATGCCTACGACCGCTACAACGACAAAGGCGCTTTCGTCGGGCTCGGCCTCGCCATGCTGGGCGGCGAAGCCTATGAAATCGGCCTGCGCGCCAGCCATGCCAAGGCGCTTTCGCGCGGCGAGGCCAATGACGTGAACCGGGCCGGCGCCTATGGCCTGCTGCGCTTCTAAGGCCCGAGCTTGAAGATCACGGCATGACCGACACCAACCTTATACAAAGCAAACCCGCCGCCAGCTTCATGGGCTGGCGGGTCAGCGCGATCCTGGAAATCGCCGGTTTCCTTGCCGCAGCACTGGCGATCGACTGGTTCTTCTTCGCCGGCAATCGCTTCTACAGCGTGCAGCCGCATCCATTCTGGATTCTGGTGCTGTTGATCGCCGCGCAATACGGCACCAGCGAAGCTCTGCTGGCGACCGTCGCCGCCAGCTTCGCTTTGCTGGCCTGGAACCTGCCATCCCAACGCATGGACCAGGACCTTTACGCTTATTACCTGGAATTGGCGCGCAATCCGATCTTGTGGCTGGTGACGGTGGTGTTCATCGGCGAAATCGGCAGCCGGCATCGCAGCCGCATCCGCGAATTGCTGGAAGAATTGCACGAGAGCCGCCAGCGCGAAGCCACCGTGGATGAAGCCTATCGCCGAGTCGCCGCCGCCAAGAGCCAGCTCGAAATCCGCGTTGCCGGCCAGATGCGCACCGTGGTGGCGCTGTATCAGGCCGCCAAGGCGATCGACAAGCCGCAACCGGAAGAAGTGCTGCATGGCGTGAACAAGATCGTGCGCGCCATTCTCGATCCGAAGCAGCATTCGGTCTATCTGCTGCAAGGCCAGAATCTGGAAGTCACCGTCACCGATGGCTGGCTGGCGGCGGAAAGCTATTCCCGACGCTACACCGCCGCCTCTCCGCTGTTTCGCGCCACCATCGGCGAGCAGCGCGTGCTTTGCGCGGCGCGGCCGGAAGACCTGCAATTGCTGGGCAATGACGGCGTGATCGCCGGCCCATTGGTGAACCCGGAAACCGGCGAGGTTTTCGGCATCCTGAAGATCGAGGAAATCGGCTTCCTCGATTTCAATCTCTCGACGTTGGAGAATTTCAGCGTCACCTGCGAATGGGTCTCCACCGCCTATGCCCATGCGCTCGGTTATCAACGGCTGGAAAACAGCCGCGCCTATGGCCAGGAGCGCAGCCTGTTCGCCGCCGGCTTCCGCGAACGCCAGGTCCGCATCCTCACTTTGCTGGCGCGCCGCATCGGCTTCGATGTCTGCGCCCTGTCGGTGCGCATCGAGGGCGTGGAGGGGTTGGCGCAAGACAAGCGCGCCGCCGTTTCCGCCGCCGTGGGCCAGGCCGTGCAAGATGCGCTGCGCGATACCGATCTCGCCTTCGATCATCCGCGCTCGGGCTGGGAATTCGAAGTGCTGCTGCCCGCCACGCCGCCGGAGAATGCCGCCGTCGCTGCCGAGAAGCTGCGCCTGCAGCTGGATACCCTGCTGCATGCCGAACAACCCGGTCTGCACAGCGCCATCACCGTCAGCACGCTCTATAAATCCAGCCATATCGGGGCCGAGGCATGAGCCTGGCGCTGCTCCCGCATGGCGCTGAGCCGAGCGCTCATGCCGCGCCGCCGCCGGCGCGCAACGAATTGCGCCGCGCATTGGAAATCATCGTTCCGGCCAGCCTGGTTTTCGCCCTGCAAGGCGGCAGCCTATTGGCGTTGGTGCATGGCGATATCAGCATGCTGGCCTATATCTGCTTCCATGCCGCAGCGGTGCTGCTGGCCATGGCCTGGGCTTATGCCTTCCGGCGCGGCGGTCATTTCAACCGCTTCGCGGTGCTGCTGGCTGTCGTCTCGGGCGCGCTCGGCGCCGTAGGCACCATCGGCCTGATCATTATCGTGCCGTTGCAGATCGTGCTGCGCCGACGCGCCACGCCGTTTCATGAATGGTATGCCGCGCTGTTCCCCGACGAGCAGGAGGATGCCGGCGAGGCCCTGTATCGACAGATCGCCTCCGGCCGGCAAATCGGCGCCGAGACCGCTTCGGTGGTCAGTTTTTCCGATGTGATGCGGGCCGGCACCTTGGAGCAGAAGCGCTCGGTGATCGCGCTGTTGGTCAAGCAGTTCCGCCCCGAATTCGCGCCGGCCCTGCGCCTGGCCCTGCAAGACCCCACCCCCGCCATCCGCGTGCAGGCCGCCACGGCTGTGTCTGAAATCGAAAACGATTTTCTCGAACGCAGCATGCATTTGGCCGATCTGGCGCAGCGCAAGCCGAAAAGCCTGGATGCGCAATTGGCCCTGGCCCAGCATTACGACGCCTATGCCTTCAGCGGCCTGCTGGACGCACAGCGCGAGCGGGAAAACCGCGCCGCCGCCTTGCAGGCTTACCAGACCGCCCTGCAACTGGCGCCCGAACATGCCGGCATACGCACCGCGATCAGCCGCATTCTGGTGCGCGAGGCGCGTTATGCCGAAGCGGTGGAATGGCTGGGCCATCGCCTCGATTCCGGCAAGGTCAGCCGTTCGCTGGTGGCCTGGTATGCGGAATGCCTGTTCCATCTGCGGCGCTGGAACGAACTGCTCGGCGTGAGTCAGCGCTTCAGCGA
>JAYSEE010000160.1:0-8341 GCA_041914045.1 Ferrovibrio sp. | reverse complement strand
GGTATGCCATACCGTGCCAGATATTCCGGCGCCGCGCAGGCAATGTTGTGCGATACCGCTAGCCGCCGCGCCACCAGATTGGCCGAGCCGCTGCGCGAGATGCGGATGGCGAGATCGAAGCCCTCCTCCACGATATCGACCACGCGGTCGATCAGCGATACATCCAGTTCGACATCCGGGTATTGCGCCAGGAAGCACGGCCAGAGCGGCGCCAGATGATGCGCGCCGAAGCTCACCGGAGCATTGATGCGCAGGCGGCCCCGCGGCTTCAGACTGGAAGCCGTTGCCAGGGCTTCGGCCTCGCTCACATCCTCCAGGATCGCCCGGCTGCGTTCATATAGCGCCTGGCCGCTTTCGGTCAGCGACAGATGCCGCGATGAGCGGTTCAGCAGCCTGGTGCCAAGATGGCCTTCCAATTCGGTCAGGTAGCGGGTGACATTGGCCGGCGAAGTGTTCAGCGCGGCGGCACCCTGCACCAGGCTTCCTTTGCTCACCACGCTGACAAAGACTTCAAAGGCGCGCAGGCGATCCATGATCAGGCCTCTTCATGATTCATATAAACTGAATTATATAAGCATTTTATTCGCCTATAAAATGTAAAAAACTAATCATACCTTGCTGGCAACGGCGAGCGCATCGGGCGCCGCCACCAGAAGGAGAGACGTCATGAACCGCTTGAATGGCAAGATTGCCCTGGTTACCGGCGCCAGCGCCGGCATTGGCCGCGCCACCGCCCTGCTGTTTGCCCAGGAAGGCGCCAGGCTGGTGGTTGGCGCCCGTCGCGAGGCGGAACTGGCCAGCCTGGTGGCCGAGATCGAAGCGGCCGGCGGCGAGGCGGTGGCCCTGGCCGGCGACGTGAAGTCGGAAGCCTATGCCAAGGCGCTGGTCGATCTGGCGGTAAGCCGCTTCGGCGGCCTGGATATCGCCTTCAACAATGCCGGCATCATCGGTGAGGCCGGCCCCAGCACCGAGGTATCGGAACAGGGCTGGACAGATGCCCTGGCCACCAATCTGACCAGTGGCTTCCTGGGTGCCAAGCATCAGATTCCGGCCATGATCGCGCGCGGCGGCGGTTCGGTAATCTTCACCTCCACTTTCGTGGGCCATACCATCGGCTTCCCCGGCGTGGCGGCCTATGCCGCCAGCAAGTCCGGCCTGATCGGCCTGACCCAGGTGCTGGCCGCCGAATACGGGCCGCAGGGCGTGCGCGTCAACGCGATCCTGCCCGGTGCCGTCGATACGCCGATGTATCGCGGCATGCACACCACGCCGGAAGCCACCGCCGCCATGGCCAACATGCATGCCTTGAAGCGGGTCGGCCGCCCGGAAGAACTGGCGCGTTCGGTGCTGTATCTGGCTTCCGAGGATTCCGCCTTCGTCACCGGCACGTCCAGCTTCGTGGATGGCGGCATCTCGATCACCCGCAGTTGAACCTGTCCCGAGCAAAAAAGGGCATCCACGACGAATGGATGCCCTTTTTTTGTCGGCTCGGAAGCCTCGGCTCAGAACGGGATTTCGTCGTCCAGGTCGCTGTTGCGGGCCGGAGCGCGGCCGCCACCGCCGCCACCGCCGCCGCCGGAATAGCCGCCGCCCGAGGACCGGCCGCCACCGCCGCCGCCCGAGCCGGCATAGGTGTCGCCGTAATCATCGCCACCGCCCATTCCGCCGCCGCCCCCGCCCATGGCACCGCCATCGCGGCCGCCGTCCAGCATGGTCAGTTCGCCGCGATAGCGTTGCAGCACCACTTCGGTGGTGAACTTTTCCTGGCCGTCCTTGTCGGTCCATTTGCGAGTCTGGAGCGAGCCTTCCAGGTAAACCTTGGCGCCCTTCTTCAGATATTGCTTGGCGATTTTCACCAGATTTTCGTTGAAAATCACCACGCGATGCCATTCCGTGCGCTCTTTGCGCTCGCCGGAATTCTTGTCGCGCCAGGTTTCCGAGGTGGCGATAGAGAGCTGGCAGACCTCCTCGCCGCTCTGCATGGAGCGGATTTCCGGATCGCGGCCCAGATTTCCAACCAAAATCACCTTATTGACGCTGCCCGCCATCGGTTTCGCTCCGTTCTGAATACCACCCGTGTTCTCTAACTGGTCTTGTATCATCCAGTTGGCGTATAATGAAGGGCTGCCACCCAGAAAATTCCTCCCCCGACTCCAGACCGGCCGAATACAGCCATGCAAAAGACCATCTCGGTTCGCGGCGCTCGCGAACATAATCTGAAGAACGTGGACGTGGATATTCCGCGCGACAAGCTGGTGGTGCTCACCGGCCTGTCCGGCTCGGGCAAATCCTCGTTGGCCTTCGACACCATCTATGCCGAGGGCCAGCGCCGCTATGTCGAATCGCTTTCGGCCTATGCGCGGCAATTCCTCGAATTGATGCAGAAGCCCGATGTGGACCATATCGACGGCCTCAGCCCGGCGATTTCCATCGAGCAGAAGACCACCTCGCGCAACCCGCGCTCCACGGTGGGCACCGTCACCGAGATTTACGATTACCTGCGCCTGCTGTTCGCCCGCATCGGCGTGCCCTACTCGCCCGCCACCGGCCTGCCGATCGAGAGCCAGACCGTGAGCCAGATGGTGGACCGCGTGATGGCGATGCCGGAAGGCACCCGGCTTTATTTGCTGGCGCCGATGATCCGCGGCCGCAAGGGCGAATACCGCAAGGAATTGCAGGACTTGCAAAAACGCGGCTTCCAGCGCGTGAAGGTGGACGGCAAGCTTTACGAAATCGGCGAAGTGCCGGCGCTGAACAAGAAGCTGAAGCATGATATCGAAGTGGTGGTCGACCGCGTGGTGGTGCGCGACGGCGTGCAGGCGCGGCTGGCCGACAGCTTTGAAACCGCGCTCGGCCTGGCCGACGGCATCGCGATTGCCGAAAGCGCCGACAAGCCGGATCAGCGCACGATCTTCTCGGCCAAGTTCGCCTGCCCGGTTTCCGGCTTCACCATCGACGAGATCGAGCCGCGGCTGTTCTCGTTCAACAACCCCTTCGGCGCCTGCCCCACCTGCGACGGCCTGGGCAGCAAGATGTATTTCGATGCCGCGCTTGTGGTGCCCGACGACAATCTCACCCTGCGCGAAGGCGCCATCGCGCCCTGGTCGAAATCCGCCCAGCCTTCGCCCTATTACATGCAGACCCTGGAAGGTCTGGCCAAGCATTACAAATTCTCGCTCAACACCAAGTGGAAGGAATTGCCGGCCAAGGTGCGCCAGGCGATTCTGAACGGCTCCGGCGAGGATATCGTGCCGATCGCCTATGACGACGGCATGCGCAGCTACACCATCAAGAAGCCCTTCGAGGGCGTGATTCCCAATCTGCAACGGCGTTGGCGCGAAACCGAAAGCGACTGGATCCGCGAAGAGCTGGAGCGCTATCAATCGGCCACCGCCTGCGAATCCTGCGGCGGCCACCGCCTGAAGCCGGAAGCCCTCGCCGTGAAGATCGGCGGCAAGCATGTCGGCGAGGTTTGCGAGCTTTCGATTGCCGATACGCGGCAATGGTTCCTCGATCTCGACAAGAAGCTGAACGCCAAGCAGCGCGACATCGCCGCGCGCATCTTGAAGGAGATCAACGAGCGGCTGGGCTTCCTGGTCAATGTGGGTTTGAACTACCTCACGCTGGCGCGCGCTTCCGGCACGCTGTCGGGCGGCGAAAGCCAGCGCATCCGGCTGGCCTCGCAGATCGGCTCGGGCCTGACCGGCGTGCTCTACGTGCTCGACGAGCCCAGCATCGGCCTGCATCAGCGCGACAATGCCAAGCTGCTCGACACCCTGGTTTACCTGCGCGATATCGGCAACACCGTGCTGGTGGTCGAGCATGACGAGGAAGCCATCCGCACCGCCGATTACGTGATCGACATGGGCCCTGCCGCTGGCGTGCATGGCGGCGAAGTGATCGCCGAAGGCACGCCAGCGCAGATCATCGCATCGAAGAAATCCATTACCGGGCAATATCTGGCTGGAAGCAAATTCGTGCCGGTGCCGGCCAAGCGCCGCCAGCGCACGCCCAACAAGACCGTGCGGGTGGTGAATGCGCGCGCCAATAATCTCAAGGGCGTTACCGCCGAATTCCCGCTCGGCCTGCTCACCTGCGTCACTGGGGTGTCCGGCGGCGGCAAATCCACGCTCACTATCGAGACGCTGTTCAAGGCGGTGTCGCGCAAGCTGAATGGCAGCCGCGAAATCCCCGGCGCGCATGATCGCATCGAAGGCCTGGAATGGCTCGATAAGATCATAGATATAGATCAATCGCCGATCGGCCGCACGCCGCGCTCCAACCCGGCAACCTATACCGGCGCTTTCGGCCCGATCCGCGACTGGTTCGCCGGCCTGCCGGAAGCCAAGGCGCGCGGCTATGCGGCGGGGCGCTTCTCCTTCAACGTGAAGGGCGGCCGCTGCGAGGCCTGCCAGGGCGACGGCCTGATCAAGATCGAGATGCACTTCCTGCCCGATGTGTATGTGCAATGCGATGTCTGCAAGGGCAAACGCTATAACCGCGAAACGCTCGACATCCATTACCGCGACAAATCCATCGCCGATGTGCTGGATATGACGGTGGATGACGGCACCGAATTCTTCAAGGCGGTGCCCTCGATCCGCGAGAAATTGCAGACTTTGCAGCAGGTCGGCCTTGGCTATATCAAGATCGGGCAATCGGCCACCACGCTGTCGGGCGGCGAAGCGCAGCGCGTGAAGCTGTCGAAGGAACTCTCCAAACGCGCCACCGGCCGCACGCTGTATATCCTCGACGAGCCGACAACCGGCCTGCATTTCGAGGATGTGCGCAAGCTGCTGGAAGTGCTGCATGCCCTGGTGGACAGCGGCAACACGGTGATCGTGATCGAGCATAATCTCGAAGTGATCAAGACCGCCGACTGGATCATAGATATGGGGCCGGAAGGCGGCGATGGCGGCGGCAGGATCGTGGCCGAAGGCACGCCGGAACAGGTGGCGAAGGTTGCCGAAAGCCACACTGGCCGGTATTTGAAGGAATATCTGAAACCGGCCGCGCAACGCGCCGCGCCGCCGGCCAGAGGCAAATCGCGCCGCGATGCCGCGGCCTGATCGTATAGGGAGACTGACGAGAATGTACGACCGTAAAGCCCTCACTGTCGCCGATGCCCAGAAAATCGCCGCCGCCGCCGAGGCCGAGGCGAACCGCAATGGCTGGAAGGTGAGCATCGCGATCTGCGACGATGGCGGCCATCTGCTGCATTTTCAGCGTCTGGACGGCGCCGGCTTGCAGACCACCTATATCAGCCAGGGCAAGGCTAAGGCCGCCGCTTTCAGCCGCCGCCCCACCAAGGCGCTGGAAGACATCGTGGCCGGCGGCCGCAACGCCTTTCTGTCGGTGCCGGACATGGTGCTGCTGGAAGGCGGCGAGCCGATCATGGTGGATGGCGTCTGCGTCGGCGCCGTCGGCGTCTCGGGCGTGAAGTCGTCGGACGATGCGCTGATCGCCCAGGCCGGCATCAAGGCCCTGCTCGGCTGACATGATGGCAGCGCGGCGTCCGAAGGCGGTGGATCCCGCCTGGCTTGAGCGCGCCGCGCTGCATTACCTGGAACGCTACGCCTCCTCGGCCGATAATCTGCGCCGGGTTTTGCTGCGCAAGGCCAAGCGCCGGGTTTTCGGCGGCGAGGAAACCGTTCCCGATGAACTGGATGCCTGGATCGCCGCGCTGCTTGAAAAGCTCGCAAGGCTGAAACTGCTCGACGATCAGGCCTATGCCGAAACCCGTTTGCGCCGGCAATTGGCCGAAGGCAAATCGCTGGGCAGCATCAAGCGCGGCATGGCGGCCAAGGGCGTGGGCGAAACGGCCTTGAAGAATGCCTTCGCGCGCATGGAAGCCGAGCGCGAGGCGCCGCTTTCCGACTGGCCGGCCGCCCTGGCCTATGCCCGCAAGCGCCGGCTGGGGCCTTATCGCGCCGATCCGGAACAGAGAAAAGCCATGCGCCAGAAGGACATGGCTGCCCTGGCAAGACGAGGGTTCAGCCAGGATGTGGCGCGGCGTATATTGGCCGCCGAGGATATAGACGCTTTGGAGAGTTTACACGATGAGTAAGCCTGTTCATGTGGTGGGCGGCGGCCTTGCCGGTTCGGAAGCGGCCTGGCAATTGGCGCGCGCCGGCCAGCGCGTGGTGCTGCATGAGATGCGCCCCGAGCGCAAGACCGACGCGCATCAGACCGACGGCCTGGCCGAACTGGTCTGCTCCAATTCCTTCCGTTCCGATGATGCCGACAATAACGCCGTGGGCCTGCTGCATGAGGAATTGCGCCGCTGCGGCTCGCTGATCATGCAGGCTGCCGATGCGCATAAGCTGCCGGCCGGCGGCGCGCTGGCGGTGGATCGCGAGGCATTTTCGCAGGCGGTGCAGGCCGCCATCGAAGCGGAGCCGCTGATCGAGATCGCGCGCGGTGAAATCGCCGGCCTGCCGCCTGAGGATTGGGAGAGCGTGATCATCGCCACCGGCCCCCTCACCTCGCCGGCTCTGGCCGAAGCCGTGCTGAAACTCACCGGCGAAAACAGCTTGGCGTTTTTCGATGCCATCGCGCCGATCGTCTATAAAGACAGCATCGACATGGACAAGGCCTGGTTCCAGTCGCGCTACGATAAGGTGGGACCGGAAGGCGACGGAGCCGATTACATCAACTGCCCGCTCAGCCGCGAGGAATACGACGCCTTCATCGTCGCGTTGCTGGAGGCCGAAAAAACCGAATTCAAGGATTGGGAAAAGAACACGCCGTATTTCGAGGGCTGCCTGCCTATCGAGGTGATGGCCGAGCGCGGGCCGATGACCTTGCGCTTCGGCCCGATGAAGCCGGTCGGCCTCACCGATCCGCGCAGCGGCAAGCGGCCCAATGCGGTGGTGCAATTGCGTCAGGATAATGCGCTCGGCACGCTTTACAATCTGGTCGGCTTCCAGACCAAGATGAAGCATGCCGAACAGACCCAGATTTTCCGCATGATCCCCGGCCTGGAGAATGCGCAATTCGCGCGCCTGGGCGGCATCCATCGCAACACGTTTTTGAATTCGCCCAAGCTGCTGGATGCGCAGTTGCGCTTGAAAGCGCAGCCGCGCCTGCGTTTCGCCGGCCAGGTGACGGGCGTGGAAGGCTATGTGGAAAGCACCGCCATCGGCCTGCTGGCCGGGCGCATGGCGGCCGCTGAACGCAATGGCAGCCTATTGGCCGCGCCGCCCAACACCACGGCGCTCGGTGCGCTGCACGCGCATATCACCGGCGGGGCCGATGCCAAGAGCTTCCAGCCGATGAACGTGAATTTCGGCCTGTTCCCGCCCCTGCCCGACAGCGTCCGGCGCGAAAACCGCAAGAAGCTGATGAGCGCGCGCGCCCGCGCCGCATTGGCCGAATGGCTGGGCGAGCGGGCGGCGGCGGAATGACCGATCCGCGCCGCGTAACCATACTCGGCGCCAGCAGTCGGCTCGGGCGGCCGCTTATCCGCTTTTTGCAGCAGCGCGATTGGCGGATCGTTGCCGCCGCGCGCAGCATCGGCAAACTGGATGAGGCCTGGCGGCAGAACGCGCGGCGCTTCGATCTTGCGGAACCGGAAAGCCTGCGGACGGTTTTGGCCGATGCCGGCATGGTGGTCTCCTGCCTGGAAGTGCAGCATGCGCCGCAAATCCTTGCCGCGCTGCCGCCGGAGCATGCCGACCGTCTGGTGCTGATCGGCTCCACGCGGATGTTCACTCGTTTTCCCGATGCGCTTGCGGAAAGGCTGCGGGCTGGCGCCGAGGCTTTCACGCAGAGCGGCAAGCCGGGCGTGCTGTTGCTGCCGACCATGATCTATGGCGCGGAGGACGACCTGAATGTGCGGCGCATCGCGGATTACATCCGCCGTTTCGGCGTTGTACCGCTGCCGGCCGGCGGGCGCAGCCTGGTGCAGCCGATCCATGTGCAGGATGTGGCCGCCTGCATCGAGGCCGCCTTATTGCGGCCGGAGGCGCTAGGGCCGCCGATCGCAATCGCCGGGCCGCAGCCATTGCCGTATCGCGAGATGGCGCGCGCGATCGGCGCCGCCATCGGCCGACGGCCGCTGATCTTGCCGGTGCCGCAAGCCTTGCTGCTGTTGCTGGCCGGCCTCACCCGGCTGCTGCCGTTTCTGCCTGAAATCCGGCGCGACGAAGTGATGCGGCTGAGCGAGGACAAGGCGTTTTCCATCGACGCCATGCGGCAGCGCCTGGGCGTTGCGCCGATGGGGTTGGAGAAAGGGCTGGCGCTAACCTTTCGGTCATCTTTGCCGGCCAGGATGCCGGCATGACATCCGATGCCGAAATCTGGCGCGCCGCGCGCGACCTGATATCCGATCATGGCCCCC
>JAYSEE010000159.1:0-8475 GCA_041914045.1 Ferrovibrio sp. | reverse complement strand
CGGAAGACGGCGCCAAATACAGCGCCCCCATGCCGCGCTCCACCGCCGGCAAGGCGGGCAGCCGCCGCACCTATCGGGGTCGCAAGAAATGACGCGCAACGCACTCGTTACCGGCGGCGCCATACGCATCGGCCGCGCCATCAGCCTGGCGCTGGCGCAGCGCGGCCATGGCGTGGCGGTGCATTGCAATGCCTCGCGCAATGAAGCCGATGCGCTGGCGGCCGCGATCCAAGCCAAGGGCGGCCGCGCCACGGTGGTGCAGGGCGATCTGCGCGATCTCGCGACGTGTCAAAAGTTGATCCCGCATGCGCAGGCCGCGCTGGGACCGATCGACATATTGGTGAACAACGCCTCGCTATTCGAATATGACAGCCTGCAAAGCGCCACGCCGGAAAGCTGGGCGATGCATATGGACGCCAATCTGCGCGCGCCGTTTTTTCTGTCGCAGGGCTTCGCCGCCGCTTTGCCGGAAAATCTCAAGGGCGACATCGTCAACATCATCGACCAGCGGGTCTGGCGCCTCACCCCGCATTTCGCCAGCTACACCTTGTCGAAATCCGCGCTGTGGACGCTGACGCAGACGCTCGCCATGGCGCTGGCGCCGCGCATAAGGGTGAACGGCATCGGCCCCGGCCCGGTGCTGCCCTCATCGCGGCAAAGCGCCGAACAATTCGCCCGGCAATGGGCCTCCACGCCCTTGCAGCGCGGCGCGGCCCCGGAAGAGATTGCCGCAGGGCTGCTGTTCCTGCTTGACGCGCCGGCTATGACCGGCCAAATGATCGCCCTCGATGGCGGCCAGCATCTGCCCTGGCCGCCGCCTGGAACCGCACCCGGCAGCCTGCAAAGCGATCCGGAGGAGTGACATGACCATTCACGACCGCGCCCGGGCCGCCTGGAGCGACATTCCGCTGCCCGATCTGCCGGAGAGCTTCCGCCGGGTTTTCGTGCGCGAATTGCGCCTGCCCGCCCGCATCGGCGTGTATGCGGAGGAAAAACTCGCCCCGCAGGATGTGATCATCGACATGGAGCTTTGGGTCCGCGAAACGCCCTTGGGCCTGGGCGGACCCCTGGGCGGACCGCTCGATTATGCCGATGTGGTTTGTTACGACAGCCTGGTGCAGCGGACGAAAGCCCTGCTGGCGCAAGGCCATATCGACCTGGTGGAGACCATGGCCGAACGTCTGGCTGCGTTGTGCCTGGAAGATTCTCGCGTGCGCCGTGTGCGCGTCTGCGTCGAGAAGCCCGCCGCCATTCCCGAAGCCGCCGGCGCCGGCGTCGAGATCGAAAGATACCGGCGTTAGAATACAAAGATTCCGTTACGGTGGCATTATTAAGCCTTGACTCTGTACCGGATTTCGGATTCCCGAGGCCATGTTGTGCACAGGTAAAAAACGCTCCGATGCAGGTGTAACGGTGTGATTACGAAGCCGTGATAGGCTGTGGATAAGCGCAGAAAAACTTTATGCATCAAGCAGCTATAATCACCAACGCAGACGGCGCTTCGGCTTGCGGGACCGGCTTTTGCGGCGCACTCGTCAAATTCAGTCAAGTTTCCCCACAAAGTTATCCACAGCCTTGGGACGCATCACTCAAGGCTGTGGAATCATTGGCTTTTCGGTTGTGGATGAAGGAGCGGCGGCGTGACCAGCGCGGATTCAGCGGGCCCTGAGGCCGGCCCTAAGGAAGGGCTTGAGACAGCGGATGATGCGCCGCTGCTGGCTGGCGCGGCCATCATTCAAGCGGCGCTGAAAACCCTGCCGGCTGGGCCCGGGGTGTATCGCATGTTCGATGCCGAGGGCGCTCTGCTTTACATCGGCAAGGCGCGCAGCCTGAAAAAGCGCGTGGCGAATTACACCAAAATCGCCGGCTTGAGCATCCGCATACAGCGCATGGTGCATCGCGTGGCGCGGCTGGAGGTGACGGTCACCCATACCGAGGCCGAAGCTTTGCTGCTGGAAGCCAACCTCATCAAGAAGCTGCAACCGCATTACAACATTCTGCTGAAGGACGACAAATCCTTCCCCTACATCATGATCGGCCGCGCGCATGATTTTCCGCGCATCGAAAAGCATCGCGGCGCGCGCGATGCGCCGGGCGAATATTTCGGCCCCTTCGCCTCCACCGGCGCGGTCAACACCATGATGCATACGCTGGCGCGCGCCTTTCCGCTGCGCACCTGCTCGGACAGCGAATTCGCCGCACGCACGCGGCCCTGCCTGCAATACCAGATCAAGCGTTGCCGTGCGCCCTGCGTGAACCGCATCGACCAGCCGGGCTATGCGCGCATCCTCACCGAGGCCAAGGATTTCCTGTCCGGGCGCAATCGCGGCCTGCTGAACGAATGGCAGGCGCGCATGCAGACGGCGTCGGACGCGCTGGATTTCGAACAGGCCGCCGAATTGCGCGACCGCATCCGCGCCTTGGCGCATATCAGCCAGAAGCAGGATGTCAGCCTGGCCGATCTGGGCGATGCCGACATCATCGCGGCGGTGAGCGAAGGCGGCAATGCCTGCGTGCAGGTGGTGTTCTATCGCGCCGGACAGAATTTCGGCAATCACGCCTATTTCCCGGCGCATGCCCGCGATGCCGAGGTGAGCGATGTGCTGGACGCCTTCATCGGCCAGTTCTATGCCGAGCGCGAGCCGCCCAAGCTGGTGCTGATCAGCGATCCGGTGGAGGGCGCGGCGCTGATTCAGGATGCGCTGAGCCTGCATGCCGGCCGGCGCGTGGAACTGCATTGCCCGCAGCGCGGCGCCAAGCGCGATCTGGTGGAGCATGCGCTGGAGAATGCCCGCGACGCCCTGCGCCGCCGGCTGGCGGAATCCGCCACGCAGCAGAAATTGCTGGCCGGCGTGGCGGAAATATTCGGCCTGGAAGCGCCGCCGAAGCGCATCGAGGTTTACGACAACAGCCATATCCAGGGCCGCCATGCGGTGGGCGGCATGATCGTGTCGGGCCCCGAGGGCTTGCGCAAGAACGCCTATCGCAAATTCAATATCCGCGGCGAAGACATCGTGCCCGGCGACGATTACGGCATGATGCGCGAAGTGCTGACCCGCCGCTTCCAGCGTCTGCTGAAACAGCGCGAGGCGGCCGAAGCCGAGGCCGAAGCGGAAGCGGAAAACGAGACGGAAGCGGGCGCCGTTCAGGAAGAGGCGAGCGGCGACGACGCCCCGCGCGCCGAAACCGATTGGCCCGATCTGATCCTGATCGACGGCGGCAAGGGCCAGCTTGCCGCCGCAATGCAGGTGCTGCAGGAACTGGGCATCCCGGAACAGCCGGTGGCGGCCATCGCCAAGGGACCGGAGCGCAATGCCGGCCGCGAGGTGTTTTTCCTGCCGGGCCGCGAGCCCTTCATGCTGGAAACGCGCCATCCGGTGCTGTTCTATCTGCAACGGCTGCGCGACGAGGCGCATCGCTTCGCCATCGGCACGCATCGCGCGAAACGCGGCAAGGACCAGTTCCGCTCGCCGCTGGACGAGATCGCCGGCATCGGCGCGGCCCGCAAGAAAGCCCTGCTGCTGCATTTCGGTTCGGCCAAAAGCGTGGCCCAGGCCGGCCTGGCCGACCTGGAAGCGGTGGGCGGCATTTCCAAGGCGGTGGCGAAAAAGGTCTACGATCATTTTCATGGCGGTTGAATTCAGCGTTACGCGGCCTAGGTCTTGTCTCGAGCCCGCCCAAGCGCTGTAATGCCGCCCCTCGCCGTGCGATAATGCCCATATGTTGAACAGCCTGCCCAATCTGCTGACGATTTCGCGCATTCTGGCCATTCCGGCGATCTGCGCGGCGTTTTACCTGCCTGGCGCCTGGAGCGCCTGGCTGCCGCTGGGCCTGTTCGCCGCCGCCGGCATCACCGACTGGTTCGATGGCTATCTGGCGCGCAAATGGGGGCAGATGAGCGACCTCGGCCGCTTCCTCGATCCGGTGGCCGACAAGTTGCTGGTCTGCGCCGTGATCATGATGCTGATCGCCTTCGAGCGCATCGACAAGATCACCCTGCTGGCCGCCGTGGTGATCATGTGCCGCGAAATCACCGTGACCGGCCTGCGCGAATTCTTGGCCGAACTGCGCGTGAAGGTGCCGGTAAGCCAGCTTGCCAAGTGGAAGACCACGGTGCAGCTGCTTGCGCTGGGCTTCCTGATCGTCGGCGATTACGGCCCCGGCTGGCTGCCGGTGCGGCTGATCGGCGAAGCGATGATCTGGGTGGCCGCTTTGCTCACGCTCTATACCGGCTGGGATTACCTGATCACCGGCCTGCGCCATATGGCCGCCGATAGCCGGCCGGCGCCCGAAGCCAAGCCGAAAGCCGATCCGAAAACGGATGCTGCTGCATGATCAAGCTGCTCTATTTCGCGCTGCTGCGCGAACGCATGGGCAAGCCGGAAGAAAGCCTCAGCCTGCCGCCGGATGTGAAGGATGTGGGTGCGCTGCTGGAATGGCTGCGCGGCCGAAGCCCCGGCCACGCCGCCGCGCTGGCCGATCCGGCCATGGTGCGCATCGCTGTGAACCAGGATTACGCCGCCTTGAGCGATCCGGTGCAGGATGGCGACGAAGTGGCGCTGTTTCCGCCGGTGACCGGTGGCTAGCGGCCCGGAAATCCGCGTACAGGCCGAGGATTTCGACCCCGGGCTGGAATTGCAACGGCTGACCGAGAATGATGCCGGCATCGGCGCGGCGGTGAGCTTCGTGGGCCTGGTGCGCGATTTCGCCGGGCAAAAATCCGACAGCAGCATGACGCTGGAACATTATCCCGGCATGACCGAACGGCAGATCATGGCGATTGCGCAGCAGGCCTGGCAACGCTGGCCGCTCAATGCCTGCCTGGTGGTGCATCGCCATGGCAAGCTGCTGCCGGGCGACCGCATCGTGCTGGTGATCGCCGCATCGCCGCATCGCAAGGCCGCCTTCGAAGCCTGCGAATTCCTGATCGACTGGTTGAAGACCAAGGCGCCGTTCTGGAAGCTGGAGCAGAGCGGCGATGCGCGGGAATGGGTGGAAAGCCGGGGCAGCGACTATGACGCCGCTGCCCGCTGGAACAAATAAACCTTATTCCGCCGCCGCCTGCTTCGGGCGGGTTTCCTGCTCGAAAGCGTCGATCAGCGTCTTGCACACCGCGCCGGGCGTGAAGCGATAAGGGCCGATCTCGGAAACCGGGGTCACTTCCGCCGCCGTGCCGGTGAGGAAGCATTCGCTGAAGCCCGCCATCTCCTCGGGCTGGATCGCCCGTTCGATCACCTCAAGCCCGCGCGCCTTGGCCATGGCGATCACGGCGCGGCGGGTGATGCCGTCGAGGAAGCAATCCGGCACCGGCGTATGGATCTTGCCATCCTGCACGAAGAACACGTTGGCGCCGGTGGCTTCCGCCACCTGGCCGCGCCAATCCAGCATCAGCGCATCCTGGAAGCCCAGCTTTTCCGCCTTGTGCTTGGACAGCGTGCAGATCATGTAAAGCCCCGCCGCCTTGGCCTTGGTGGGCGCGGTGTTGGGGGCCGGGCGCCGCCAATCGGACAGCATCAGGCGAATGCCCTTCATCTTGGCTTCCGGCGAGAAATAGCTCGGCCATTCCCACACCGCGATGGCGAGATGGATTTTCGAGCTTTGCGCCGACACGCCCATCATCTCGGAACCGCGCCAGGCGATCGGCCGGATATAGCAATCCTTCAGGCCGTTCTTGGCCACGGTATCGTTGGTGGCGCGGTTGATCTCATCCAGGCTGTAGGGGATTTCGAAATCCAGGATGCGGGCGCTGTCGATCAGGCGCTGGCTATGTTCGGTCAGCTTGAACACCTGCCCGCCATAGGCGCGCTCGCCCTCGAAAACCGACGAGGCGTAATGCAAGGCATGGCTCAATACATGCAGTTTGGCCTCGCGGTGCGGAATGAACTGGCCATCGAACCAGATCCAGCCATCGCGATCATCATAAGCGGCGCTCGACATTGCACGTCTCCCGGCAAATCCATGAGTGATAAGGGTTTTTACGGCTTTAAGGTAATATAATTACCTTTCAATTGTTTTTAAAGTAACATTATAATTTAAATACGTCAATATTGCTGTCGTATTTTTCTTCACGATGCCGGAAGCCCGCTATGGCCGGCCTTGCGAAGACTCGCGGCCATGCCCCATATAAACACCCATGAGCGATCTGAAATCCGTGCCCAACGAAGACGAATTGCGGCAGGGGATAGAACTGCTGTTCTACGCCTATCGCGATTTCACCCGCGGGCCCGACGAAATCCTCGAACAATACGGCTTCGGCCGGGCGCATCACCGCGCGCTGCATTTCATCGGCGGCCATTCCGGCATCACGGTGGCGGAATTGCTGAGCATCCTGCGCATCACCAAGCAGAGCCTAGCGCGCGTGCTGTCGGCATTGATCGCGCAGGATTTCGTGCGTCAGCAGCAGGGCACGCGCGACCGCCGCCAGCGCCAATTATTCCTCACCGAAAAAGGCCGCGGCCTGGAAAAGCGCATCGCCGCCTTGCAGCAGGCCAAGGTGGCGCAGGCCTATCGCGATGCCGGCGCGGAAGCCGTGGCCGGCTATCGCAAAGTGCTGTCCGGCCTGATCGACGATGCCGACCGCGCGCAGGTGTTGCGCGCCATCCAGCGCGGTTGAACCGATGGATACCGAACAGCCGCATCTGCTGGTGGTGGATGACGACGAGCGCATCCGCAGCCTGCTGGCACGCTTCCTCACCGGCAACGGCTATCGCGTCACGTCCGCCGAAAGCGCAGAGGATGCCTGGGCCAAACTGGCTCCGGTGCATTACGATCTGCTGATCGTGGATGTGATGATGCCCGGCAAAAGCGGCTTCGAATTCGTCACCGATCTGCGCGGCCAGGGCAATCCGGTGCCGGTGATCCTGCTGACCGCGCGCAGCGAAGCGGAAGACCGCATCAAGGGCCTGGAAACCGGCGCCGACGATTACCTGCCCAAACCGTTCGAGCCGCGCGAATTGCTGCTGCGCGTGCAGGCCATCCTCAAGCGCAGCAACCGCCCTGCCCCGGCCAGCGCCAGCCAGCCGATCCGCTTCGGCGATTTCCGCTTCGATGTGGTGCGCGGCGAATTGCGCCGCGGCGAAGATATCGTGCCGCTGACCACCGGCGAAGCCGGCCTGCTGCGCGTATTGGCGCGCAATCCCGGCGTAACCGTGCCGCGCATCGCCCTGGCCGATAGCGGCCCCAATATCGGCAATCCAGGCTCAGGCAACGCCGCCGCCAATGAAAGCCGCGCCGTGGATGTGCAGATCACCCGCCTGCGCCGCAAGATCGAAGACGATCCGCGCAATCCGCGCTTCCTGCAAACCGTGTGGGGCGAAGGCTATGTGCTCTGGGCTGAATAATCCTGGGCTGAATATTCCTGGGCTGAATAAGAGCCGGCCATGGCGCGCAGCCTGATCCGGCGCTTTCTGCCGCGCAGCCTGTTCGGCCGCTGGCTGCTGATGCTAGTGCTGCCGGTTCTGCTGCTGCAAATCCTGACCACCTACGCCTTCTATGCCCGGCATTGGGATACGGTGAGCCGCCGCCTGGCGCTGGGTCTGGCCGGCGACATTGCGATGGCCATCGACCTGCATCATACCTTCGGCGCGGATCCCCGGCACGATCAGGTGATGAGCCTGGCCTACGACAACATGGAAATCGAACTGCGCTTTCTGCCCGGCAAGCGCCTGCCCGACAATCTGCCGCCGCCGCGCTGGTGGTCGATCCTCGACAGCATGCTGACCCAGGCGCTGAGCGAGCGGCTGGATGAACCTTTCGCCATCGACACCCAGCGCAGCGACGACAACATCGCCGTACTGGTGGAATTGCCGGACGAACTGATGGTGGTGCTGGCCCGCGCCAAGCGGGTTTATTCCACCAGCACCTATGTTTTCATCATCTGGATCGCCTCCGGCTCGGTGCTGCTGCTGGGCATCGCCGTGCTGTTTTTGCGCAATCAGATCCGGCCGATCCGCCGGCTGGCGGAAGCCGCCGACGCTTTCGGCAAGGGCCGCGAAGCGCAGGATTTCCACCCATCGGGGGCCACCGAAGTGCGCTCGGCGGCGCTGGCCTTTCTGGCGATGCGCGACCGCATCCGCCGCCATATCCGCGAACGCACCGACATGCTGGCCGGCGTGAGCCACGATCTGCGCACGCCGCTCACCCGCATGAAATTGCAGCTTTCGATGATGGAGAACAGCTCCGACGCCGCCGAACTGAAGCGCGACGTGGCCGAGATGGAAACCATGATCGAGGCCTATCTGGCCTTCGCGCGCGGCCAGGTGGAGCAGACCGCCGAGGCCACCGATCTCGGCCAGCTGGTGCATGAACTGGCCGACGATGTGCGCCGGCGCGGCCGCGAATTGCAGGTGAGCACGGAAGGCGCGCCCACCCTGCCGCTGCGCCGGCTGGGCTTCAAACGCGCGCTGTCAAATCTGGTGGAAAACGCCCTGCGCTTCGGCCACAAGGTGCATCTTCAGGTGCGGCGCGGCGTAGGCC
>JAYSEE010000158.1:0-8521 GCA_041914045.1 Ferrovibrio sp. | reverse complement strand
GTCGCCGGATTTCTGGCGCTGGTCTTCGCCTTCTACATCACCAATTCCAGCATCACCGATATCGGCGGCCCGATCGACTGGATCATGCTGATCGGCATCTGGGCGGCCGGTGCGGTGGGCGGCTTCATGCTGTCCTATCTCGCCATGGCCTATGGCAAGAACCTGAATGCGTGACTTGCCGCGCGGCCTGTCTAGCCGGCGGCCACGCCCAGGCCGATCGGGCAGCTCACCCCGGTGCCGCCCAGCCCGCAATAGCCGCCCGGATTCTTGGCCAGGTATTGCTGATGGTAATCCTCGGCATAGTAGAATTCCGGCGCATCCAGAATCTCGGTGGTGATCCTGCCCCGGCCTGCCGCCGTCAAAGCCGCCTGATAGGCGCTTTGCGATGCCTCTGCCTGGCGGCGCTGGTCTGGCGTCGTTACATAGATGCCAGAGCGGTATTGCGTGCCCACATCGTTGCCCTGACGCATGCCCTGAGTGGGATCATGCGCCTCCCAGAAAACTTTCAGCAGCGAAGCGTAATCGAGCTTGGCTGGATCGAAGGCGACCAGCACCACTTCGTTATGCCCGGTCAATCCGGTGCAGACTTCCTCATATGTCGGATTGGGCGTGTAGCCCGCGGCATAACCCACCGCAGTGCTGTATATTCCAGGCGTCTGCCAGAATTTGCGTTCCGCGCCCCAGAAACAGCCCAAGCCGAATATCGCCGTTTCGATGCCTTCCGGAAATGGCGGCTTGAGCGGATTGCCATTCACGAAATGCTTGGCCGGCACCGGCATCCGCTCCAAGCGCCCCTTCAAGGCCTTGGCCGGTTCCGGCATCTGCGTCTTGTGGCGCGGCGTGGGAAACCACATGGCGGCTCTCCTGCTGGATGATGGGCTGCTGCGTCCATAAATTGGCACGGCGCTACGCGAGGTCAAGTTCAAAACCGCAAGTCCCCCTGCAAGCCCCCCCTGCAAGCCTTGGGATATTCCCGCCAGGATATATTCCGACCCGAGGTGGTGGCGCCGCGCCGGCAAAAGGACTAGGCTCGCCAACTGGGCGTTCCGCCCCCAAAAATCTTCCTCACGCTCCGAGTCATGGCGCTTACACTCTCCTCCCTTTCGCGGGGCAATCCGCGCGGCATTCTGTCTATGTTGGGCGCGATTTTGCTGTTCGTGATCAACGATACATTGATCAAGCTGACCTCGGATCATCTCAGCTTCGCTCAAGCTGTGTTCGCGCGCGGCATGATCACCACCGCGCTGGCGATCATGCTGGTATTGGCCCAGGGCCATGCCAGGCAAATCCGCCAGGTGCTGCGCCCGAAGGCGCTGCTGCGCAGTTCGGCCGACCTGGGCGCCACGGCTTGCTATGTGCTGGCGCTGTTCCATATGCCGCTGGCCAACCTCACCTCGATCAATATGGCAACCCCTTTGCTGATGACCGCCGTGGCGGCGCTTGTGCTGCGCGAGCAGGTTGGTTGGCGGCGTTGGAGCGCGATCATCATCGGGTTTTTCGGCGTGGTGTTGATCGTGCAGCCCACCAGCGCAGGCTTCAACGCCTGGTCGCTGCTGGCGATCGGCTGCATGGGCTGCGTGATTCTGCGCGACTTCACGACCCGCTTCATCGGCGCCGAATTGCCCACCCCGATTCTGGTTCTCGGTTCCTGCCTGCTCATCACGTTCGCCACCGGCATTCTGATGCTGTTCGAACACTGGCGCGCCATGGACGGGCGCATTCTGCTGCTGCTCAGCTGTTCGGCCTGCTGCCTGATCGGCGGCTATATGCTTGCCGTGGATTGCATGCGGCATGGCGAATTGTCGGTCACCAGCCCATTCCGCTACACGGCATTGGTCTGGTCGCTGCTGTTCGGCTATTTTATCTGGAACGACATTCCCAACGCGCTGGCATCGGTCGGCATCGCCATCGTACTGGCCAGCGGCTTGTATTTGCTGCATCGTGAAAGAATACGCATGCGGGCGGCCGGGCTGGAATCCGCATGACCGCATTGCTGCAAAACCTGATCGGCAACGGCAATCGCCGCGGCATCACTAGCATGGTCATGGCCATGCTGCTGTTCAGCGGCCATGATGCGTTCATGAAACTCGCTGGCCTTTATACCGGCTTCGCACAGGCGGTATTCATCCGCGGCTTGGTCGGTACGCTGCTGGCGAGCTTGCTGGTGATCGGCCAAGGGCAAATGCACAATATCCGCGCTGTGCTGCATCCGAAAGCCCTGCAACGCGCCTGCACCGATCTGGGCGCGACAGGCTGCTACGTGCTGGCGCTGTTCCATATGCCGCTGGGCAATATCACCGCGATCATCATGGCCGCGCCGCTGACCCTGACCGCCATCGCCGCGCTGCTGCTGCACGAACAAGTCGGCTGGCGGCGCTGGAGCGCGGTGATCTGCGGCTTCACCGGCGTGCTGCTGATCGTGCAGCCGGTCGGCGATGGCTTCAACGCCTGGTCGCTGCTGGCGCTGGGCGCCATGCTGAGCGTGGTCTTGCGCGATCTGGTGACGCGCAAGATCGGCATGTCGATCCCGATGCCGATCATGATTATGACTTCCAGTCTGGTCACCACCCTGGCCTCCGGCTGCCTCTTGCTGTTCCAAGGTTGGCAGCCGCTGGAATCGACGGGTTTTCTGATGCTGGCCGGTTCGGCGATTTGCCTGATATCCGGCTTCGTATTCAGCATCGACTTCATGCGCCATGGCGCCTTGGCCGTGGTCGCGCCCTTCCGCTATGCCGGCCTGCTGTTCGGCCTGGGGCTTGGCTACCTGATCTGGAACGAAATTCCCAACCTGTTGGCGGCCAGCGGCATCGCCTTGGTGCTGGCCAGCGGCCTGTATCTGCTGCATCGCGAGAGGCTGCGCAGGCTGGCGGAAAATCCGAGGGTGGAATGAGCGCGATGCTGCGACGCCTGCTTGGCAGCGGTAATCGCCGCGGCATCCTCAGCATGGTGCTGGCGATGCTGCTTTTCACCACCAACGACGTATTCGTGAAGCTTTCCACCATCAATGCCACCAGCGGCCAGGTGATGTTCATGCGCAGCGGCGGGGCGATGCTGATCATCTTCATCATCCTGCTGCTTAAGGGCGAGGCAAGATATCTCAAGCTGGGCCTCAATCGCGGCGTTCTGCTGCGCAGCCTGTCCGACCTGCTGGCGACGCTCACCTTCGTCTATGCGATTTTCCATATGCCGCTGCCCAACCTTTCCGCCATCGTGCTGGGTTCGCCGGTGGTGCTGACGGCGGCCGGCGCGCTGCTGCTCGGCGAAAGCGTCGGCTGGCGGCGCTGGACCGCCGTCTGCTTCGGCCTTGCCGGCGTATTGCTGATCGTGCAGCCGGCCAGCGAAGCCTTCAACGCCTGGTCGCTGCTCGCCATCGTCTGCCTGTTCAGCGTGGTGGGCCGCGATCTTTTCACCCGCGTCGTCGGGATTTCCGTACCTGCCACGATTTCAATTTTCACCGCCTGCCTGGTGATGACCAGCGCCGCCCTGGTGATGCTGGCTTCCGAAGGCTGGCCGGCGCTGCCGCTGCGCGAAGCGATCTACCTGAGCTTATCCGCCGCCTTCATGACCGGCGGCTATATCCTGAGCGTGGACGCCATGCGCCACGGCGAATTGGCGGTGGTCAGCCCCTTCCGCTATGCCGGCCTGCTGGCGGCTTTGCTGTATGGCTATCTGATCTGGGGCGACATCCCCAACGATCTGGCCAAGATCGGCATTGCCGTCGTGGTGGGCAGCGGGCTGTACATCCTGCACCGCGAAGCAGTGCGCCGCCGCGCCGCCAGGCGCTAATCCGCCAGCTTGCGGACTTCGCTGGATGCCGCGATATGGCCATCGCGCACGAAGCGCTCGTGATTTCCGTCGATGGCATCCAGCTTGTAGAGATAATTCACCATCAGGCCGGCGGATTCCTTGAAGCCCTTGGCCGAGCGGTCGCCCAGCCAATTCAGGCGGTGCACCTCGGCGCCATTGCTGAGATGGAAGCGCGCCACCGGATCGCGCGGCTTGGCTTTACTTTGCGCGGTCAGCAGATAGCGCGCGCAAAGCCGCAGCAGCACCGGCTTCAACGCCTTGGCCAAGGCCGGCGTCTCCGTCCAATCGCTGCCCTTGAGCAGATCGGGCAGCATGCCCTTGGAGAAGCGCTGGCCCAACGCGGCGGTAAGCGCATCGCGCTCGGAAGCCTTCACCACATTGGGCAGGCCTTCCGCAATCGCCTCCCGCAGCCAGGCCGAAAAACCCGGGATCGGCGATAATGTCGAGAAGGTTTTCAAATTGGGCAATTCGCGGCTCAGATCGTCCACCACCCGCTTGATCAAGAAATTGCCGAACGAGATGCCGCGCAGTCCGCCCTGGGTATTGGAGATCGAATAGAAAATCGCCGTATCCGCCTCGCCGGCATCCAGCACCGGCTGCGCTTGATCGAGCAGAGCCTGCACATTGCCCGACAACCCGCGAACCAGCGCCACTTCCACGAAGATCAGCGGCTCGAGCGGCATGCGCGGATGGAAAAAGGCGTAGCAACGCCGGTCGCTGTCCAGCCGGTTGCGCAGATCGTCCCAGCTTTCGATGGCATGCACGGCTTCATAGGCGATCAGCTTTTCCAGCAGGGCCGCCGGGCTGTTCCAACCGATGCGCTGCATCTCCAGGAAGCCGACATCGAACCAAGCGACGAACAGGTCTTCCAGATCGCCATCCAGCAACGCCAGTTCCGGCTGCGTCTTGGCGAAACGCGCCGCCTCGGCCCGCATATCGACCAGGAATTTCACGCCCTGCGGCAAAGCGGTGAATTGCGTGAGCAGGCGTTGCCGCGCCGGCGCTAGCGTCTGGCGCAGCACGCGCTCTGCCTTCTGGCGCGCCAGCGGCGTCGCCGCGGTCTGCACAGCCTCCATCGCCTTGCGCACGGCGGCCTCGTCGGTGCCGAAATCGCCGGCTAGCGTCGCGAGAAAACTCCGCCGGCCGTCTTCATTGAGATCGAGATAGAGCCGGCCCAAAGTGGCGGCCCGGGCGCGCGCCGTCACCTCGCCGCCGCGCTCTTCCAGACATTCGCGGAACAGCTTGCGCAGCTTGTCGGCATCCTTGGCCGACAATACGCCGTCGCGCGGCTGGATCGTCGCCTCGCCGCCGCCCAATCCGCGCCATGCCCCCAGCAATCCGCGCAGGCCGCGCTCGAGCAGATCGGTGGTGGATGGCAGCGTCACCATGGCATGCTCCGTCTATCCGGTCCGTTGCAGGCCGGCTTCCGATGGCGCACCGTAAAGCTGCGCCGCGCGGGTTTCGAAAGCGGCCACCATGCGCCGCACCGCTTCGCTAAACAGCACTTCGATGGCCTTTTGCAGCAGCTTGGAGCGGAATTCGAAATCGACATGGAAGTCGATCTCGCAGCCCTGCGGATGCGGCAGAAACAGCCAATGGTTTTTCAGGTATTTGAACGGGCCATCGGTATAAGCCACGTCGATGCGCTGCTTGCTGGGATCGAGCTTGACGCGCGAGGTGAAGCGTTCGCGGAACATCTTGAAGCCGATGATCAGATCGGCCACCAGAACATCCTCGCTGCGCTCGCGGATGCGCGCGCCCATGCACCAGGGCAGGAATTGCGGATAATCCTGCACGCCCGCCACCAGATCGTAAAGCTGATCGGGGCGATAAGGCAGCACGCGGCGTTCGCTATGAACCGGCATGCTCGCCTGCTGGATTCAAGCGTTCCAGCCGCGCCGCCTTCAAGCGCGCGAAATCCTCGCCGGCATGATGCGACGACCGGGTGAGCGGCGACGACGCCACCTGCAAGAAGCCTTTCGAAAAGCCGATGGTCTTCAGCGTCTCGAATTCTTCCGGCGGCAGGAAGCGCGCCACGGCGGCATGCTTGCGCGTGGGCTGCAGATACTGGCCCAGCGTGAGGAAATCCACATCGGCCACGCGCAGATCGTCCATCACCTGCATCAGTTCCACCATCTCCTCGCCCAGCCCGACCATCAGGCCGGATTTGGTGAAGATCGCCGGATCGAGTTCGCGCACGCGGGCCAGCAATTGCAGCGAGGCGAAATAGCGCGCGCCCGGCCGGATCGAAGGATAGAGCCGCGGCACGGTTTCCAGATTGTGGTTGTACACATCGGGCTTCGCCGCCACCACGGCCTCGATGGCCTCGGGCTTGCGCAGGAAATCCGGGGTGAGGATTTCGATCGTCGTATCCGGCGAGGATTTGCGGATTTCCTCAATGGTGCGCACGAATTGCCGGGCGCCGCCATCGGGCAGGTCGTCGCGGTCCACCGAGGTGATCACCACATGATGCAGCCCCAGCTTGCCGACCGCTTCGGCCACATGGGCCGGCTCGTTCATATCCACGCCCATCGGCTTGCCGGTAGCGACATTGCAGAAGGCGCAGGCCCGCGTGCAGACCGCGCCGAGGATCATCACCGTGGCATGCTTCTGCTTCCAGCATTCGCCCAGATTGGGGCAAGCGGCTTCCTCGCAAACGGTGTTGAGCTTGAGTTCGCGCATCAGGCTGCGGGTGGCGGCCACTTCCGGCGCGGTGGGCGCCTTGGCGCGGATCCAGTCCGGCTTGCGCAGCACCGGCGTATCGGGCTTATGAGCTTTTTCCGGGTGGCGCAGAGCGGCGGGTTGAACGGTCACGGTTCCCTCGACGACAAACTGGCTTCCAACAGCGCATCCAGATCGGTGCGCACGCGGCTGGCATTCAGGCGCACCGGCGGCAGGATCGCCCGCCGCTCCATGCTGCCAAGCGCCAACCGCATGATAAAGCTAGTGCCTTCCAGGCGATAGGAAAGCGCATAATCCTTGCCGGGGCGCTTCACGATCACCTCGGCCAGCGGCGGCAATTCAGCCAGCCGGCCCGGCACACCGTCCTCGAAGCGCAATACCACCTTGATCTTGCGTTCGTCCAGCGCCTCGGCGAAGGCCTCGAAGGCCGGCCGCACCACCTCGGCGATATGCTCGGAAAACCGCCGAAACGCTTCGGCATCGCGGCGCGCCTGGATATGCGCCTGCTTTTCGGCGGCATCCTTGCCATCGCGCTCGCGTTGCTGCAAGTCGGCGATTTTCTTGAGAAAATGCTCTTTCATACGGAACAGGATAGCAGATTACCGCCGCCGGCACTCTAGTAATTCAGCGCCCGGCCATACGCGTCCAGCACGGATTCATGCATCATCTCGCTCAACGTGGGATGCGGGAATACCGCATGCATCAGGTCGGCCTCGGTGGTTTCCAGCGTCTTGGCGATGCCGAAGCCCTGGATCATCTCGGTCACTTCGGCACCGATCATATGCGCGCCCAGCAATTCGCCGGTCTTGGCGTCGAACACGGTTTTCACCAGGCCTTCCGGCTCGCCCAGCGCAATCGCCTTGCCATTGGCCAGGAAGGGATAGCGCCCCACCTTCACCGCATGGCCCTTGGCCTTGGCCGCCGCCTCGGTAAGGCCCACGCTGGCAACCTGCGGCGTGCAATAGGTGCAGCCCGGAATGTTGGAGGTATCCAGCGGATGCACATCCTTCAAACCGGCGATCTTCTCGATGCAGATCACGCCCTCATGCCCGGCCTTATGCGCCAGCCAAGGCGGGCCGGTGAGATCGCCGATGGCATAGATGCCCGGCTCCGCCGTGCGGCTATATTCGTCCACCACGATATGCGTGCGATCCACTTTGATCTTGGTGCCTTCCAGGCCGATCTTCTCCACATTGCCGACGATGCCGACGGCCAGGATCACGCGCTCCACGGTAAGGCTGCTTTCCTTGCCGGCCTTGTCCTTCAACGTGGCGGTCACGCTGTCGGCGGCCTTGTTCAGCGCCGTCACCGTGGTGCCGAGATGGATTTTCATGCCCTGCTTTTCGAAGGCCTTCTTCGCCAGGGCGGAGATTTCCTCATCCTCCACCGGCAGCACGCGATCCATCACTTCCACCACCGTCACCTCGCAACCGAGCGTGCGGTAGAAGCTGGCGAATTCGATGCCGATGGCGCCCGAGCCGATCACCAGCAGACTTTTCGGCAAAGCCTTCGGGATCATGGCTTCCTTGTAAGTCCAGACCAGTTTGCCATCGGGCTCCAGGCCCGGCAGCGAACGGGCACGCGCGCCGGTGGCCAGGATGATATGCTTGGCGGCGAGATCGGCCAGCGGCTTGCCGTCCTTGGTCACTTTCACCTTACCCAAGCCATCGGAAGAACGGCCATTCAGCGCGCCATGGCCGTCGAACACCGCGATCTTGTGCTTCTTCATCAGGAATTTCACACCGCCGGAAAGCTGGTTCGCCACCTTGCGCGAACGCTCCACCACCTTGGCGGCATCGATGGTCACCTTGCCTTCCACCTTGAAGCCGAAGGCATCGGCATGCTGGATATGGCTGTAGATTTCCGCCGAGCGCAGCAACGCCTTGGTGGGAATGCAGCCCCAGTTCAGGCAGATGCCGCCCAGATGCTCGCGCTCGATGATCGCGGTCTTGAAGCCGAGCTGGCTGGCGCGGATCGCCGTGGTATAGCCGCCGGGACCGGAACCGAGAATGATCACATCGAATTGGCTGTC
>JAYSEE010000157.1:0-8552 GCA_041914045.1 Ferrovibrio sp. | reverse complement strand
CACCGAAAGCGTGGTCTGGGTGATGAAAGCCAGTTTGCGATCCGGCATGTCGGGCAGCGTCGCCACATCGGCCACGGTTTCCACCAGCGTCACCGCGCCTTCCGGCAATTGCCCCATGGTGCCGATCACTTCCGGATGGCCGGCATGGCCGATCAGCAGGATGTGATGGCCTTCGCGATGGTGCCGCTCGGCTTCGCGATGCACCTTGCTCACCAGCGGGCAGGTGGCATCGAGATAGAATAATTCGCGCGCCTGGGCCGCCAGCGGCACCGATTTCGGCACGCCATGGGCGGAAAACACCACCGGCACGCCGGGCGGCACCTGATCCAGTTCGTCCACGAAAACCGCACCCTTGGCGGCCAGGCTATCCACCACGAAACGGTTATGCACGATTTCGTGGCGCACATAGACCGGCGCGCCGTATTTGGCGATGGCGCGCTCCACGATCTGAATCGCGCGATCCACGCCGGCGCAGAATCCGCGCGGCGCGGCGAGCACGATTTCGATCCGGCGGGTCTGGCTCATCTGCTGGGCTGGCCTGCATAGCTTGTAAGATGGCGGGGCCTCTTTTATACAGGGGCGTCCGCCGATTGCCGGGCAAGCTAACCCACCCGTTGCGGGAAGGAAAGTCCGCCATGACCCTCGAATCCGGTCAAATCCGGGCCAGTATCCGGGGCGCCCGGCATGGTTTGCTGGTCGCCGCCTTGCTGTTGCTGGCCGGTTGCGGCACGGGCGGGCTTTTCCGCAAGAAAGAAGCGCCGCCTTCCTGCCCGCGCGTGGGCATCCTCAGCGAAGCCGCCAAGACCACGGTTTACCGCGCCGGCCCCGGCCGCGATCTCACCGATGTGGCCTACGAACAGGAATTGCTCGATTTCAAGGGCGGCTGCCGCTACGACAAGGCGCTGACCGCCGTCACCATCATCTTCACCTTGCAGGTATCGGGCACGCGCGGCCCGGCCGGCGAAGCGGCGGAAACCCAGGTGCCGTATTTCGTCGCGGTGGTGGACAAGAAACAGAATATCCTGTCGCGCCAGCGCTTCGTCGCCAAGGTGCCGTTCACCCAGGGCCGCCGCCGCGCCATCGTGGGCGAGGAACTGGAGCAGACCATTCCCTTCGTGCCCGGCCGCGGCGCCGCCGATGTGGAAGTGCTGATCGGCCTTGAACTCACGCCCGAACAGCTTGAAGCCAACCGCAAGGCGCGCGGCTTCTGATTTTTCTCCAGTAGACCCCGTATCAGTAGGCGAGCGCGCAGCCATCCTTGCGCGGGTCGGAACCGGCCTGCCGCACGCCATGCGCGCTCAGCATGATGCCTTGGCCGCCGCCATGGGGCATTTCCGCCAGCTTCACGTCATGGCCCAGCGTAGTGAGGCCGTTCAGCACTTCGGGCCGGATGCCGCGTTCGGCCTCGAAGCGGCCCTGGGTGTGGAAGCCGCGCGGGCAATCAATGGCCTGCTGGATATCCATGCCGTAATCCACCAGGTTGGTCAGCACATGCACCTGGCCTACCGGCTGGAAGCCGCCGCCCATCACGCCATAGCAAAGCCAGGGCTTGCCGTCTTTCAGCGCCATGGCGGGAATGATGGTGTGCAGCGGGCGTTTGCCGGGTTCCACGCAATTGGGATGGCCGGGCTGCACGCGGAAGCCGCTGCCGCGATTTTGCAGCAGCAGGCCGGTCTTCGGGCTGCTCAGGCCGGTGCCGAAGGGGAAGAACAGCGAATTGATGAACGAGCAGCAATCGCCCTCGCTGTCCACCACGGTGATATACACCGTATCGCGATAGACCGGGCCGCCGATGGGCGTCGGCGTGGGCATCGCCTTTTTGAGGTCGATGCGGCCGCGCAATTCATCGGCGAAGGCGGCCGATAGCAGCATCTCGGTAGGCACATCGGCGAAGGCCGGATCGGCCACATAAGTGTCGCGCGCCTGGAAGGCCAGCCGCGTGGCTTCCGCCTCGATATGGAAGCGCTCCACGCCGGTCGGATCGAGTTTTCCGAGATCGAAGCCCGATAGAATGTTGAGCAGCAGCAGGCTGATGATGCCCTGGCCGCTGGGCGGAATTTCCAGCAGTTCCACATCCTTGTAGCGCGTGGCGATCGGCTCCACCCAGAAGGATTTCTGCTCGGCGAAATCCTCCAATGTATGCGTGCCGCCCAGACCGCGCAGATAGCCGACGATATCCTCCGCCACCCAGCCGGAATAGAAGCCCTCGCGGCCCTTCGCGGCCACTTCGCGCAGCACCTTGGCATAGGCTTCCAGCTTCATCAGGCCGCCGCGCGCCGGCGGCTGGCCGCCAGGCAGATACACGGCGGCGGTATTGCCATCGGCAGCCAGCTTCTGCGCGTTGCGGGCGAAATCCACGCTCACCCGCTCGGTGATCGGAAAGCCTTCCTCGGCATGGCGGATGGCGGGTTGCAGCAGATCGCCGAAGGGCAGTTTGCCGAAACGCTGATGCAGCTTCAGCCAGCCATCAATGGCGCCGGGAATGGTGACGGCATGCGGGCTGGTCAGCGGAATTTCATTCAGGCCTTGGCGTTGCAGCAGATCGGCGGTCAGGCCGGCTGGCGCGCGGCCCGAGGCATTCAGGCCCTGCACCTTGCCGCCGCGCGGTGAATACAGCACGAAGCAATCGCCGCCGATGCCGGTGGAGCCCGGCTCGACGATGCATTGCACGGCGCAGGCGGCAATCGCCGCATCGGCCGCCGAGCCGCCTTGCTTCAGGATGTCGATGGCCGCGATGGTGGCCAGGCTATGCGAGGTGGCGGCGGCGGCGTGGCGGCCCATGGCCACCGAGCGGCCGGGCAGATGCAGATCGCGCATGGAAATCCTTCCCGGAATCGTTTCCAGCCAAGAAGCGTTCCGGAAAGGATAGCGCGGCTAGATGTCGCTGTCTCTGCGCAGGCGCTGTTTTTGCAGCGCATCGGCGCGCTGGGCGGCGGCTTCCTCGCGTTCGCGCGCCTTCAGGGCATAAAACTGGTCGCGCCCGGCATGGTATTGCGCCGGCCAGTGGATGCCGCGGTAATCGTAATCCGCCGCCGCATGCAGGCTGAAATACGGATCGGCCAGATGCGGCCGGGCCAGGGCGCAAAGATCGGCGCGGCCCGAGGCGACGATGGTGTTCACCTGATCCGCCGAGGTGATCGCCCCCACGGCAATCGTGGCGATGTCGGCTTCCTGGCGGATGGCATCGGCGAACGGGGTTTGGAACATGCGGCCATAGCGCGGCTTGGCGCGGCGCGTGGTCTGGCCGGCGGATACATCCACCAGATCGCAGCCATGCTGTTTCAGCATGCGCGCGATGGCGATGGCATCCTCGATTTCCAGTCCTTCACCGGGCACCCAATCCACCGCTGAAATGCGCGCCGAAATCGGCTTCGCGGCGGGCCAGACGGCGCGGATGGCGTCGAACACTTCCAGCGGAAACCGCATGCGGTTGTCCAGGCTGCCGCCATAGGCATCGCCGCGCGTGTTGGTCAGCGGCGAGATGAAGCCCGACAGCAGATAACCATGCGCCAGATGCAGTTCGATCATGTCGAAGCCGGCCAGTTGCGCCAGTTCGGCCGCCTGCACGAAATCGTTGCGAACGCGATCCATGTCGGCGCGGCTCATTTCGTGCGGCACGGCGCTGTTGGCCAAGTAGGGCAGCGGCGAGGCGGCTTCGATGGGCCAGGCTTGATCGGCCGGCAAGGGCTGGTCGTATCCTCCATTCCAGGGTTGGCAGGTCGCCCCCTTGGCGCCGGCATGGGCAAGCTGCACGGCGATTTTCGCCTTGGAATGGCCATGCACGAAATCGACGATGCGCTTCCAGGCCATGGCATGGGCATCCGACCACAGGCCGGCGCAGCCGGGCGTGATGCGGGCCTCGGGCGCGATATCGGTCATCTCGGTGACGATCAGTCCGGCGCCGCCGATGGCGCGGCTGCCCAGATGCACCAAGGTCCAATCGTTCGGCAGGCCTTCCTGGGCCGAATACTGGCACATCGGCGAAACCACCACGCGGTTTTCCAGCCGCATGCCGCGCAGCTTGAACGGCGCGAACATCGGCGGCGGCGGTTCGGCGGGGGCTGGCTCGCCCAGGCGGCTATAGGCCTGTTCGGCGAACCAGCTTTGCACGCCGGCGATGAAGCCGGGATCGCGCAGGCGCAGATTGTCGTAGGTCACGCGTTTGGAGCGCGACAGCAGGCTCAGCGCCAGTTGCACCGGCGCGAAATCGCGATAGCGGTCGGTCTGCTCGAACCATTCCAGCGAGACCTGCGCGGCATGCTGCAATATCTCGGTCTGCTCATGGCGCTCGGCCTCGAAGGCGGCCAGCTTGGCTTTTACGTCGTTGCCGGGGGCCGAAATGGCGCGGCTCAGTGCGATGGCGTCTTCCATCGCCAGCTTGGTGCCGGAGCCGATGGAAAAATGCGCGGTATGCACGGCATCGCCGATCAGCACGGTGTTTTCATACACCCAGCTTTCGCAGCGCACGGTGGGAAAGGTGCGCCAGAGCGATTTATTGGTCAGCAGCCGATGGCCCTTGAGGTCTTGCGCGAACAGCTTTTCGCAATAAGCCACGGTTGCGGCTTCGTCGGCCTTATCCAGTCCGGCGCGCTTCCAGGTTTCCTCGCTGGTCTCGATGATGAAGGTGGAGCGGCCTGCCTCGAAGCGATAGGCATGCACCTGGAACAGGCCATGCTCGTTGGCGCGGAAGATGAAGGTGAAGGTGTCCAGCGGCAAAGTGGTGCCGAGCCAGACGAATTTGTTGCGCCGCCAATCCAGGCTGGGCTTGAAATGCTGTTTCCACAATTCGCGCATGGCGCTGTTGATGCCGTCGGCGCCCACCAGCAGGTCGTTTTCGCGGCGCAGGCGTTCGAAATCCAGCGCTTCGTCCTGGAAGCGCAGATCCACGCCCAGCTCGCGGCAGCGGCGGTGCAGTATTTCCAGCAAGGTGACGCGCGCCAGGCCGCAAAAGCCATGGCCGCCCGAGCGTATCGTTTCATCGCCATGCACCACGTCGATTTCGTGCCAATGGGCGAAGCGGTCGGCGATCAGCGCATGGGTTTCGGCATCTTCCGCCAGGAACTGGTTCAGCGTTTCGTCCGAGAACACCACGCCGAAGCCGAAAGTGTCGTCGGGCCGGTTGCGCTCATGCACGACGATGGCATGGCCGGGATCGGCTTTCTTCAGCAGCAGGGCGAGATACAGGCCGGCCGGTCCGCCGCCGATGATGGCGATTTTCATAGGCGCCTCCAGGTTCGAAAATTATTTTATACTTAAAATAATTTTCGGCAATGCAAATCCCTGCTGTGGAAACAGGAGGCTTTCAGGCAGATCGGGGTTCAGGCAGGCCGGGGTTCAGGCAGACCGCGCGGCGCGGCCGAAGCCGAACAGGCCCAGGCCCAGCAGGGCGCGGGCGGCTTCCGCATCGGCCAGCGGCAGGCCCGGCAGATAGCCATGGCGGGTCAATTCGGCCAGTCCGAGCAGCAGCATGCCGGCCAGCAGCCAGCGGGCGGGAGCGGGGCGGTAGCGCAGGCCGATCAGCACTGCCAGCATCAGCAGGCCCAGCAGCACCAGCGGCATCGGCAATTGCCCCAGCGGCAGCCGGCCTACCGCGGCGGCCAGCAGCAAGGCCATGCCCAGCGCGGTAAACAAGGTGCGCCGCTTGGCGGCCGGCGGCACCACGATGGAAAAGATCGCGCCCAGCCCCAGCGCCATGGCGCCCAGGTTGGCATTATAGAACAGCAGGTCCGGCGCCAGCCCGGCCAAACCGGGCAGGCCGAGCAGCAAGCCTGATTCCACCAGGGCCAGCGCAAGCTGCAAACCGCCGCCGATGCCCCAGAAGAAAGCGGCGGGCAGGGCGCTGGTGGCCATCAGGGCGAACCCCCAGGCGGCTCCCAGCAGGTAAATCCCGCGAGCGGCCAGATCCAGCAGAGGGGGCAGGTTTTCCAACATCTTGGCACTATGCCGGCTGCTTGGCCGGCGATCAACGCATGCCGGCCGGGCTGCCGCCCGAAACGGAAAACCGCCGGATTTACGGGCAGCCTCGGCAGGGTTGACGCCTTCCCAAGCCGGGGCTATAACGCGCGCCTCGAATTCGCCTCACGGCACTCATCACGAAACTGGAATTCCTGATCCATGGCTCAGCATAAGTCGGCGGAGAAGCGCGCCCGCCAAACCCCCAAGCGCACCGAAGTCAACCGCGCCCGCCGCAGCAAGGTCCGCACCGCCGTCAAGGGCGTCGAGACCGCCATCGCCAAGGGCGATAAGACTGCCGCTCAGGCCGCCCTGAAGCTGGCTCAGCCGGCTCTCGACAAGAGCGTGACCAAGGGCGCCGTCAAGAAGGGCGCCGCCTCGCGCAAGCTGTCGCGCCTGAACGCCCGCGTCAAAGCGATGGCCTGATCCGGCGGTCGGGGCCGGCCCTGGGCCGCAAGCCTGGGCCGCAAACCCGGGCCGCAAGCCTGGGCAGCCCTGACGATCCGCTGGGTCGATGCCTTGCCAGGGTTCCGCATACGGAGCCTTGGGTTTGCCCCGCAGAGCTATCTTTGTTGCCGTAGGGCAAAGTCGGCGCAAGCCGCTAAAGCATTCAGCAAAAATAGTTTCGCCTCGCCACGGTTCCTCCGGATCGTGGCGATGTTTTTTTGTGCGCTGCATAACCTTCTCGTTCCAATGCAGCATGCCAAAGGAAGGATGCCGCTTCGTTCGGCGCGGCATTCGGCGTTTCATTCCGGCGGCTTGTTTTATTGCGTGGGCATGATCGTGAAGCGCGTACAAGCACTTGCCGGATAGAAGCGACAAGATGGTCAAGCTGCTGTGAAAATGCCGCATGACTGATGCGAATGTGACCACACCATCGGGAAAAAAAGTGCAAGCGGGTTGTTTGCGTCACAGCGCGGTTTTTTTTTGGCGAAGAGGCGAAAGCGTGCTTGCTTAGCGGAAGCCTTTTTGCGTTTAATGCAGCCGCTGCCACGGGGCGGAATATGGATCGGCAGACAAGCTAAGTTGGTCGGTTGGCGTTTCGTTTTGTGATGGCCAGGCAGTGACGAATGCCTCGTTGAGGCGTCGTTTCGGCGGGTTGGCGGTGGCGCGTTACGCTCCATAAATTGGTTTGAAAAAACGAAATACGTGGCGCGAGGTTTTGGGGATGCAGGCGGCGACAACGGGGGTTCAGGATGGATATGCGGGCGATGTACTTCCAGCCGAAGCCTGGTCGAAACTGCAGTCGGACGCCGCCGCGATCCTGATTGATGTGCGCACCGCGCCGGAGTGGAGTTTCGTTGGGCTGCCCGATCTGACTTCGCTCTCTAAATCCCTTTTGCAAATTTCCTGGCAAGTTTATCCGACCATGAATGTGAACTCGAGTTTTGCCGATGAATTGCGCGCCAAGGACGTTGCCCCAGGCCAGCCGCTGTATTTCCTCTGCCGCTCCGGCGCGCGTTCGCGCGCTGCGGCCATCGCCATGACCAAGGCCGGCTTCGGCCCGTGCTACAATGTCGTCGGCGGCTTCGAAGGCGATCTCGATAGCGGCAAGCATCGCGGCAACAGCAATGGTTGGAAGGCCTCCGGCCTCGCCTGGACGCAGAGCTGAGGCCGCGTCATGGTGAAATCGTCCTTTCCGCAGCCGCAATCTGCCTCCAATTCGCAAGCCGGCGCAGACGTTGAAACCGGCATTCCGTCGGCTTCCGCGCATCCGCTGCCCGAACAATGGCTGCGCGTGCGCACGCGCCTGCGCGGCGCGTTCGGCGATGCCGCCTTCAACAGCTGGCTCAAGCCGCTGGCGCTCGCCAAGCCTGAACTGGAAGCCGGCGATGTGCATCTTTCGGTGCCCACGCGCTTCATGCGCGATTGGGTCGCCAATCATTACTCGGAACGCCTGCGCGAAATCTGGCGGCTGGAAAATCCGGATGTGCGCCGGGTGCTGATCCAGGTGCGCGCCGCAGCCGCTGCCAAGCCCGGCCAGGGATCGGCTCAGCAGGCATCGGCTCAGGATGGCGCTGCGCAGAAGTCGGCGGCCGCGTCGGCATCGGCGGAGCCGCGCATGGATGCCCGGGTCCAAGATGCCCGCGCTCAAGATATCCGCGCCCAGGATATCCGCACCCAGGATATCCGCACCGTGCCGCTGCCGGCGCGTGATATGCTGGATGTCGAGCGCGAATTGTCGGCGCCGCTGGATCCGCGCTTCACTTTCGAGAGCTTCGTCACCGGCAAGTCCAACGAGCTGGCGCGCGCCGCCGCGTTGCGCGTGGCCGAAAGCCCTGAAGTGGCCTACAACCCGCTTTTCCTTTATGGCGGCGTGGGCCTCGGCAAGACGCATCTGATGCATGCCATCGGCTGGCATATCCGCCAGCTCTTTCCCGAGCGCAAGGTGGTCTACCTTTCCGCCGAGAAGTTCATGTATCAGTTCATTCGCGCCCTGCGTTTCAAGGACACGATGGCCTTCAAGGAGCAGTTCCGCTCGGTCGATGTGCTGATGATCGACGACATCCAGTTCATCGCCGGCAAGGAAAGCACCCAGGAAGAATTCTTCCATACCTTCAACGCGCTGTGCGACCAGAACCGCCAGATCATCGTCTCGG